>JBPEXY010000022.1:0-14460 GCA_052031065.1 Immundisolibacteraceae bacterium | reverse complement strand
GCTTCGGTGGTCTCTTCGGTCAGGCAGACAATACGTTGGGGATAGGAGCTGCCGAAGGCCATGATGAGTTCGGTCTGTCTGTGAAAAAAACCGCAGCTAGCTGCAGTCGTTTGGCTTGCCGTGGCTGAGTAGCATCAACAGGTCGTGCGCAGCTGCGCCCGGACTGACAAGCCCCTTTTCTACCTGCTGTAGCGCGGTTGCCAGTGCAGTGCGGCGCCTATCATCCTGTTCCAGCAGTGCCCGCAATCCTGCGTTGACAATGGACCAGAACCAATCGACAGCCTGGCGTTGACGTCGGTGAACCAGTTCGCCGCTGCTGTTCAGGTGCTGCTCGAAAGCGATGACCTGACTCCAGAACTCTTCCACGCCCTGTTTGCGCAGCGCAGAGCAGGGAACAACCGGGGTGGTCCATCCGGGTGCAGAGGGATGCAGCAGGTGCAGGGCGCTCTTGAACTGTGCCACCGCCAGGTTGGTGGCTATCGGGTCGATTTCTGCTTTGTTGATGGCGATCAGGTCGGCGATTTCCATAATGCCTTTTTTTATCGCCTGCAAGTCGTCACCGGCGTTGGGTAGTTGCAGCAGGGCAAAGCAGTCGACCATACCAGCGACCATGGTTTCCGACTGGCCGACGCCGACGGTCTCGACAATAATCACATCGTAGCCAGCCGCTTCGCAGAGCAGCATCACTTCACGGGTTTGCGCTGCCACACCGCCTAGCGCACCGCCAGTGGGCGAGGGGCGGATATAGGCTTCGGGCCTCTGGCTTAGAAGTTCCATACGGGTTTTGTCCCCCATGATGGAGCCGCCACTGCGTTGACTGCTGGGATCAACCGCCAGTACTGCAAGCCGGTGATTCTGCTCAATCAGGTGTAGCCCCAGCGCTTCGATAAAGGTTGATTTGCCGACACCCGGAACGCCGCTGATGCCCAGGCGAATTGCTTTACCGGTTGCCGGCAGCAAGCGCTGTACCACCTGGTTGGCGAGTTGCCGGTGGTCAGCACGAGTCGATTCCACCAGCGTAATGGTTTTTGCCAGCGCGCGGCGATCACCTGCCTGCAGTGCTTCAAGCTGCTTGCGTAGGCGCCCATCAAACAGAGGTTGCTCGACCATTACGCCAGAATTCACTGGTGTCAGGCCACCGCTGCCTGGGCGTCGCGAATCGCTTTTAACACTTCTCGGGCCGCATCGGGTATTACCGTTCCGGGACCAAAAATACCCTTCACACCGGCAGCTCTAAGCTCGTCGTAGTCCTGCGCTGGAATGACTCCCCCGGCAATCACAATAATATCTTCGGCGCCCTGCTCAGCCAGTGCCCTGATAATTGCTGGCACCAGGGTTTTGTGGCCGGCTGCCAGGCTGGAAATACCAATCACATGGACATCATTCTCAATCGCCTGGCGGGCAGCTTCTTCCGGAGTTTGGAATAGTGGGCCAATATCGACATCAAAGCCGATATCAGCAAACGCGGTGGCGATTACCTTGGCGCCGCGGTCATGGCCATCCTGCCCAAGTTTGGCGACCATGATTCGCGGTCGGCGCCCCTGTTCGGCAGCAAAATTCTCGATGTCCTGCTGTAACGCCTGCCAGTTGTCATCACCTTCATAGGCTTTTCCGTAGACCCCGGAAACCGAACGGGTGGTGGCCTGGTAGCGACCGAACTCGGCCTCAAGCGCATCACTGATTTCACCTACTGTAGCGCGGGCGCGGGTCGCTTCAATGGCAAGCGCAAGCAAATTGTCATGGTCACTCTTCGCCGCTTCGGTCAGCGCTTCGAGGGTTGCCGTGACTCTGGCGTTATCGCGCTCGGCGCGAATTTGCGCCAGCCGGGCTACCTGCGCTTCACGTACCCTGGTGTTGTCGATGTCGAGGATGTCGATCTCTTCTTCTTCATCCAGCCGGTACTTGTTGACGCCGACAATCACATCTTCGCCGCGGTCGATGCGAGCCTGTTTTTCCGCTGCGCACTCTTCGATACGCAATTTTGGCATACCGCTGTCGATGGCTTTAGTCATGCCGCCGAGCTGATCAATCTCCTCAATGATCTCCCATGCTTTGTCGGCCATCTCCTGGGTCAGTTTTTCCATCATGTAGGAGCCGGCCCATGGATCAATAACATTGGTAATGTGGCTCTCTTCCTGGATTACCAGCTGGGTGTTGCGGGCGATACGGGCAGAAAACTCGGTCGGCAGAGCAATCGCCTCGTCGAGGGCATTGGTGTGCAGGCTCTGGGTACCACCAAATACGGCAGCCATCGCTTCGATGGTGGTCCGAATCACATTGTTGTAGGGGTCCTGTTCGGTCAATGACCAGCCAGAGGTCTGGCAGTGGGTGCGCAGCATCATCGACTTGGGGTTTTGTGGTTCAAATTCGTTCATGATGCGGTGCCATAACAAACGGGCCGCACGCAGCTTGGCCACTTCAAGGTAGAAATTCATGCCAATGGCAAAGAAGAAGGAGAGGCGCGGTGCAAAGCTGTCCACATCCATGCCCGCGGCGAGCGCGGTTTTTACATACTCCTTGCCATCGGCCAGCGTAAACGCAAGTTCCAGCGCCTGATTGGCACCCGCTTCCTGCAGGTGGTAGCCGGAGATAGAGATAGAATTGAAGCGCGGCATATGATCCGCAGTGTAGGCCATGATGTCGCGGATAATGCGGATCGAGGGTTCTGGCGGGTAGATGTAGGTATTGCGGACCATGAACTCCTTAAGAATATCGTTCTGAATGGTACCGGCCAGCTGCTCCTGGCTTACCCCCTGTTCCTCGGCGGCGACAATGTAGCCCGCCAGTACCGGTAAGACCGCACCGTTCATGGTCATCGATACCGACACCTGGTCCAGTGGAATACCGTCGAAGAGAACCTTCATATCTTCCACCGAGTCGATGGCGACCCCGGCTTTACCTACATCGCCGACGACCCGTGGGTGGTCCGAGTCGTAGCCGCGGTGAGTAGCCAGGTCAAATGCTACCGACACTCCCTGACCACCGGCCGCTAAAGATTTTCGATAAAAGGCGTTTGACTCTTCGGCGGTTGAAAAGCCGGCGTACTGGCGGATGGTCCACGGACGGCCTGCGTACATGGTCGGCTGCGGTCCACGCACAAAGGGCGCAAAACCGGGCAGGGTATCGGTCTGCTCGAGCCCGTCGAGATCGGCTTTCGTATAGAGAGGTTTTACGGTAATGCCTTCCGGTGTATTCCAGTTCAGATCGTCCAGCGACCGTTTACCGCGCAGGGATTTTTCCGCCGCCACTTTCCACTGATTAAGATCTGCCGATTTGCTCACCTGTTACCCCATTTTCCCGTTGGTCCGGTCACGTTCAGCAGCTTGTGCCGGTGAACCCGCCGGTTTAGCGTTCGCCGCAGCTCTTTAAAACCCCGGCGCTTGTGTTAGAGCCGCCTATTTTACCCCTCACTCTGTCTGCGGCCTAACCCGGATCTGATCAGGACGCCTGCTCGTTATGAAACAGGGTTAACGCGACACCTGCAGGTTCGCTACGTTAAGCTAGTTCGATCCACACCGCTGAACGAACTTTATTCAGTATCCGGGACCCTACGGTTAACCAGGGAGAGAGGTAGTCATGGACTATGATGCGATCATTGTCGGCGCCGGGTTTGCCGGCCTCTATATGCTTCATCGATTGCGCCAGCAGGGACTCAGGGCAAGGGTATTCGAGCGTGGCGACGGTGTTGGCGGGACCTGGTACTGGAACCGTTACCCCGGTGCCCGCTGCGATGTCGAAAGTATGGAGTATTCCTACCAGTTTGACCCAGAACTGCAGCAGGAGTGGGACTGGACAGAGCGCTATGCCGCACAGCCAGAGATACTTGCCTATGCTAATCACGTCGCCGACCGCTATCACCTGCGTGGTGATATTCAGTTCCATACATCCGTTGCAGGCGCCGCTTTTAATGAGAAGAGTGCTAGCTGGCAAGTGACCACCCGGAGCGCGCATGATGAATCGACGGGTAGAGCTGAGCAGCATCACGCCCGTTTTCTGATCATGGCGACTGGCTGTCTTTCCTCCTCGAATCGCCCCGATATTGCTGGTCAAAGCAGTTTTGCCGGCCAGACTTACCACACCGGGGAGTGGCCTCATGACGGGGTCGATTTCAGCGGCAAGGATGTCGCCGTGATCGGTACCGGGTCATCCGCCATCCAGGCGATACCTGAAATTGCCAAACAGGCCGAGCTGCTCTTCGTGCTGCAGCGCACCCCCAACTATTCCATTCCCGCCCACAACAAACCTTTAAGCAGGGAAACACAGGCGCAAATCAAGGCGGACTATGCCGGGTTGCGTTCCAGGGCGGCGCAGTCGCCCTTTGGTATCGCCTACGACATGAATATCGATTCGGCACTGCAGGCCGGCAGTGAGGAAAGAGCACAGCGCTACGAAGAGCATTGGCAGAAAGGCGGTCTTGGGTTTCTCGGCGCCTTTGGTGATCTGCTGTTCAGTGGTGATGCCAACGACACCGCAGCTGAATTTGTACGTGGCAAGATCCGTGACATTGTTGATAACCCGCGAGTCGCGGAGATGCTCTCACCAATGCAGGTGCTAGGCTGTAAGCGGCTCTGCGCCGACACCGGGTACTATGAGACATTTAATCGGGACAACGTGATCCTCGTCGACCTGATCGAAGAGCCGATTCAGTCCATTCTGGAACAAGGTGTTTTGACCAGCAGGCAGGTGATCGAAGTTGATGCGATTGTTTATGCCACCGGCTTCGATGCGATGACTGGTGCGCTGAATAAAATCGATATCCGCGGTAGACAGGGACTCACTCTCAAACAGAAATGGTCAGAAGGACCGAAAACCTATCTTGGCATCGGCAGCGCCGGGTTTCCCAATCTATTCATGATTACCGGGCCGGGTAGTCCGTCGGTGTTGACCAACATGCTGCCATCCATCGAACAGAACGTTGAGTGGATAGCAGGCTGTATTGGGTATCTGGAGCAAACTAAACAGCAGAGCATCGAAGCAACCCTAGAGGCCGAAGAGGCCTGGGTGGGCGAGGTCAACCAGCTGGCTGACCAAACCCTGTTTCCCAGCTGTAATTCCTGGTATCTCGGCGCCAATATCCCTGGGAAGCCGAGGGTGTTCATGCCTTATATTGGCTTTCCATCCTATGTTGAAAAATGCAACCAGGTCGTCGATGAGGGTTATGCAGGATTTGACCTGCGATAGCCCCCTTTTTCAGATGGTTTGCCCCTGTTTTTATAGCATCAAGGTGCTATATCCATGAGCTTAGTAATCCACCGTCGGTAGCCAGCGCGACCCCGGTGACAAAACTGGAGCTGGGGGAGCAGAGCCAGGCAACTGCTTCGGCGACCTCTTCCGGCTTGCCAAGTCGGCCGATCGGGTGGATCTGTTTGAAAGCTTCCTGGGTGCTGGCCATGTCGCTGGCGAGGCGATCAACCATCGGCGTTTCGATCACCCCGGGACAGACGGCATTGACGCGAACACCGCGACTGGCAAATTCTTTGGCAGTCCCTTTGGTAATACCAACCACACCATGTTTGGCCGCACCATAAGCGGGTAGACCCGGGGTGCCGGCAAGACCTGCCACTGAAGCGGTATTGACGATAGCGCCACCGCCGTTTTCGAGCATGGCCGGGATTTCATGCTTCATGCAGAGAAATACGCCAGTCAGGTCGATGGCGATGGTGCGAGCCCAGTTTTCCTCGCTACAGTCAACGACGCTACCACCTTCGCCTTCTATACCGGCGTTATTGAAAGCATAATCGAGCCGTCCATATTGGCTGACAGCGAATTCCACCATTTCTTTAACCGCCGCTCCGCTGCTGACGTCGACGGTGGTTGCGATTGCGGTACCGCCATTTTCAGCGATGGTATTTGCGGTGGCCTGGGCGCTATCACCGTTAATGTCGGCTGCCACCACCTTTGCCCCAAAGGCCGCAAATTTCAGTGCTGTGGCTCGGCCAATGCCGGAACCGCCACCAGTGATGAGGGCCACTTTGCCGTCGAAATATTGATCCATGCTCTCCTGCTCCCCTGGGTTGGTTGTTGGTGCGAGTTTTTACGCAGTGGCTAGCAGACAATAATTTCCCGGGCTTGGCAACCCGCGCTTGACAGGCAGGGCGACAAAATGACCAGTTCAGATAGGCCGCTTTTGAATGCCAATGACGACCCGACAGCCGCCGATGGGTGCAGAAAAAAAGCCGCCATGAATTGTTCCACCAAGGCTGGTTGACCAGGGGTGCGGCTCTGGTTCTGGCTCTGGCTCTGGTTCTGGTTCTGGGGGTCTACACAAACAGCTCCGCGACACCCAGGCCGGTAATCAGTTCTGGCATCGGCTCGTAACAGAAAGTCTCACCGGTGAAACCTCCCAGAGCAGACATGGCGCAAACCCAGTTTTTCACTTCCAGAGACCCGTTACCGCCGTGTTCAAGGAAGTAACTGTCCTGAATAGTCATTAACGTATCCAGGTCGCCCTTTTCGGTGAGATCGAGAATCCAGTGGTCGAACTCCGGGTTAACCTTGCCCATCTCTTTTGTGCCGACCCAGTGGCTGATGCCACCGGTTCCGAAGATCACCACCCGTTCGTCTGCTGGCCAGTCGCGGACCGCATCGCCGATCATTTTGCCCAGCTCATGGCTCCTCTGCATCGAGATGAACGGCTCCAGGGTGGAAGAGATATAGATGGGAATGTTCTTGATATGGCTGCCCGCTGGCGTCACTGCCAGGTGAATGGGCAGAATCGTGCCGTGGTCGAGGCACATGGTTTTTGATGCGGCCCAGTCGAACCCATGAGCGGCGCCGTAATGGAGAATATGCTGGGCCATTTCGCGGTTGTCGTTAACCACCTGCTCGGGAACCCCCATCCACGGTTCCATCGGACCGGTCAGGTCTCCAATACCGATGGCATAAGCGGGAATCAGTTGCGGGCCGAACATGCAGTAGTGATCCGAACCGATGGTGATGACGGTATCCGCTTTCAGCTCCGCTACCCGTTTGGCCACCCGGTCGAATGCGCTCAGGACGTTATTGAGCTGTTCCTGGTTGGTGTTGGGCGGGTTGACGGTGAGATAGGGGTCGTGCGGCATGCAAAATGCACCAACGATTTTTGCCATGGCGGTTGCTCCGGGTGTCTGGCTGGGTGTGTTTTGGGCTGCTGTCTGGGTCAGGCTGTTTGGGTCAGGCCGGGATCGCTTGGCCCATGTCACGCAGATAGTCGGGAAAGCTTTCAGTGCCGCGCATCATGATGTAGACCATCAGTGTCAGCAGGGTGCTGACTCCATCCTCGGCCATTTCTGAAACATCGAGATTGATGACCTGGTTGCGTTCACGGTCGGTAAGTACATAGTGGCCGAGAAACCCTGCCGGGTCTTTTTTATAGGCTTCCAGTTTGTGCGGGTCATCGCCAAGGTCCCAAAGTGCTTTTTCCAGCATGAAGGTGCTCATAGTCCCAATCCCTGTGCTTTGGTGTGGATAATGCTTTGAAGGTTCGACAGGAAAACCATTCTGAGAATTGTGACGATTGCCGTGTTGATACAGGTCAATCTCAAGGCCAAGGGCGCAATTCTGTGGGAGCCGGATAGAATAGGGTTTGAGACAGACGGTTGCGGTTGCCAGTCCTGAATGGTCGGTTAAGGGTCTGGAAACGGCATGTTCACCGGCACCCAGGCTCCCGGCCAACAGGGCGCCACTCGAAATTATTGGAATTGACAGAATCTATGAACCAGAACCCCACCCCAGTGACCAATTTTATTCGCCAGATCATCGACGCCGATCTGGAATCCGGTAAGCACAGCCAGGTGGTGACCCGCTTTCCGCCAGAACCCAACGGCTATCTCCATATTGGCCACGCCAAGTCGATCTGTCTCAACTTCGGCATTGCCGAGGATTACCCGAATGCGGCCTGCCACCTGCGTTTTGACGACACCAATCCGGTGAAAGAGGACGTTGAGTTCGTCGAGGCGATCAAGACCGATGTGAAGTGGCTGGGCTTTGACTGGCAGGACAAGCTGTTCCATTCTTCCGACTATTTTGAACAGCTCTACCAATGTGCTGAACGGCTAATTGAACTGGGCAAGGCTTATGTCTGTGATCTGAATGCCGAGGAGATGCGCGAATACCGCGGCACCCTTACTGAGGCGGGTCGTAACAGCCCCTGGCGTGATCGCAGTGTTGAAGAGAATCTCGATCTGTTTCGACGGATGCGTGCCGGGGAGTTTGAGGATGGTGCGCGGCTGCTGCGGGCCAAGATTGACATGGCTTCGCCCAATATCAATATGCGCGACCCAGCGCTCTATCGGATCAAACATGCCCATCATCAGCAGACCGGCGGTGAGTGGTGCATCTACCCGATGTATGACTTTTCCCACTGCCTGTCAGATGCCTTCGAGGGGATTACCCATTCGCTATGTACGCTGGAGTTTGAAGACCATCGGGCGCTCTACGACTGGGTGCTGGATACCCTGGAAACCGACGTACATCCGCAGCAGATTGAGTTCTCCAGGTTGAATCTCGACTACACGGTGATGAGCAAACGCAAACTGCAGACGCTGGTGAATGAGCAGAAAGTAACTGGCTGGGATGACCCGCGCATGCCAACCATTTCTGGCTTGCGTCGTCGTGGCTACACGCCGGCCTCAATACGCGATTTTTGCCAACGTATCGGTGTTACCCGTAAAGATAATATTGTTGAAATGGGTGTGCTGGAGAACTGTATCCGCGAAGATCTGGCTGCTGCACCGCGAGTGCTTGGTGTGATTGACCCGCTCAAGGTGCTCATTACCAACTATCCAGAAGGAGAGACGGAGCAGCTTACGGCACAGAATCATCCACAGATCCCGGAATTGGGTAGCCGTGATCTACCCTTTAGTCGAGAGATCTATGTCGAGCGCGACGATTTCATGGAAGAGCCACCGAAGAAGTTCTTCCGCCTCTCTCCGGGGCGCGAGGTGCGGCTGCGATACGCCTATTTCATCACCTGTAACGAGGTAATCAAAAACGCAGACGGTGAAGTGGTGGAGCTGCGTTGCACCTACGACCCGGCAACCCGGGGTGGCAATGCACCCGATGGTCGTAAAGTAAAGGGAACCATTCACTGGGTCTCGGCAGCACACGCCGTGGATGCCGAAGTACGGCTATATGACCGGCTGTTCATGGACCCAAACCCGGCGGCGGCGGATGATTTTATTGCCGTGTTGAACCCCGACTCATTGGCGATAAAAACCAATGCCAAACTGGAGCCCTCGCTGGCGCATGCCAAGGCCAGTCAGCAGGTGCAATTTGAGCGTTTGGGTTATTTTTGCCAGGACAGTCGCGACAGCACACCACAGGCACTGGTGTTTAATCGAACGGTGTCACTGCGTGACAGCTGGGCAAAAGCTGCGAAATAGGCCGGCAAAAAAGGGGTGCCTGGCGAAACCTGGAAAAGCCATTTGAGGAGAGGGCAATGAGCGAGAACTCATGTAATGACGAAGCGGGAAAGGTTTATCCGGACATTAATCGAAACCGGTGCGAGGCCAAGGGTGACTGTATCGACGTCTGTCCCTATAACGTGTTTGAAATTCATCCACTGAAGGCGGAAGACAAGGCGCAGCAGTCGCTGATTGGAAAGATCAAGACCTGGGTTCACGGTGGCAAACAGGCTTACGCCGTGCGCGCGGCGGATTGTCACGGCTGCAATCTTTGTGCACAGGTCTGCCCGGAAAAGGCAATTACGCTGCGACCGGTTGCGAGCTGATGCAATGCGCTACGCCAGCGGGTCTACCGTGCGCCAGAGATACCAGCTGGCAACGGTCCTGTAGGGTGCCCACTTTTCAGCAATCTGTCGCGATTCTGCGGCAGCGGGTGGAACATCGTGACCGTGGAGTAAGCCGATGGCTTTGCGCAGTGCCAGGTCGCCCCCTGAGAAAATATCGAGGCGGCCAAAGCCGAATATCAACACCATCTCCACCGTCCACGGACCGATTCCGTAGCAGCTGCAGAGGGTTTTCATCACCTCGTGGTCGGGAAATTTCCGCAACCGCTCCAGATTGATCTCATCGTTGACCACTCGCTGGCTGAATTCCCGGATGGTGCGGGTTTTATTGCCAGACAGGCCAACGCCGCGTAGCTCCTCTGCGCTGATTTGGTGCAGCGCCTCGGCGGTAAACAGCCCACCAACTCTGTCGCGCAGCCGGTTAGAGATGCTGGCGGCCGCCGCGCTGGATATCTGTTGACCAATCACGGTCCAGACCAGCGCGTCGAATGGCTCCATCACATAATTGGCGATCGGGCAGGGTCCGAGATCATCCATTACTGCACCCAGCACCGGGTCGGAGTCCCGCAGGTGTTTTTCCGCATCGCGAACGGCGGCGACCATTATTTCGCTGGCATCCTGCTGGTAGGGGCGAGTCACGGGTAATGGATTTGATAGTTGAGACTGAAGTTGGAGGTAAAGATAAATTTTCGCAGTGACCAATAACGTGATCAAATTTGCGCTTATTGGCAAGCATGGCGGGTAGTTTTTTACTGACCAGTCGCTTTTACCTGTTGATTCGAGGAGCCAGCCAGAATGACCCAGTTCGAAAGCCCCAGTCCCGCCGGCAATGTGCTGCTGGTGATTGCCAGTCTGGTGATTACTGTCGCTGGTATGAAGGCTTCCGCTGAATTACTGGTACCGTTTCTGCTTGCGACCTTTATTGCCATCATCTGCTCGCCACCGCTATTCTGGCTGACCCGTCACAAAGTACCCACCGGGCTGGCGGTAGCGATCATTATTGGTGTCTTGCTACTGGCCGGTTACCTGCTGGGGAATTTCGTTGGTCGTTCGGTGACTGACTTTACCCGTTCATTACCGGAATATCAGCAGCGGCTCTCCGGTGAGATAGCGGCGCTGGAACGGCTGGCAGAACGGTTTGGTGTGGATATCTCCGCCGCCGGGCTGCGCGAACGGTTTGATCCGTCTGCAGCCATGGGTATGGTTTCAAACACCCTGAGCAGCCTTGGCGGGGCGCTCACCAATACCTTTCTGATTTTGATGACGGTGATCTTTATGCTGTTTGAAGTCAGTGGGCTGCCACACAAGATCAAAATATCACTTTCCCAGGACAGCGGGGTGCTGAACAAGCTTGAGGGGTTTACTGAATCAGTTAATCAATATCTGGCCATCAAAACCTGGGTCAGCCTCGGCACTGGCCTGTTGGTGGCGTCCTGGCTGGCGCTTCTGGGGGTCGACTATCCACTGCTGTGGGGGCTGCTCGCGCTGCTGTTTAACTTTGTTCCCAACATCGGCTCCATTATCGCGGCGGTTCCAGCGGTGATGCTCGCCTTCATCCAGCTGGGTGGTGGTACGGCGGTTGCCACCGCAGCGGGTTATGTGGTGGTGAATGTCGTCATGGGCAACGTGATTGAACCGCGTTTTATGGGGCGCGGACTTGGCTTATCTACGCTGGTGGTATTTATCTCGCTGGTGTTCTGGGGCTGGCTGCTGGGACCGGTGGGAATGCTGCTTTCGGTACCGCTGACGATGATCGTGAAAATTGCCCTGGAAAGTTCCGACCAGAGCCGCTGGATTGCGGTCCTGTTGGGGCCGGATCTGCCTGAAGAGCTGGCTGTGCCAGTGCTGACCCACACTGCCGAGAGTAGTGGCGACGACTAGCCGACTGCTTAATCAGCCCGCCAGCGGAATAACCAGGTACCGATTAGCAGAAACAGCAGGCTCATTGCCGCGAGCACTATCAGGCTGGGCATGATCTCTGCGGCACCTGCACCTTCAAGCATAATCGCGCGACTGGCCTGCATCAGATGGGTCATTGGTAGTGCTTTGGAAAGGGCGATAATCGCCTGCGGACTACCCTCCATGGAAAACCAGAGCTCTGACAACACCATCATCGGCCAGGTGATGAAATTGAGTAGCCCTCCCGCCAGCTCTTCGCTATTGGCTCTCGCCGCTACCATTAAGCCCATGGAGATCAGCGACATGGCACCAAGCCCACCGGTAATTGCCAATAGCAGATAACTGCCCTGCATACGGAAGTCGAGGAACAGGTCGGCACCGACATAGACGCCGACAGTCATCACCATTATCAACAACAACCGCGACAGGATTTGTGCAAGCAGAAATTCAAACGCCTGGGCGGGTGTGGCGTTAAGGCGTTTCAAAAAACCGTTTTTGCGGTAACGAACGACGACGTAACCGACGCCAAACAGGCAGCTGAACATCATGTTCATGCCGAGAATGCCCGGCATCAGCCAGTCGATCAGGCGGATTGGCGCGCCTGTCACCGCAACCCTTTCCGGCGCGCTGGGGCTGTTGGCCAGCAGTACGGTTTCCAGATAATGGCCTTTCTGTGATTCAGGGTTAACCCAGTAGCGGCGGGGCGGTAGCGGATCAAATAGTAGATCGGTGCGATGCATGCGCACCGACTGAATCGCCTCGGCTTCATCGCCGACAGTGACAAAATCGATATAGGGATCATTTAGAAAAGGATGGTCACTGGTCTGCGCGTTGGCGCTCTCTGGTTGCAGTATCGACACTTTGAAAAGAGGACGCTCTCCACCGGAAAAGATCGCTGCGAGCCCAAACACCAATAGCAACGGAAAAGCGATATTCCAGCCCAGAGAAGAGCGGTCGTGCAGGAATTCCATATTCCGCGCCCGCAACAGCGCCAGCATTCGCTGCATCATGCGCGTAGTTCCTCACCCGTGAGCTGCAGGAACAGGTCTTCCAGTGTGCGCGAGCGAATTCTTAGCTGGCTGAGTGGTACTTCATGTTCCAGCAATACCTTGATTAGCGCTTCAGTATCACTGGTGGAGAACTCCACCAGATCTCCCCGGGGCAGAGTGATGGCAGGTAAATCTGTCGGCATTCTTTGCGGTAACTGGTTAGCAGGCAGTTCCACAATGGTGTCCTGGAAATGGTGGTTCAGCAGGTTTTCCGGGGTGCCCTCGGCGATAATATTGCCATGGTCCATGATCAGTAACCGGTCACACAATACCGCTGCTTCCTCCATGTAGTGGGTGGTGAGTAGAATCGTTTTGTCACGTGACTTAATGCGGGTGATCAGGTCCCAGAAATTTCGGCGCGCCTGGGGATCGAGACCTGTCGTTGGTTCGTCGAGAAACAGGATTTCCGGATCATTAACCAGCGCGATCGCCAGCAGCAGACGCTGTCGCTGACCGCCAGAGAGCTTGCGGTTATCGCGGGCCAGTAATTCCTGCAGGTCGCAGAGCTCAATGATTTCTTCCAGCGGCAGATTGCGCTCGTAGAGTCGATGAAACAGCTCCAGGGTCTCGCGCACGGTAAGAAAATCCTGCAGCGCGGTGGACTGAAACTGAATTCCCGCTTCCTGTCGAAATCGTTTACCCATCGGCTCGCCTTTGTAGGCGATGGTTCCAGCGGTGGGTTTGATTAGCCCCTCAATGAGCTCGATGGTGGTGGTTTTACCGGCGCCGTTGGGGCCAAGTAGTCCAAGACATATCCCCGCCGGAATCTGGAACGAGATGCCATTGACGGCGGTGAGGTCACCATAGCGTTTGACCAGGCCTTCCACTTCGATAATGTTGTTCATAATGGCTGTTCTGGTCAGGCTGAATTGAGTTCGATTGAATTGGTTGATATGGGCGTTGTCAGGCCTCCAGGTGTAGGCGCTGAATCGGGCTATTTTCGCACGGATTCACTGTGCTGGATGTCCATTTGGCTGGGCGCTATGAGTAGAATGGATGTGATGAAAAGCCCGTTTCAGTGCCCATCGTCACCAACCTCGGCTATTTGGCTGTTGTGCGTGATTGGACTGACTTCCATATTGGCGGGGTGCGGCACCAAAACAGGAAATATTGAGGCCCGGCCATTCAGCATCAATTCGGTGATGAAGTCCGACCTCCACATCCTGGTGGAAACCCATCAGCGACAGACGCTCAACTACCTTCGCGAGCTCACCGTCAAACTCTACCGGCGTAACCCTCGCGAGCTGAATAAAACCGGCAGGGTTTCGCTCCATTCTCGCGTTGGCGAGCTATTTGATTCTGGCCGACATATCGCGATCACCAAAAGTGCTAGCGACAATGCTGTCAGCGAAATCATAGCTGGCATTGATCCGCGCCTTACCCTCGACCAGGTGTTCGATGTCAAATTCCAGGACGACCGGGTCTATGCCTTGGCCGATGGACTCCACGCGATGGTCATGCGCGCCTACAACAACAAAGCGTCGTTCTATCTGCTGGATCAGCCTCTTGACCCGCAACGGTTTCATAATACCGCTCGTAATATCGAAATACTGCTCTGGCGGCTAAAATCGGAGCGTCGCCCGGATGGCTCGCCCTGGCTAGTGACCAATGCGACTGGTCATCAGGTCAACCTCAGTTACGAGCGGCTATTCGGCAAGCTGATCGCACAGATGGACATGATGGCGGTGATGGTTGCCCAGTCACGCAATATTCAGATCAAGAATTTGATGCGTCAGGTAGCTTCAGCAGTTTTTCTGCCGGTTTAACCGGCCGCGCCTGATCAAC
>JBPEXY010000219.1:0-2118 GCA_052031065.1 Immundisolibacteraceae bacterium | reverse complement strand
ACGACCAGCGCGGCGAAGTAGGGACCCTGGTCGCTGAGCGGGTGCATCAGTTCGTTGGGATAGGGGTTATCCACTTTCGGTACCCCACCGTAATAGTGCCAGCCGATATCCCCCTGCGCCTCACCACGGCGAAACTGTTCATCCTTACCGCTGCGGGCAAACTGATTGAATTGCTCCACACTGCTTTGCAGGTTGGTGGTGAAATTCGGGTCGAGAGTCATATCGCCGGTATGCTGAGCAACGGTGGTCAGCCGGCTGGCGATGTTGTCTGCCAGTTCTGCCAGTGTCGTACCGCTGATCACATGCTTTGGTAACGGCTCGCCCGCTTTCTGTATACCGTAGATGCCGCCAAACAGTTCCACCGCTCGCTTATCCCAGATCATCATCGACACCCGGTTGGGGAACTCCACGGCCACCGGGTCCCAGACAAAATGGGTCTGTGGCCGACCGCCGGGCTGGTTTTTTTCGTTACAGAAGCGCTTGCCGTAGCGGTTGACCATCAGGCTGCTATCGCCCGGTACCACCCAGACGCCAGTCGGCGCGTCGGAACTCTGGATCGCCTCTTCCAGCAGTACCTCCATCCACCAGCCCTGGTCGAGATTGCCGGTGCTGGCGCCAAGACCGCCAGCGAGACGCAGAAAATCGCCCTGATTGGTGGGAATGCCGCAACCGCCGTAGGTTGGGGTGCGCATGTAGGTGCGGCGAAACGCCGGGTTGTGCAGATAACCGCCACTACCAAAAATAACGCCGCGCCGTGCGCCGACGCGAACCGTGCCTTTTCGGGTTGTGGCGACCACGCCGATCACCTCATCGTCACCGTTGACGACCAGATCTTCCACCGCGTGGCGGGTCAGGATCGGAATCCTGCGCGCTGCCGTAGCCTTGCGCAGCAGATGAATCAGGTCGACGCCGAGGCCACCGCCGCCGTTGTAGTAAAACCGTCCCTCTTCGATGCTCTCCGGCACACAGACGATAGAGCGGCCCCGTGGGCAGCGGTTTTCCGGCAGCTCGACAAAATTGTCATTAAACGGCTCGTGGTTGTGGTCGAGCATCGGCATGTAGGTGACCGCGCCCATCTGCTCCAGCGCTTCAATGGCTGGTGCCGCTTCATCGTAAAAAGTTTCCAGCAGCGCATATTCCGCCTCAGTGGCACCGAAGCGCGGCGCATCGGGATGGTAGCTAGCCGGGTAGGTGATGCGCACAATAAAGCGCAGGAAATCTTCCTTGCTCTCGGTTGTTCCGCTGGCCCGTAACAGGTGATTATTGGGGATAAAGTGCACCCCGCCGGAGCGCGCAGTGGTACCACCGACGGTGGGGCCCTTCTCCAGTACTACCACATTGGCACCCGCTTCGTGTGCGAACAGCGCTGCGCTAAGCCCGGCGGCGCCACTGCCCACCACCACCACATCGACTTCCCGGTCCCAGGGTTGTTGTGGTGCGTTGGCTTGCGCGCCTGCAGTCGCTCCCAACAACGGCAGCGTTGCGGCAGCGCCGGCTCCTTTCAAAAAAGCGCGGCGTTGCGCCTCGGGTTGTTTACTCATAGTGCTTGATCCCACGGGTATGCTGTTCTAAATGTTCGGCGAGCATTGAAGCACACCCGTGGTCTGCTGATAACCGTTGCCGTTACCCCTGGGCAGATTTCATTAACAGTTTGGGTTTAAGGATAGCGGTAGTTTCGAAATGGCAGTTCTCTATCTGCCGCCAGTTGCACTGCCCGGCACTGACAAGCCGGATAAAACCACAGGTGGGGATGTTGGTGACAGGGCTACTACCAATGGCGTTGCTGAGCCGGGTCAGCGCGGGGTTGTGGCCAACGATTAGTAGCTCGGCGATTGAATCATCAACTCTGGTCAACCAGTCGATCAGGTCATAGTGATCAAACGTGTAGAGCGAGTTATCGATCTGCCAGTGAATATCCCTGTCGCTTAATTGGTCGGCGATTATTTCAAGGGTAGTCACTGCCCGTTGCGCCGGGCTACAGTAAATATGCTCGAAACGGCAACCGGTGGCGGCGATCTGCCCGGCCATAAATCTGGCTGCGTTTTCTCCGCGTTTGTTTAGCGGCCGGTCGATATCCTCCAGCAGCGGATCGCTCCAGCTGGACTTGGCGTGGCGCAG
>JBPEXY010000218.1:0-9275 GCA_052031065.1 Immundisolibacteraceae bacterium | reverse complement strand
GGGCGGCCATCGCAAGTGCGGGTCCTGAACAGAATATTTCGCTGCCGAGGACGCCTGCGGATGATGCCGGTGACGATGTCGCCCGGCTAACTCAGTTGGGAGTAGCGTCCACTGAGTCGTCAGAGCGGACCGAAAAACTTGATCTGGCCAACCTGACAGCGGAAGAACAAAAGGACTTGATGGTGAGTCAGGCTGCAAGTGGGACCCGGGGTTTGACGGCTACGGAGTCTCAAAGTGGTGCAGTAAAAAAGCGTCTTGAAGTGTCAGTTGCTGCGCTAACGGCGGTAACTGATGCCGCTGAATTCAGCCCTGATGTAAAGGAAACCGCAGAAAATAGTGACAGCACCGGCCGCGCAGACGGTAGTGAACCGGCAGAAGGATCCGTTGCAACTTTGACCGATGCGGTTGGGTCTCTCTCCGTAGACAACGGTGACAGTGGTAGAGATGTAGCTGCACTGACGGCGTTGCCTGATCCTGATGCCGTGACCGGAGGGGCGAACGTCGGTCGTTCGGCTGAAGAATCTGTTGCAGCTCTGACGAAAACAGCTGACTCTGACGCCGGTCGGATGGCAGAGATTAGCGCTTCACCAGCGGTTAGTGCTGACGACAGTGTCGATGAATTGACTGCAATTACCGCAGCTGCACCGCCTGAGGAGGCCATTCCAGCAGCAACAGGTCCAGTTGACGCAGTCAACATGGATAAAGCGGGTGAGGGTGACCTGACTGTCGCCACTGATCTACCAGAATCCGTGATCGCCCTGGACGGAACAGAGCGAGTACACGCTAAAACAACTGCAAAGCAGCAGCGCGTGGTGCCGTTGCGGCAGGCGAAACTGGAAGAGGCTCTGGGTAATCACCAGCGGGCATTACAGATGCTGGTGCAGGGCTATCCTGAAGAATCGAAATTGAATGATGACGTGCGGCGATTGATGGCCCGGCTTGAGGCGCGCATCGGTAACGATACACGGGCTATAGAATTGTACAGCCAGCTTGATCCTGGGCTCCTAAATACGGAGGACTATTTCTGGTTTGGTTACGCCTATTTCAATGTTCAGCAGTGGCGACAGGCAGCCGATTGGTTTGCATTGAGCAGTGAAGCCGATGAAGGTAATGTTCTCGGGTCCCTTTACCAGGGGATGGCGTTACAGGAACTGGGGGATTTTCAGGCAAGTATTGACGCTTTCCATCAGGCGCGTGAAATACGTCCGAATATGCCAGAGGTCGCATTCAATACCGGGGTTTCCTGGTGGGCGCTGGGCCAGAGAGAGCGTGCTGTGGGCGCTTTTCGCCATTTTATGCGCGTTACCGATGGTCAGCGCGAGCAGTTTGCAAGCCAGCGCCGGCGTGTGATGCAGCGTTATCTCACGGAGTAATGCCCGGGCTACGTCAATTCTCCTGGCGAACCGAAATTTCTGCTTGGAAAAGTTCGGCTATTACGTTGGTTGCCGGTAGCTCGCGGTCACATCTGTATAGATTCCCCCTCTAACGCCAAACTCCGCTGTCAGGGTCATCCGCCGTGGCGAACAGGCAGCCACCAGATCGTCCAGTATCTGGTTGGTGACGGCTTCATGAAATGCTCCCTGGTTCCGGTACCAACCGATGTACAGCTTTAACGCCTTGAGTTCCACGCAGAGCTGATCGGGCACATATTCCAGTTTCAGAGTGGCAAAGTCAGGCTGCCCGGTTTTAGGGCAGAGGCAGGTGAATTCTGGGGCACGAATGTTGATGGTATAGTCCCGTTCAGGAGCAGGATTGGTAAAAGTCTCCAGCAATTCAGACGGTGTATCTATAGTTGATTCAGACATGGGGTGTCCCTGTGAAAATCGCTCATTTTAACCCTGTGCTGACGCCGCAGTGCAGGCCAGATTACTGAATGGCGTTTTATCGCGGCGATGCGTTTAAAGAGCATTAAACTGGCGGGATTCAAATCCTTTGTCGATCCGACAACCCTGCCGCTACGTAATAACCTGGTTGGAATCGTTGGCCCCAACGGTTGTGGCAAATCCAATATTGTCGATGCACTGCGCTGGGTGCTGGGTGAGAGTTCGGCCCGTCAGCTACGTGGTGACGCACTGGTCGATGTTATTTTCAGCGGCTCTACCGGCCGCAAGCCGGTGGGTCAGGCATCGGTCGAACTGATCTTTGATAACAGCGAAGGCAAGCTCGCTGGTAACTATGGCCAGTACGCCGAGATTTCAGTACGTCGACAGGCCAGTCGTGATGGCCAGTCAAATTATTATCTTAACGGTACTCGCTGCCGTCGGCGCGATGTCACTGATCTTTTTCTCGGTACCGGCCTCGGGCCGCGCAGCTACGCAATTATCGAGCAGGGCATGATTACCCGCCTGATCGAGGCGCGCCCTGATGAACTCAGGGTTTTTGTTGAAGAAGCGGCCGGAATCTCCCGCTACAAGGAGCGGCGACGGGAAACTGAGAATCGTATCCGTCACACCCGTGAAAATATGGAACGGGTGGCCGACCTGCAGGACGAGCTCGAGAAACGGTTGGTAACCCTCAAACGCCAGGCTAATGCGGCGGAGCGTTTTAAGGAGTTAAAGGCGCAGCAACGTGATCTCTCCGGGCGCCTGCTGGTACTCGGCTTTGCTGATCTGTCTGCACGGCGTAGCGACCAGCAGCAGCTTATTGAAGTTGCTGGGAATGATCTGGAGCAGCAGCGAGCCGCGCAGGCCCATTCTGAAAAAGAGCTGGAGCAGTTGCGCCAGTTACAGCAGAACCGCAGTGAAGAACTTAACCAGGTACAGCAGCGATACTACGAAGGGGGCGCGGAAATCGCCCGTCTGGAACAGTCGGTTGCCAGTTTAAACGCGGCGCTGAAACGGGATAGCGAGGAACAGGCGCGGCTCGCTGAGCAGAGCCGTGAGCTAGAGCGTCATCTGCACGAAGATAGCGAGCGACAGGAGCTGCTAAACACCCAGCTGCAGGCTTTGCAACAGCAACTCAAACAGAGTGAGAAAGAGCTGGCCGGCGCGCGGCAGCAGAAACATGATGCTGATCAGGCGTTAAGTGATCAGCGGGATTCCCTTAAGGCGGTTGACAGCGATCAGCGCGACAGCGCGCGCCGTTGTGAGCAGCTGACCGGTCGTATTGCAAGCTTAAAGAAGCGTCAGCAGCAGTTGGCGGGTTCGCAAAAACACCTGCAAGAAAGAATTACCGAGCTGGCCAATGAAGATTTCGACCAGGAGATTCGCCAGCTTCGGGAACTGATCGAAACGACAGCGGGCCAGCTGGATACGGTTAAAAGCGCACGTGAAACCGTTGAAGAGGGAATGCAGAAACGTCAGCAGAAACGAGCTGAGCTGGCGCAGGAACTTGACCATCAGCGCACCGAGCTGCAGGTGCTCCGTGGCAGCCACGCGTCGTTACTGGCGTTGCAACAGCAGCAGTTGCATGGTGAGGAAAGTGGTCGCCGCTGGTTGCAAAAGCAGGGGCTGGAGTCTACCGCGCAGCTAATTGAGATGCTTACCGTTGAAGCTGGTTGGGAACATGCGGTTGAGGCACTGCTGGGGAATAGAATTGGAGCCCGGCTGGTCGCTTCACTCGACACGACTGCCGGTTCCATCGACGCGGATACCAGTGCACTGGTGCTGGTCGAAGAGCGGGCAGCGGATAGCACCCGGAACAACCCCTTGTCGCCGAAGCTGGTGCAGAGTGGGGCCTCGCTGCTGTTCTCCAGGGTGTCGTCGTCGGTTGATTTTAGTAGCTTGTTTGGTGACGCCCTGGCTGTTGATCAACTCGCCGATGCCTTGAACCTGCGTGACCAGCTGCGAAAAGGTCAGGTGGCGGTGACCCGAAACGGGACCGTTGTTGGTCAGAACTGGCTTGATCTGCCAGCAGCGGGGGATGGTGCAGGGCTGTTGGAGCGGGCTGCAGAACTGGAACTTCTGGATCGTAAAATAGCCGAGCAGCAACTGCTGGTCCAGAAAACCCAGCAAGCGTTGCAGGAAGTAGAAACCCGAATTGCCGCCAGCGACGCCGAGCGACAGCGTATTCAACAGGAGTTTCAACAGCTGCAGGCGCAACAGCTTGAGCAGGAATCGCGTCTCGGTGGGCTGGTCGAGCGGCAGCGAATAAACGGTCAGGAGCGTCTGCGTGTAGCGACTGAGCGGGATCAACTCGACCAGTTGGCTAAACAGGAAGAACAGGAACTGGTAGATGCGCAAACTGACCTGGCGGCTGCCGAGCATCAACGCCAGTCTGCGGCGCGGCTGCTGCAGCCACAGCAGCAGGTACTGGCCGAACGGCAACAGCAGGTAGCGCGTGCTGATGAGCAGTTCAGTCGTGTGTCTGCAAGGGACCAGGGGCTGCGCCGTGATCAGCAGAGAATGGAGCTTGAAACTGAGCAGATTCAGCGTGGTGAGCGCCGTTGGCGCGACCAGCTGGAATCAACCCGGCAGGCTTTGGAAACCGTGGAACAGCGTATTGCCCAGGGGCAGCAGCCGATTATCGATGTTGAAAATCAGTTGCAGGAGGCTCTGAATCGCCAGCAATCAAACACTCAGAACCTGAATCAGGCCCGTAGCGCCATGGAGGGACTGCAGGCGCAGCTGCGCAAAGCCGATGAACGCTTTCATCTCGCCCAGCAAAAGGTCCAGCAGAGCCGCGATAAACTAGAGGCGGAAAGGCTTAAGGAGCAGGAGCTAAGGGTGCGTGAAGCAGCGCTGCAGGAACAGGCCGAGCGTGACGGTTTTGATCTGTTCAAACTTTTGCCTGAGCTGGACGAGAGCTGGGATGAGCAGGGTCTGACCCGGCAGCGTGAACAGCTGGAACGCCGAATTACCCAGCTCGGTGCGATCAATCTTGCCGCCATTGACGAGTACGAGCAGGTTGCCGAGCGCAAGGGGTATCTGGATAGTCAGCAGGCTGACCTGGAAGAGGCGCTGCAGACCATGGCCGAGGTGATCGGTCGCATTGACCGTGAGACGCGCGGGCGGTTTCGGGCAACGTTCGACAAGATAAACGGTGGGCTGCAGAATCTGTTTCCGCAGCTGTTTGGCGGTGGCGCTGCGCGGCTGGAGCTGGTTGGCGATGATCTGCTGGATGCCGGCGTTTCGATCATCGCGCAGCCCCCGGGCAAGCGTAACAGCTCCATTCATCTGCTTTCCGGAGGAGAGAAAGCGCTCACAGCCATTGCTATGGTGTTCTCTATTTTTCAGCTTAATCCATCCCCCTTTTGTGTTCTCGATGAGGTCGATGCGCCGTTGGATGATGCCAATGTCGACCGCTTTAGCGAAATGGTGCGCAAGATGTCTGATCAGGTGCAGTTCCTGCTCGTGACCCACAATAAGGTGACCATGGAGATGACGCAGCAGTTGTCCGGGGTAACGATGGGTGAGCCTGGTGTTTCCAGACTGGTTGCCGTGGACCTTGATGAGGCTGCGAGGCTTGTTGATGCATAGAAAGTGGAGGCTTAGAAGATAGATGGCCGACCTGCATTCCCCACCCAGGTGACACAGCTTTTCGCGGCACGATGGTTGTGCCGTTGTCTAAATCCCGCCCCAGGTTTTCTAGCGTTTATTCATGAACGACATTGAACAGCAAATCGAACAGCTTCGGCAGCAGCTGGAAGCTCACAACAGGGCCTATTACCTGCATGATGATCCGCAGGTACCTGACGCCGAATATGATCGGCTGTTCCGCCAGCTCCAGCAGCTGGAAGAGCAGTATCCGCAATACCTGAGCTCCACGTCACCCACTCAGCGGGTTGGCGGAGAGGCGTTGGAGGGCTTTCAGAAAGTGAGCCATACGGTGCCAATGTTGTCGCTGGCAAACGCTTTTTCAGATCAGGAGATGGAAGCTTTCGACCGGCGTATTTGTGAGCAGCTCGACCAGAGTGGGGAGGTGGAGTACCTGGCGGAGCCAAAACTTGATGGGCTGGCTGTTAGCCTACGTTACGAAAATGGTGAGCTGGTGCGTGGTGCAACCCGGGGTGATGGGACCACTGGTGAGGACGTGACTCACAACATTCGCACCATTCGCATGATCCCGCTGCGGCTCAGCGGGGATAACGTTCCGCAGCTGCTGGAGGTTCGCGGCGAAGTGTTTATGACTCTGCGCGCATTTAATGAGTTGAATAGTCGCCATCTGCAGCTCGGTGAGAAACAGTTTGCCAATCCCCGCAACGCGGCGGCGGGCAGTCTGCGCCAGCTGGATGCAAAAATCACTGCTGGTCGACCACTCTCTTTTTACAGCTATGGCTGGGGTGAATGTTCGACCGACCTGCCGCCGTCCCACTCTGCGGTGCTTGATCAGCTGGCAGCCTGGGGAGTGCCGGTATCACCGCTGAAAGCAGCGGTTACCGGGAGTGCTGGTTGCCAGCATTACTACCAGAAAATTGAGGTAGAGCGCCCGCAGCTTGCCTATGAGATAGACGGGGTGGTGTTCAAGGTAAATCGCCGCGAGTGGCAGCGCCAGCTGGGCCAGGTAGCCCGTGCACCGCGTTGGGCCATTGCGCGTAAATTTCCCGCGCAGGAGGCGGTGACCCGCCTGTTGGATATCGATGTGCAGGTGGGTAGAACCGGGACGATTACCCCGGTAGCGCGCCTGCAGCCGGTACAGGTCGGTGGAGTCACGGTGACCAATGCCACCCTTCACAATGAGGACGAGATTCAGCGCAAGGGCATTCGGCCCGGTCTGCAAGTGGTCGTGCGCCGTGCCGGTGATGTGATTCCCCAGGTGGTGGCCGTGGTCCCCGGTTCTGACCCGGAGGCTGCGGAAGAGGGGGCGCTGTTTCAGATGCCCGATGAGTGTCCGGAATGTGGTGCAGCGGTGGTTCGTGAGCCGGGTGAGGCGGCGGCCCGCTGTAGTGGTGGTCTGGCCTGTCCCGCCCAGCGCAAGCAGGCGATTAACCATTTTGCATCACGAACGGCGATGGATATCGATGGTCTTGGCGAGAAACTGGTCGATCAACTGGTTGATCACGGACTATTGAGTAATGTTGCCGATATCTACCGCCTGCAAACGGCGCAACTGGTTGGTCTGGAACGGATGGGTGAAAAATCGGCGGCTAACCTGATCGCCGCCATCGATGCCAGTCGCGATACTCAGCTGGGACGGTTTATCTTTGCGCTCGGAATTCGTCATGTCGGCGAGGCGACCGCCGCGACGCTGGCTGCACACTTCGGCGCTCTGCAAAAGTTGCGCAATGCCTCGGTCGAAGAGCTGGAGCAGGTGCCGGATGTGGGTCCGGTTGTCGCACGGAGCATTGCCGGATTTATGCAGGATTCTCACAACTGGGGGGTGATCGAAGCGCTGCTGGGGCTGGGTGTCCATTGGCCCGCGGTCGAAACTGCTGCAGCTGCAGAGTCTGAACTGGTTGGCAAAGTGGTGGTCATTACCGGGACCTTCTCCCGCCCACGACCGGAGATAAAGGCTGAGTTGCAGCGGCTTGGGGCCAGGGTGACGGGTTCAGTCTCCAGTAAAACCGACTGGGTAGCGGTTGGCGATAGCCCGGGCAGCAAAGCAGACAAGGCTCTGGAACTGGGTATCCCGATACTCGACGAGGCCGCTCTCGACCGGCTGCTTGGTTATTGACGGCGCAGCTCTTCCGCAGCAAGCCTCAGAGCAGGTTCGAGAAGGGTTGTACGTTGACCAGATCCCCGGCGTTCACGCCATCACACGGTGCGGGTAGCACGATGTAGCAGTTCGCCAGGCTGACTGAGCTGAGTACACCGCTGCTCTGATTGCCGGTCGAGGAGACGGTAAAAGTACCGTCGGCTGATTGTTCCAGTTTGCCGCGCTGATATTCCTGTCTGCCAGCGCGTTTGCGAATGGCATGACCCACGTTCGCCTTTATAGTCAGTGGGGTGGCGGTTGCTGCGCCAGCCAGCCTGCGTAGCGCCGGGCGCACGAACAGGTCGAAGGTGACGTAGCTGGAGACTGGGTTGCCAGGCAATCCAAAAAACCAGCATTGATCGAGTTTTCCAAATGCCAGCGGTCGTCCAGGTTTGATTGCAATCCGCCAGAAATCGATTGTGCCCAGCTCTGAGAAGATCGGTTTGACGAAATCTGCATCGCCGACTGAAACACCGCCCGAGGTGATGACGACGTCCGCTTGCTGAGCGGCATCAACAAACAGTGTGCGAAGCTCTTCAGGGTCATCTTTCGCCAGACCAAGATCAATCGCGTTGATCATCGGATGCTGCAACAATGCTGCGAGGGTCTGCCGGTTGCTGTCATAAATCTGACCGTTGGCCAGTGTCTGGTCAGCAGTAACGAGTTCGTCCCCGGTGCTGAAATAGGCGACCGACAATCGGCGCACCACGTCAATCTGGCTGATACCGAGGCTCGCGATTAGCCCCAGGTCGGCGCTGGTGAGCAGATGGCCGGCAGAGAGAATTTGCGTATCCTGTCGCAGGTCCTCGCCGGCGTTGCGCACGTTGTCGCCAGGTTGCACCTCGCTGGTGGTAAAGACCAGCTCCTGCTCTATCCTGGTATGTTCCTGCATGACCACTGTATCAGCACCTTCCGGTAGTAGTGCCCCGGTCATGATTCTGATGCAATTTCCCGGTTTCAGTCGGTCATTGAAGGGATGCCCGGCCGTGGAATAGCCTGCCAGGGTCAGGCCTTGTTGCCCAGCTGTTTTAATATCTGAGCGATGCAGTGCATAACCATCCATTGCTGAGTTTGCGAATCCGGGCACATCAATGGGCGCGATGAGATCGCTGGCCAATACCCTGCCGAGCGCCTCCTGTAGCCTGACCGGCTCGACCGACCTGACCGGGGATAGCTGTTCTAGAATACGCGCTTTGGCCTGGTCGGTTGTTAGCTGTTCGGGTGGGCAATCGGCAGTGGTCATAGGTCGGTCGAGTATTTGGTCAGAAATTACAGATCGGCAAAAATAGAGAAGCGGTCAGCGTCCTAGTTTAACGGTTTGGGCGGAATTCAGTCTGCCACTCATGCTGTGCGCGATCGCTCTTTGCGCGGTAGTGTCGTCCCAACCGGTTGTTATGTGATCACTTGTTAGCGATGGGTTTTCTTTCCGGGTTGATGATCGTCGACCCTGATGAGTCCCCGGTGAGTCCCGTTGTGAGCCCTCGATGAGTTCCAGATTAATGAATAAAAGAGTTGTAAAGCCACTTCAAAAGAGGCCGTTGCGACCAGTCAGATGGCTTGATGGGGGGCTGGTTTTACTCGATCAACGGTTGCTGCCCCAGGTGGAGGTCTATCTCCATTTCGACAGTTGCGATGGCGTGGCATCTGCGATCGGCGAAATGGTAGTGCGTGGTGCGCCGGCAATCGGCCTGGCGGCCGCCTAC
>JBPEXY010000217.1:0-2686 GCA_052031065.1 Immundisolibacteraceae bacterium | reverse complement strand
TCGCAGCGGTCAGCATGACATCAGTCAGCTGCGCAGCCTGCAGGACTGGTTCCTGAAATACGAGCTGCAAACCGTGCCGGGTGTTTCCGAAGTCTCGGCGCTCGGTGGCATGGTCAAGCAGTATCAAGTGAAGGTAAACCCGGAGAAACTGCGCGCCTTCGGTATTCCCCTGTCTCTTATCCAGATGGCTATCCAGCGCGGCAACCAGGAAGTGGGCGCCTCGGTGGTGGAAATGGCCGAAGCCGAGTACATGGTGCGCGCCAGCGGTTACATCCAGAGTATCGATGATCTGGCCAACATTCCGTTAGGGTTGGATGTTAACGGTACGCCGCTGTTGCTCAAGGATGTGGCGGATATCGAATTGGGGCCGCAAATGCGCCGTGGCATCGCCGAGTTGAACGGCGAAGGTGAAGTGGTGGGCGGTATTGTGGTGATGCGTTTCGGTGAGAACGCCCAGAAAACCATTGATGGGGTCAAGGCCAAGCTGGAAAAACTCAAGGCGGGTTTGCCCGATGGCGTGGAGATCGTAACCGTTTATGATCGTTCAGGGCTGATATCTCGCGCCATTGACAGTTTGTGGAAAAGTCTGGCCGAAGAACTCGCCATTGTGGCGTTGATCTGTGTCATTTTCCTATTTCATGTCAGGTCCTCACTGGTGGCGGTCTTCAGTCTGCCGCTAGGTATACTCACGGCTTTTACCGTGATGTATTGGCAAGGTCTCAATGCCAATATCATGTCATTAGGCGGTATTGCGATTGCGATAGGCGCCATGATTGATGGCGCGATTGTCATGATCGAAAACATGCATAAGCATATGGAACGTACGCCCTTGACGCCAGAGAACCGTTGGAAAATCGTGGCGGCGTCAGCCAGTGAAGTCGGTCCGGCGCTGTTTTTCAGTTTGCTTATTATCACTGTGAGCTTTGTACCAGTATTCACCCTGGAAGCCCAGGAGGGCCGGATGTTCAGCCCGTTGGCCTTTACCAAAACCTATGCCATGGCAGCCAGTGCGGCGCTTGCTATCACAGTGGTGCCGGTTTTGATGGGATATTTCATCAGAGGCAAGGTGGTAGCGGAAAACAAGAATCCCGTTAATCGATTACTGATTGCCGGGTACATGCCCCTGCTGAAAACCGTATTGCGTTTTCCGAAAATTACACTTGCCATGGCGGTTGTGATTTTCCTCGTTGGGATCTGGCCGGTTAACAAGATTGGTAGTGAATTCATCCCCGATCTGGATGAAGGTGATCTGATGTATATGCCGACCACTTATCCGGGGATCTCGATAGGCAAAGCCAGGGAATTGTTGCAGCAGACCGACAAGCTGATCGCGACAGTGCCTGAGGTAAAAACCGTGTTTGGTAAAATCGGCCGTGCCGAGACAGCCACGGATCCCGCTCCGCTGACCATGATCGAGACCTTTATTCAGCTCAAGCCCAAAGAGGAATGGCGCGAGGGCATGACCACGGAGAAGCTCAAGAAGGAGCTGGATGCGCTAGTGAAATTCCCCGGTCTAACCAACGCTTGGGTGATGCCGATCAAGACTCGCATCGACATGCTGGCCACCGGTATCAAGACGCCGGTAGGCATCAAGGTGGCGGGCGAGGATCTGCGAGAAATTCAGAAGATTGGGCAGCGACTAGAGCAGATCCTCAAGGATGTACCCGGCACAGCCTCGGTGTATTCCGAAAGGGTGGCCGGTGGGCGTTACATCAAGGTGGATATTCAGCGTGCACAGGCGGCGCGCTATGGCCTCAATATTGCTGATGTGCAGCAGGTAATAGCCACGGCCATTGGGGGAATGAATGTGGCGCAGACCATTGAGGGGCTGGAGCGTTATCCGATCAATCTGCGCTACCCGCAGGACTATCGAGACTCGCCAGAACAGCTGGCGCTGCTGCCCATCGTTACGCCCAGCGGCCAACGCATTGCGCTCGCCGATGTGGCCAATGTCTATGTGGAGGACGGCCCGCCAGCGATCAAGAGCGAGAACGCCAGGCTGAATGGCTGGACCTTTGTAGATATCGATGGGGTGGACGTGGGCAGCTATGTACAAGCGGCCATGGCAACGGTCGAGCAGCAGTTGGATTTACCGGCCGGTTACTCGGTGGCCTGGTCCGGTCAGTACGAATACATGCTGCGCGCCAAAGAGAAACTGACCTATGTGGTTCCTTTGACGCTTGCCATCATTATCATTCTGTTATACATGAATTTTCGTAACTTCACTGAAATAGCCATTATTCTGGGAACACTACCACTGGCGGTAATTGGTTCAATCTGGCTGATGTACCTGCTTGGCTATAATTTTTCTGTCGCGGTTGCGGTTGGTTTTATTGCACTGGCGGGGGTTACGGTGGAAATAGGTATCATCATGTTAACTTATCTTAACCAAGCATATCACCAATTGTTAGATACCTGTCGTGAGCGTGGAGTGCAACCATTAAAAGAAGATTTGCTCGAAGCTGTGACACAGGGCGCGGGACTTCGTGTAAGACCCGTAATGATGACTACGGTCTCCACTATCGCTGGATTGTTGCCCATTATGTTCAGTTCCGGAACAGGTGCGGAAGTTGTTAGCCGGATTGCGGCGCCTATGGTGGGCGGAATGGTGAGTGCTGTGATTTTAACGTTGTTGGTATTACCCGTCGTGTATTACCTATGGCGCACCCGCTCGCTGAAAGCATAA
>JBPEXY010000216.1:0-33485 GCA_052031065.1 Immundisolibacteraceae bacterium | reverse complement strand
CGATGAGATATTGCCGCGACTGAAACAGGAGCTGGATCGGCTTATCGAGTTAAAGAAATCCGCCAGCAACTGACCGCGAGGGCCACTAATTACCACTAGCGGGAAACCTTGATCAGCCTGAGTATCCGGTCATCCCCAACTGCCGGCTGTCCGCGTCCATCCCGATTACTAGTAGCGAAGTAGAGATGACCGTCCGGACCGGGAGTTAACGCCCGCAGGCGACCAAATTGTTGATGGAGCATGCGATGTTCTGACAGCGGGTTTCCGGCACGGTCCAGCTCCAGCCAGATCAACGCTTCGCCGACCAGCGTGGTGATGACAAGATGCTCCGCGCTATGCAATCCTTTCCCTCGGCCATCCCCTCGGTCTTCACTGCCGCTAAAGGCCAGCGCCGCCGGCGCTACCGACTGCTCCCACCAGTAGAGGGGTGCCACCAGCCCAGCTCGCTGTTCAGCTCTGTTAATGTTCGGCCAGCCATAGTTTTCACCGGGCCGGATCAGGTTGAGCTCATCTCCCCCCGGAACACCATCAAACCCGGAGGGACCATGTTCAACAACATAGAGCTGCTGTCGACCGGGGTGCCAGGTCAACCCCTGGGGATTGCGGTGACCGATTGAGTAAACTGCGGAACCGGCAATCGGGTTGTCAGCTGGAATCGAACCGTCGAGCTCCAGGCGCAATACTTTGCCCAACAGGGACTCTGGCTGCTGCGCCAGAGGACCTTCAGTCGCATCCCCGGTGGTGACATAGAGTTTCTGATCCGGGCCAATTGCCACCTGACAGCCGTTATGAAATTTATCGCCACGCCAGCTTAGCAACTGCTCTTGCTGCAGCAGACCAAACCGCCCCAGCAACGCCTTCACCAACCGGTTTTCTACACCGAACAGACCCTTCTGGGCCGAGTAACAGAGAAAAATATAGCGCTGATCACGACTCTGCTGATACAGCGCAAAACCCATCAATCCAGCCTCACCGCGCATCAAAACATCACTTATCCGATCCAGCTCCCGGGCACCCTGGGCATCAATCAAAATCAGCCGACCCGGCCGCTCGGTGACCAGCAGTGCGCCATCTGCGGCAAATTCCATGTCCCAGGGAATATTCAGCCCGGTCGCGATCAGTTCAACCTGAAACCGCTGCCCAGAAGGTAGTTGATGATAGCCGGGAAGGCGTTCAATAGCTGCCAGGGTTGAACTTTCAGTAATCCCGCAGAACAACCAGAGTACGAAGGTGGCTAACCACTTACTGTTCGTTCGCCACGCCATGAGGAACGTGGCCAGCTGCCACATGTTCGGCAGCCGACGCAACGTGACTGCTCTGATCATCAAAAAAAATATCGGCGCGGAAGGTCTTTAGAAACTCGCCCTTCTCCATGCCGCCAAGAAAAATCGCCTCATCGATACGAATGTCCCAGGCGCGCAGGGTACGAATGACCCGCTCGTGGGTGGGCGCGGCGCGGGCAGTCACCAGCGCGGTGCGGATCGGGGAGTGGTCATCGGTATAAGCAGTCTGGATACGGTGCAGGGCAGCAAGAAAGTTCTTGAATGGTCCTCCAGAAAGCGGTTCAAGAGCAGAACTGCTCTCACTGTCCTTGAACGCCTCCAGCCCGCCCGACCTGAACACCCGCTCTGCTTCATCTGAGAACAGCACCGCATCCCCATCAAAAGCAATTCTCAGCTGTGGATCGCTTGCAGTTTGAACGGTCAGTGGAAGTATTGTCGCCGCCGCGAACCCGGCATCAAGAGCCGCGCGCACATCTTCCGCTTCAGCGGACAGGAACAGATCGCCCCTGAACGGTTTTATGTACCGATACGGAGAATCACCACTGGTAAAGGCCGCGCGGGAAACATCTACACCGTGGTGCTGTATAGAGTTAAACACCCGCAGACCTGTATCGGCACTGTTGCGCGACAGCAGAATGACCTCAACCCGTTTATCGCCCTGCGCATTTTCATTCAACGCGAGCAGCTTGCGTACCAGCGGGAAGGCAACACCCGGTTCGAGGACATTGTTTTCGTTTTCAATCTGATATTCGCAATAGGCGGCTTTACCCTGTTCAACAAATACGCGGTGGCTCTCTTCAAGATCGAAAAGTGCGCGCGACGAAATCGCCACGGTCAGAACCTGCGCGGTGTTGTTGCTCTTTTTAGTCACGACAGAACAATTATGACCTCATCGCCGGTTGCGGGCGGCCAATCAAAAAAATTGAGACAGCAGAAACCAGCAGTACTGCCCCAAAAACAGTGAAATAGAAGGGTATACCAAGTTCCTGCGCAAATAGAATGCCGCCGACCACCGGACCCAGAATGGAACCCCAGCGACCAATGCCAAGCGCCCAGCCAACACCCGTTGCACGGCTTGGGGTGGGATAGATAAAGGCAGCCAGTGCATTCATTCCGATCTGCGCACCAAAGGTAAAAAACCCAGCCATAAACACCCCGAGATAGATCATCGGCAAACTGTCAGAGACCTGACCGGTAGCGATGATGGCAAGAAAACCGGCAATAAAAATAGCGGGCAACATCAACCTGCTACCGAAACGACTAATCAACCCGGCGAGAAACAGGGGCCCGACCGCCCCACCAATGTTCAGGACCAAAGCGCCGCGCACCGCCATCGATGGATCGCCGGTCAGGTTTTTAAACAGGGTTGGTGTCCAGGCAATAAGAAAATAGACGACGATGAGGTTGGTAAAAAAGGCACCCCACAGCAGTAGTGTGTCCCGCGCATACCCGGGAGCAAACAGCTGACGTACCGGTCCCGACTCCTGCGGCGGCTGTTCAATAACGAACTGATCCTGTTCACTATACTGACCGGCGGGCGCTATCTTGTTGAGAATCGCCGCAATATCGCCCTCCCGCCCCTCGCGGGTAGCCAGATAACGGATCGACTCGGGCATTGCCACCGCAAGTAGCAGGGCCGACACCAGTGGCAGAACTCCTCCGACCACATAGACCGATTGCCAGCCGAAATGGGGCATGAGTTGTTGGGCAACCAGGCTACCGGCAATCCCGCCAATGGGGATTCCGAGAAAAATGATACTGATGGCGATATTGCGCCAGGCGCGATTGGCATACTCTGACATCAACGCGGTAGCGTTGGGTAATGCGCCGCCCAGACCAAGGCCGGTCAGGAACCTCAAAACTAACAGCTGTGTGTAACTCTCTGCCCAGGCGGTAAGCAAGGTAAAAGAGCCGAACGCCAGTACACTGCCAATAATGGCAAATTTACGGCCGCGGGTATCCCCTATCGGCCCGATCATCAGTGCTCCCAGCGCCATACCGATCAGTCCGGCAGAGAACAGGGTGCCAAACCGGTGCTCCGGTATCGAAAGGTCGGCGCTAATATCCGGTGCAGTAAACGCAATTGCCTGAACATCAAAACCATCCAGAATCACCACTAGAGTGCAAAACAGCATCACCAGCCACTGTTTGGCTCCCATGGGGCTTTCATCAATCACATCTGCAACCTGAACCGACCTTGCCATTACTCCTCCTCGCTTCGACTGGTTACCTGAACCACTGGCGACCACCGTCGCCGCTTCAACTTAACCATACCAGACTATTCTAGTTGGTCTCTTCGGTATATTGGGGCGCGATGAGGAGAACCGCGCTCACGATCAGACAACTCAATTCATTAGCGGCAGCCGGAAACAATCCTCCGATTCCTGGTCAACTGTCGAAGACGCGCGCTGCAAATTTTTTTGAAATATTTATCATATAGTTATATCCTGTTCCTAACTCTCATTCTAGAAACAGCACGTAGGCTATTAATATGCCGGTAAAAGCTGAAGAGCGTTTGGCCAACCCTCGCGGTTTTCGTGACGCCCGGTGCTATCCCAGATACAGAACCCGCCTTTCCGTTGAGGTCTCTTCTGGCTTTACCGACCCGGTCCAGCTTACAACCGCAATGGTATCGATGCGGGAAATCGAACTGGTCGCTGACCAGGCCGCTATACGCAAACTGCTGGGCAAAAAGCTGAATCCCGACTTTCCAAGATTGCGTTTTAAAATGGTTCTACCAGAACCAGCGGAAAGTGAAATTACCGGTGAGCTCCGTATCATCAACTGCCGTCGCGTCGCACAGTCGAGCTTTATTCTGGTCGGCACCTATCTCAACCTCACCAATAGCGACCGCACGCTTGTTGGCCAGTTCCTCGAAGAGTGCACTCCTGCACCCTGAATAAACCATCCTGCCCCCCTTTTTACGCCGTCGCTTTGTCAGCCGACCGTTTTTCGGCCATCACTTCAATTAAAATCCAACCGACATTGTTGATGATCATTCCATTACCGCTGCGGGGGAGAGAAGTTGATGCACGCCTGGATTGTTGAACAATGGTGTGAACCTGATCAAATGAGCTGGCAGGAGATCCACCTGCCGAAACCGGGTGCACGGCAGGTGATCATTTCCACTGCGGCGGTAGCGCTTAATTTCCTCGACACCCTGATGATTCGCGGCCAGTATCAACTGCAACCCCCCTTCCCGTTTTCACCTGGAGTGGAAATCTCGGGTACGGTAGTCGCCACCGGTCCAGAAAGCCGTTTTAAAACTGGTGACCGGGTTTGCGGCCTGATTGATTACGGCGGCTTCGCTGAGCAGGTTCTCGCCAGTGACCAGCAACTGGTAAAAATACCCGACACAATCGATTTCAACACCGCCGCCGCCATCCCGGTGGTCTACCCTACCGCCTGGTGCGCGTTACAGATGAGAAGCGCGTTGCAACCTGGCGAGACTGTGCTGGTCCATGCCGGCGCCGGGGGCGTTGGCCTGGCAACGATTCAACTGGCGGCCCATTGGGGAGCGCGGGTGTTTGCGACCACCAGCACGGCAGAAAAACGCCAGATATGCGTCGATAACGGCGCAGAAGTGGCGTTCGGATATGATCAAGACTGGCGCACCACAATCAAAGAACTCACCGGAGGCAAGGGTGTTGATGTGGTGGTCGATAATGTCGGTGGTTCGGTAACTCTCGAGAGCGTGCGCGCGCTGGCCTGGGGAGGTCGACTGGCAATTGTCGGCTTTGCCGGAGGCGAGATCGCGGAGATTCCGGCCAACCGCTTGCTGTTAAAAAATGCCTCAGCGGTCGGCGTGATGTGGGGAGGGTACTATCACCACCAACCGGAGCAGGTCGACCCGGTTTTTTGCGGGCTGTTTGAATTACTGGGCCAACAGGCGATAAACCCGGTGATTGGCGCAACCTATCCACTGACAGAGGCACCGAAGGCACTACAGCAACTAGCCAATCGCAAAACTCACGGTAAAGTACTGCTGCTGCCCTGACAGCACCAAGTTGATGCGCTGAATGATCCGGCACTATTGTTATGCAAACCGCAAACTTTAACTGACCGGAAGCCATGTCAGGTCATTCCAGCAAGCCCGAGAATCTGGCTGTCATTCCCAGGCTTTGGCGCGCCTTTCGATGGTCACTTGCAGGCATTCGCTCCGCCTATCGCCATGAGCAGTCTTTCCGTATAGAAATTGCTGCTTTTCCGGCGGTTATCCTGTTTGCATTATTGATCAGCGATTCGATCTGGCAAGGCGCGATCATGATCGGCGGCTGGCTGGTGTTGTTAGCGGTTGAACTGCTCAATTCCGGAATTGAAGCCGCCATCGACCGTATTAGTGCAGATCAACACCCGCTCTCTGGCCGCGCCAAGGATGTGGGGTCTGCTGCGGTATTGATGCTATTTTTGGCTAATCTGCTGCTCTGGATTGCAGCGCTGATCGACTAACAGGCTCACTTTCCTCGTTTCGAAAGCACAAGGGAGAACAGACAAAATGATCAAACCGGCGATGTCCCTGGTAGCAGAGGCGGAAGCATTAATTGAAACGGTGACCACAGAGCAGGTTCTTGAGCTCCTGGAAGAGCAACAAACCTGCCTTGTCGACATCCGCGATGTCCGCGAACTCTACCGCGAGGGGAAAATCCCTGGCGCCATGCACGCGCCTCGCGGCATGCTCGAATTCTGGGTCGACCCTCAGAGCCCGTACCACAAACCCGAGTTTGCCACGGGGCAGAAATTCATTCTCTATTGCGGTGGTGGCTGGCGCAGCGCCCTCGCTACTCGCACCCTGCAGGAGATGGGACTATCCCCGATTGCCCATATGGGTGGCGGCTTCAGCGCCTGGAAAGAGGCGGGTTACCCTATTGAGGAGGTGGCGCGAAAGTAACGCACCACACATGCCACTCGTCAGCTCATTGAAATATAGAGCGACGGTCAGCGTTGTGACTGCAGATAATTCTGCACGCCCATCTGGTCGATCTGCTCCAGCTGGGCTTCGATCCAGTCGACATGACTTTCTTCATCGTGAAGTATTTTGGCCAGTAGTGCCCGACTGACAAAATCCTGCTCCTGCTCGCAGCAAGCGATGGCTTCTTTCAACAGCGGGATCGCTTCCAGTTCCAGCTGCAGGTCACACTTAAGCATTTCCGGCAGTCCCTCACCAATATAGAGTTTGCCAAGATCCTGCAGATTGGGTAATCCCTCCAACATCAAAATGCGATCGATCAGCTCATCCGCGTGTTTCATTTCATCAATCGATTCCTCACGGCTCTTGCTGGCAAAATCGGAATACTCCCAATTAGCCGCCATCTTCGCATGCAGAAAGTACTGATTGATCGCCGTGAGTTCCATTTTCAGAACCTGATTCAGATAGCCGATAACTTCGGAACTGCCTTTCATTCGTCTTTCTCCAGTGAGGAAACTCAATCACTCCACGCCGCCGCAGCAGAATATTGGGGAACATTATAAATGAAGCAACAGGACGGCGTGGCATCGCACCGACGTAATCGGTGCGGTGTGAGTTTTTTACGGGGAAATGGAGAGCGCTAAACGGGCTGACGCGGGTCAGGAAATATCCTGATTAGGATACCCGGTGGCAACAGGGGTAACAGTTTGCCGGCGAAGCATATTGTTGGCATATTCACAACAGCGACCACATTCGCTGCCGACGCCGAGCTGTTCCTGCAGCACCTCCAGAGTGTCGGCACCACCGTGAATACTCTGCTCAACCTGACTATCCGTCACTGCTTTGCAAACACAGACATACATGTTGGCTCTCTCCAAACAGAACCCTGTTCATTGATAATGATTCTCATTACCTATGAAACCACAGATTTGCTCGACTGCCAACCCGAGAATGGCTTAATTCAGATCATTCTACAGTTACTGATTTAGCCAGATTGCGTGGCTGATCTACATCGGTCCCTTTGATCACTGCGACATGATAGCTGAGCAGCTGCAGCGGTATGGTGTAAACCACGGGTGCCAGGTAATTAAGTGAAACCGGCACCTGGACCAGGCGGATATCTGCATCGTCGATTTGTACCTGCTGATCGGCGAACACCAGCATCCGTCCACCTCGCGCCTGAACCTCGTGGATATTTGACTTGAGTTTCTCCAGCAGATGATCGTTGGGGGCAACAGCGATCACCGGCATCTGCTCATCAACCAGCGCCAATGGCCCATGCTTCAGCTCCCCCGCCGGATAGGCTTCGGCATGAATGTAGGAAATCTCCTTGAGTTTCAGCGCCCCCTCCTGAGCCACGGGGTATTGCATGCCACGGCCAAGGAAAAGAGCATGATGCTTGTCACGAAAATCACTCGCGAGACTTTCAATCTCACTATCGAGCTCCAATACCCTGGTGACCACCTCTGGCAACGCCCGCAGCTCTTCAACCAGTCGTTTTTCCCGTTCGGCGGTGAGCCCGTGGCGACGGGCAATGACAATACAGAGCAGCATCAAGGCTACCAGCTGGGTGGTGAATGCCTTGGTTGAAGCGACACCGATTTCGGGACCAGCATGAGTCATTAGAACCAGATCAGACTCCCTGACCAGAGAGCTTTCCGGGACGTTACAGATAGCCAGAGCGTGCTTTACCCCTCGCCGTTTGGCTTCTCGCAATCCCTCAAGGGTATCAGCGGTCTCGCCAGACTGGGAAATCGTCACCAGCAAGGTATTCGCAGAGAGCACCGTATCCCGATAGCGGAACTCGCTGGCGATCTCCACCTGACAGGGAACACCAGCGATACTTTCTATCCAGTACCTGGCGACCTGCCCCGCATGGCTGCTGGTACCGCAGGCAATAATCTGTACTGAATCGACCTGATCTAGAATAGCTGCAGCCTGCGGGCCGAAGGCACCCTCCAGAACCTGTTCGTGGCCGAGACGCCCCTCCAGGGTATCGATGATCGCCTCCGGTTGCTGATAAATCTCCTTCAGCATGTAGTGACGATACCCACCCTTGTCGAGGGACTGCTCGACCAGAGAACTGGTCTTAACGGGTCGTTCAACCTCACTACCGGTTGCATCCCAGATGGTTACCCCATCAAGGGTTATCCTCGCGCGGTCCCCCTCCTCGAGAAAAATCATATCGGGGGTGTGGGCAATAATCGCGGCGGCATCAGAAGCCAGAAAATACTCGTTACGCCCAACCCCGATCACCAGCGGGCTGCCGCTACGCGCTGCCAGCAACTGACCCGGTTCATCTGAGCAAATCACCCCAAGCGCATAGGCACCCTGCAACCGTTTAATAGCCGCGTTGAAGGCAGACAGAAAATCAGCCCCGGCAGCAAGTTCCTGATCGATAAGGTGGGGGATAACCTCGGTGTCGGTCTGGGAACAAAAGTGGCTGCCGCTATTGGTAAGCTCCTCACGCAGTTCATTATGGTTTTCAATAATGCCGTTGTGTACCACCGCCACCCGGCCCCCGGAGAGATGAGGATGAGCATTACTTTCACTGGGAACCCCGTGGGTTGCCCAGCGGGTATGGGCAACACCCAGGACACCCTCGACACGGTTATCAAGAAGTTTCTGGTCGAGCTCCTGCACTTTACCCAGCGCGCGCAGCTGTTGCAGCGAACCCTTACCGTCAAGGACCGCGACACCGGCTGAATCGTAGCCACGATATTCCAGTCGGCGTAATCCCTCGATCAGCTGGGGGACGACATCCCTACGAGAAATGGAACAAACGATTCCACACATCAATCAAACTCCTGAAAACAAGCCCTGATTAACAACTCCGTTATACGAACTCAGGGGTTAGCGATCGACCAGCCGAATTGGCAACCGGATAGCTGACCGTCATTAATCCTCATGGTGCGGAGGCGCAGTTTAATCAGCCTTTGTGACTATTTCGCGGTTTTGGTTGGCCGCTGCCAACCCGTTATGGTCACCTGCCTGGCGCGCGAAATGGTTAGCTGATCCGCTGGCGCCTCTTTGGTCAGCGTCGTACCTGCACCCAGCGTGGCACCTGCACCAATTTTTACTGGGGCAACCAGTTGGCAGTCAGAACCAATAAAGGCGCCATCACCGATTTCAGTCACATGTTTATGGGCACCATCATAGTTACAGGTGATCACACCTGCACCGATATTGACGTCGGCGCCGACCACCGCGTCACCCACATAGGCGAGGTGATTTGCCTTACTGCCCTCTCCAAGGCGGGTCTTTTTTAGCTCGACAAAATTACCAACCCGGCTGCGGTCCGCTAGTTCACTATCGGGACGAATACGTGCAAATGGACCTATATGGCAATCCTCACCAATCGTTGCCGAATCGACCAGGGTATTCGGAAGGATTTCCGTACCAGCGCCGAGGGTCGCGTTGCGAATCTGACAGTTGGCACCAATACGCACGCCGTCGCCCAATGTGACAACACCCTCGATAACGACATTGATATCGATTTCGACATCGGAGCCTGCCTCCAGCTCACCGCGCAGATCGAACCGTGCGGGGTCGCGCAGGGTGACTCCCTGGCGCATCAACTGTTTAGCCACACGCAGTTGTAACGCGCGTTCGGACTGCGCCAACTGGACCTTGTCATTGACACCCGCGACTTCAGCCGGATCATCCGTTTCTACTGCAATTACCTCAAGCCCATCAGCGACAGCCATCCCAATCACATCGGTCAGGTAATATTCGCCCTGAGCATTGCTATTACTCAAATTGGCGAGCCATTTACGTAGCGGCGCGACCGGTATAGCCATAATTCCAGTGTTGATTTCACTGATTTTCAGCTCTTTTTCAGTCGCATCTTTCTGTTCAACAATACCGCAAACATGGCCCTGCTCACCGCGAAGAACCCGCCCATAGCCTGTTGGATCGCCCAGCTTCACCGTTAACAGCGCCGGATGCTTATGGTCCGCCGCTTCAATCAGCCGTTCCAGAGTCTGTTCCGTCAACAGTGGCACATCGCCACAGAGGATCACGGCAATTTCGTCGTCCTGCAGATAGGGCAGTGCCTGCGCTACCGCATGTCCGGTACCCAGTTGCTCGGCCTGCTCAACCCAGTGACAATCGAGATTATCCATCGCCGCACGGACTTCCGCAGCTCCATGACCGACGACAACCGATAGTGCACCAGAATAGCGGGTTTTTACCGCCAGAAAGGCCTTTAAACTAGACTCCAGTAAAGTGCTCCCCGCCAACGGCTGCAGGACTTTAGGCAATCGTGAACGCATGCGCGTGCCCTTACCTGCAGCAAGTACCACTCCATGTATCTTCATTGCAGCACCCATAAAAAAACCCCATGGATAATCACTACCCGTGGGGTTTCATAAAACGGTTCGGTAGGGTGGTTCTTCGTTCCGCTAAACATGTTTAGGGAACCCCTCCGGTGAGAGTTATCGGCCCGCGCGTTTACGCAGCCGCTGTATGGTCGCTAATTGCGCAATCGCCTCAGCAAATTCTGCCTGCGCTGCCGCGTAGTCGATGTCCGCTTCCCGACCAGCCATGATCTGTTCAGCCCGCTCGCGTGCCTGAACTGCCGCTGCCTCATCAAGATCATGAGCGCGCAGTGCGGTATCAGAAAGCACCGTCACCTGATCAGGTTGAACTTCAAGCATGCCGCCAGTTATGTAAAACGCCTCGTCTTCACCGTCAGCAAAACTAAGCCGCACTTCACCCGGTCGCAACGTACTCAAAAGCGGAGTATGGTTCGGCAGCACGCCAATATCACCGCCTGCAGCAGGGGCAAAGAACATCGTCGCCTCGCCAGAAAAGATCTCCTTTTCCGCACTCACGATACTGACCTGTATAGTTTCGCTCATCGTTAGTTGTCTGCCTTTGCTATTAGTCTGCACTCAGCTGATCAGGCAGCTTCCATCTCTTTGGCTTTCTCCAGCACCTCTTCGATGGTACCGGTCATATAAAAAGCCTGCTCGGGTATATGATCATACTCGCCTTCAACGATCCCTTTAAAACCGCGGATGGTCTCTGCCAGTGGAACATATTTGCCCGGAGAACCGGTGAATACTTCCGCGACGAAGAAAGGCTGGGACAGAAAACGCTGGATTTTACGGGCACGGTTTACACTCAGCTTATCCTCTTCGCTGAGCTCATCCATACCGAGGATAGCAATGATATCGCGCAATTCCTTATAGCGCTGCAGGGTATTCTGAACCCCACGTGCAACTTCATAGTGCTCTTCGCCAATGACCAACGGGTCGAGCTGGCGGCTGGTCGAATCGAGCGGGTCAACCGCAGGGTAGATACCGAGCTCAGCAATCTGCCGCGACAGCACTACGGTCGCATCCAGGTGAGCAAAGGTGGTCGCTGGAGACGGATCGGTCAGATCGTCCGCAGGTACATAAACAGCCTGGATTGAGGTGATTGAGCCGGTCTTGGTGGAGGTAATCCGCTCCTGCAACACTCCCATCTCCTCGGCCAGAGTCGGCTGGTAACCCACTGCAGACGGCATACGCCCCAGCAGTGCGGAGACCTCAGTCCCGGCCAACGTGTAGCGATAAATATTGTCAACAAACAGCAGCACGTCACGGCCTTCATCACGGAAAAACTCAGCCATGGTCAGCCCGGTCAGCGCGACCCGCAGGCGGTTTCCTGGCGGCTCATTCATCTGCCCGTAAACCAGTGCCACCTTGTCGAGCACATTACTTTCTTTCATCTCGTAGTAGAAGTCGTTACCCTCTCGGGTACGCTCTCCCACTCCGGCGAATACCGAATAGCCACTGTGTTCGATAGCGATATTACGGATCAGCTCCATCATATTGACGGTTTTGCCGACCCCGGCACCGCCGAACAGCCCCACCTTACCGCCTTTGGCGAAGGGACAGATCAGATCGATGACCTTGATTCCGGTCTCCAGCAGTTCCGTGGCCGGGGAGAGCTCTGCATAGGCAGGAGCAGCGCGGTGAATACCCCAGCGCTGTTCCTCACCAATTTCACCCCGCTCATCTATCGGATTACCCAGCACATCCATGATCCTACCGAGGGTTTTAGTGCCTACCGGGACCTGGATCGCCTTGCCGGTATTGGTCGCTGTCATACCGCGGCGTGCACCATCAGTAGTCCCCATGGCGATTGACCGAACCACACCGTCACCCAGCTGTTGTTGCACTTCCAGGGTCAGATCCATATCGGCGATATGCAGCGCATCATAAACACTGGGCACCTGCCCCTGCGGAAACTCAACGTCCACCACCGGGCCGATAATCTGCACTATTGTTCCGCTATCCATTTTTCTCAATAACCTCTGGGTCGTCTATCTGGGTTAAATTCAAATCGGGCTGGGTTAGAACTGGCCGCTTTAGACCGCTGCCGCGCCAGCGACAATTTCTGATAATTCCTGGGTAATAGCCGCCTGTCGCGCCTTGTTGTAGATGAGTTGCAGCTCGTCAATCAACGAGGTGGCATTGTCCGATGCCGCTTTCATCGCCACCATGCGCGCCGCCTGTTCACAGGCGATATTCTCTACTACCGCCTGATAAACGATGGTTTCAAGATATCTAACCAGCAGCTCAGCGAGCACCTCCTCCCCGCCCGGCTCATAGAGATAATCCCACTGGTGACTGGCGGAGCGTTCAATCTCACCTCGACTAATCGGCACCAACTGTTCTACGGTAGGGTCCTGGGTCATGGTGTTGACGAATTCGTTGTAAGCAATATGAATCTCGTCGATCTGACCGTTCTCGTATGCATCCAGCATCACCTTGGTAAAACCAAGCAGTTGCTCCAGCGTCGGCGCATCTCCAAGACCAGAAACTTCGCCGACGATATTGCCGCCAACGCGTTTGAAAAACCCACTAGCTTTACTACCGATCAGGGCGATATCAAACTCAATCTCGTCGGTTTGCCAGCCTTTTAGCTTGTTGAGCACGGTTTTAAACAGGTTGCTATTCAAGCCACCGCATAGACCCCGATCCGTCGACACCACTATGACCCCGACCCGTTTGACTGGCCGGCTCTCCATGAAGGGATGACTAAACTCGGAATTAGCCTGCGCGAGGTTACCGATCACTTCACGAATCTTGCTGGCGTAGGGCCGGGTCGCTAGACCGCGCTCCATGGCCTTGCGCATCTTGCTCGCAGCGACCATCTCCATCGCTTTAGTGATTTTCTGCGTGTTCTGAACGCTACCGATTTTAGAGCGTATCTCTTTTGCCGCAGCCATATTCGCTTAACCGTTACTGATTAAAAGGTGGTCGATCAACCAACAAAATTGGACTTAAAGCCTTCCAGAAACGACTTGAACTGAGCTTCAATATCATCATTCCAGTCGCCAGACTGGTTGATATTGTCGCGGAGATCTTTTAGGTCGCTGCCAAATTGGTCAACCATCTGCGCTTCGAACGGGCCAATTTTCTCCAGCTCCAGGTCATCAAGGTAACCCTCGCTGACTGCATAGAGAGACAGCGCCTGGTCAGCGACGCTCATCGGCTTGTACTGCAATTGCTTCATCAGTTCAGTAACCCGCTGACCCCGCTCGAGCTGGGCCCGGGTCGCCTCATCCAGATCGGAAGCAAACTGAGCAAACGCTGCAAGCTCTCGATACTGCGCGAGGCTAAGGCGAACACCCCCACCCAGTTTTTTAATGATTTTGGTCTGTGCAGCACCACCCACTCGGGAGACCGACAGGCCGGCATTGATCGCCGGCCGAATACCGGCATTAAACAGATCGGTCTCGAGAAAGATCTGACCATCCGTAATCGAGATTACGTTGGTCGGTACGAATGCCGACACGTCACCGGCCTGGGTTTCAATTATCGGCAGCGCAGTCAGCGATCCGGTTTTACCCTTGATTTCGCCATTGGTTTCACGCTCAACATAGTCGGCATTGACCCTTGCGGCGCGCTCGAGGAGGCGAGAGTGGAGGTAAAAGACATCACCGGGATAGGCTTCGCGTCCAGGCGGGCGACGTAGCAGCAGCGAAATCTGACGATAAGCCCAGGCCTGCTTGGTGAGATCATCATAAATAATCAGCGCATCTTCGCCCCGATCACGGAAATACTCGCCCATCGAACAGCCTGAATAAGGCGCGATAAACTGCTGCGCAGCCGGGTCTGACGCCGAGGCCGCAACGATAATAGTGTGCTCAAGCGCACCATGCTCTTCCAGCACCCGCACCACATTGGCAATGGAGGAGGCTTTTTGTCCCACGGCCACGTAAATACACTTAACGCCAGTGCCTTTCTGATTGATGATGGCATCAATTGCGACGGCGGTTTTACCGGTCTGACGGTCGCCAATAATCAGTTCTCGCTGGCCGCGGCCGATCGGCACCATCGCATCAATCGACTTCAGCCCTGTCTGTACTGGTTGATCAACCGACTGGCGACTAATCACACCCGGGGCAACTTTTTCCACCGGCGAGCTGAGACTGCATTCAACAGTGCCTTTACCATCGATCGGCTCACCGAGCGCATTAACAACCCTGCCAAGCAACTCCTCACCAACCGGCACTTCGAGGATACGGCCAGTACAGCGGACGGTATCTCCCTCACTTAGATGCTGATAACCGCCGAGCACCACCACCCCGACCGAATCACGCTCTAGATTAAGCGCCATCCCGAAGGTGTTTCCGGGCAACTCAAGCATCTCACCCTGCATCACTTCGCCGAGACCGTGCACCCTTGCAATACCATCGGTAAGACTGACAATGGTGCCTTCAGTGCGAGCCTGGGTTTCTACCTGGAGATCGCCGATCCGTTGCTCGATCAGATTGCTGATTTCAGAAGGATTTAACTGCATTGCTATAGATTCCTGGGTTTATCGCTGCAAAGTTGCAGCTAACTGCTGGAGACGACCCCGTATCGATCCGTCAATCACCCGGTCACCTACCTTGATGATCGCTCCACCGAGCAGCTCTTCATCCGTAGACACCGAAACAGATACAAGCCGGTCTAGGCTTTTCGCCAGCGATTTCTCGATCAGTTCCAGTTGCGCGGCGTCGATTTCCTGGGCCGCTTCTATTGAGACATCAATGCGGGATTCACGCAGTTGTCGCTGGCGTTCATATAGCTGCGCGATTTCCGGCAACAGACCAATGCGCCCTTCCTGCTCGAGAAGACGAAGAAAATTATTGCCGTCCTTGACGCCGCCAGCCGCGATATCGGCCATCAACCCGGATATCGTTCCGCGCGGGACGCGGGGATTTCCAAGCAACGGTTTAACCTTGTCGGCCCGGGCGATTTCTGCGCAGAGCGCCAGCATGGCTGACCACTCGGAGGTCTGACCGGCTTTTTCAGCGTAGGCAAAAGCGGCATTGGCGTATGGACGGGCAATTGTGCTGCGTTCAGCCATTACGTGACCTACAGCTGTCCGGCCAGTTCATTGAGCATCTGCTCATGACTCGCCTTATCAACTTCGCGCTGCAGAATTTTTTCTGCGCCGACTAGCGCCAACCGCGCAACCTGGAGGCGCAATGCATCCCGCGCCTGGGTGGTTTCCTGCTCAATCTGAGCGCGGGCCGCATCGAGCAAGCGGGCGCCCTCTGCCGCAGCTGCACTCTTCGCCTCTTCAACGACTTCATTGTGTCGTTTCTGCGCCTGGGCGACCAGCTCGGCAGCCTGGGTGCGCGCCTCAAGCAGCGCCGATTCGACCTGCTTTTCAGCCTCTGCCTGAGCCTCCTGGCCTTTTTCAGCAGCCGCAAGCCCATCAGCGATGCGCTTTGCCCGCTCTTCCATCGCGGCGGTCAACGGCGGCCAGACAAACTTCATGGTAAACAGCACGAACAGAGTGAAAGTGATCATCTGTCCGACAAGGGTAAGATTTACGCCCACTGGTCTAACTCCGGGGTTTGCGGTGTCTCATTTCAAACTAACTATTCCAGAGCGGAATAGACGCCGAATCAGTGCTCAGCCTGCTCAACCACTGCAGCGGGATTACCAGCTTCAATCACCGGATTCACCAGCGGGTTGGCAAACATCATCAACAGACCCATGGCCACGCCGATAATACTGACCGCATCAAGCAGGCCAGCAATTATGAACATACGGGTCTGCAGCATACCGGCCATTTCGGGCTGACGAGCGGCACCCTCAAGAAACTTGCCGCCCAGCAGACCAAAACCGATAGCGGTGCCCAGCGCAGCGAGACCAAAAATGAGACCAATGGTCAGTGCGGTTCCAGCCTGAACTTCAGCGATCAACGCTTCCATGATTACTCCTTAAGTAGTGTAGAGAGATAAAAATTGATGACGGGAGGATAGAGATAAAGGGCGACTCAATGCTCTTCATAAGCGAGACTGAGATAAACCACCGTGAGCGTCATGAAGATAAACGCCTGCAGGGTGATAACCAGAATGTGATAGATGGCCCACCCAAGCCCGGGTACCCACTGGGCCCACCAGGGCAACAGGGCAATCAGTATAAAAATCAGCTCCCCAGCGTAGAGATTGCCGAACAACCGCAAAGACAGAGACAGCGGCTTGGCAAGCATCTCGACAATGTTGAGCAGCAGGTTGGCGGGTATTAACAGCGGAAAGCTACCAAACGGATGGAACAGCATCTCTTTGGCGAAACCGCCCCACCCCTTACCCTTAACACTGTAGATAAGGATCAGAAAAAAGACCGATATGGACAGCGCAAAGGTCGCACTCATATCTGCCGAAGGGACAACGCGGAGATATTCAAGACCCAGCAGCTGGCCCGCCTCCGGCAACAGATCAACCGGCACCAGATCCATCAGGTTCCAGAGAAAGGTCCATACAAATATGGTCAGCGCCAGCGGCGCAACGAAATCCCGCGGCCCGTGGAAACTCTCTTTAACCGAGGTATCGATAAACTCGACAATCACCTCAACAAAATTCTGTAACTTTCCCGGCACGCCACTGGTTGCACGCCGCGCAGCCAGTCCAAACAGCGCGATAAAGATCAGCCCCAACAACGTGGAGAAAAACAGGGTATCTAGATTCACCGCCATGAACCCTTCGCCGGACTGCAGAAAGGTCAGGTGGTGGTTTACATATTCAGCGGGTGATGAAGCTGCGAGTATCATTAAAAAACCTGTCGGGTCACTTTAACTTCAGTTATCAAATTCGAAAAAAGCAGGCCTAATGGCGCGGCACCCCCCGCGGGTACCAGAGCAACGCCAGCCAGTGGACTACCAGGCTGACCAGAAACCCTGCTATTAACGGCAAAAAATAGCCAGAAAACCACTTTGCCGCACCACCAAAAAGCAGCACGACCCATACCCACTTTACAGCCTCAGCACGGAACAGCGCCCGCACCATCTGTTCACCGCCAGCCTCCGGCGACACCGCCAGAAACCTGACCGCCACCAGCAAACTGAAAAAGGCCGCAATCACTCCACCTGCAAAGGCGGCTAGGCCATTCGCCAGGTCGAGGCGGACAAAAAAAAAGCGCCGCTCAGAACTGCCAGCACCATTTGCCAGCCCACCATCCTGATGGCTACTTTCACCGCAACGCGACCGGCAGGGGCTTTTACCATCTGCATACTTATTAATGATCTAAAAATCACGGACTGAACAAGTTAGCAGGCGCACAATCAAGCACCCAGAATCGCGGGCGGCTAATTATAGGCGCGCGCCCGCATGGCCGCAACAACTCTGCACCGTTTAGATACACCCGGCGAGCTAATCCTAAGGTTACGGCGACAGCCGACAACCTGTTGCTCCGGGCTCATCGCCACATCGGAAATGGGCTAAACGCAGCAAACCAATAGCTCAGGCACGACTAGTTAAAGCGCGATCAATCCTTCTATCTCTGCTGCCTGCCGATAAATCGCCAGCACCGAGTCAGTTGAGTTCATCATCAGAGTCACGCTAACACTGACATATTTACCGGTTCGCGATTCTTTGAAAGTCATCGCAGACGAGTCAAACAGATCCGACAGCCGGGCCACTTGCTGTCGGGGGACGATAAATTTAAACGGGTAATCTGCGGGCCAGTGGTAATGCTGCTCGAGCAGATCAGCAAGCCGGTCCAGGTCGGCACCAGTTTTCTGCATCACCCCCCCTAAGCCGCGTTTTGACTCTGAGAAACAGGCTTCCACCCGCCCATCTCTCTGTAGTTGACTGCTATCATTCGATCTCATCAATCAAAACGGGAGGGATAAAGATGGAAATATCATGGTGGCACATACTAATTGGCTTCTTTTTCAGCAACGGCATGCCCCATTTCCTGATGGGCGTAGCCGGTAAAAAATTCCGTTCGCCTTTGGGCGCCAATTCATCAACCCAGGTTAACACCATCTGGGGATTAATTAATTTTGCCCTTGGTACTGCAGGCGTCATCTACCTCGGCGCAACACCGCAATGGTATGGGTTTTTGATCGGCTTCTGGCTGGTAGTGGCGATGTTTGGCTTCGCTATGGACCACTTCAAGGGAGAAGATTTCTAGCACCCTGACGGGTAATTTCGCACACTCCGGGCAGCCATGAGTTGCGGCCCAGGACAGCAACCCGGAGTGTGCGAACAATCCTGACTCACGGCAAACGCTTTAGCCACACTTGGAGTCTCCACAGCTGAGACAGGTCATACAGCCATCCATCAGAATGACCGCCTTGGTACTACATTTGGCGCAGAGCACCGCGCCCTCAGGGTAATTTGCGGAGTCTTCACCACCAGCCTGTTGCTGACGACTCTCATACTGTTGCCGCTTTTCAGCCATTACCTGCTTCTGCACATCCGTCAGCTCTTCTTCACGCAGCAGCCCAATCATTTTCAGGTGGGTTTCGATGGCATCACCAATCTCGGCGACCAGAGATGGCTTATAGACTCCTCCGGGCTTGAAATACCCTCCCTGGGGATCAAAAACCGAGTGCAGCTCTTCAACCAGAAAAGTGACATCACCGCCTTTGCGGAATACCGCCGAGATAATCCGGGTCAGGGCCACAATCCACTGAAAGTGGTCCATGTTCTTCGAATTGATGAAAATCTCGAAAGGTCTGCGTAACTCATGATCAGTGCCCGGATTAAGCACTACATCGTTAATGGTGACGTAGAGGGCATGCTCCGACAGCGGGGTTTTTATTTTGTAGGTTGAGCCATGCAGCTGTTCAGGCCGCTCCAGCTTTTCATGCATCTGGATTACATCTGCCACCAGCTCCTGCTGCACTTCCGCCACCTGTTGCTGCTCATCAACCACTGCGTAACCGGTGATCTGTTTATCTATTTTAATAACCATTGATCTTCTCCGACGCCCCTCAATCAATTTCGGCCTGGGGAGGGGCGTGCTGTCGACTCCGATTTAGAACTTCCCGTAGTAACCCTCTTTCAGCGCGTCAAACAGATTGGCTGCGGAATGCACTTCACCGTCGTATTCAATCTGTTCATTACCTCTGGCATCAACCGCAGTGCCGTCGCTCAGCTCAAACCGATAGACGGTATTTTCCAGATCCTGCTCCTTAACCAGGACACCCTGAAAGGCTTCCGGGTTAAACCGGAAGGTAGTACATCCTTTAAGCCCTTTTTCGTGAGCATAGAGATAAATATCCTTGAACTCCTCGAAGGGGTAATCGGTAGGCACGTTGGCAGTTTTCGATATTGATGAATCGATCCATTTCTGCGCCGCTGCCTGCACATCCACATGTTCCTTCGGTGAGATGTCATCCGCAGAAATGAAGTATTCCGGCAACTGATTAGCCGTTTCTTCGGCAAACGGCATGGCATCACGGTTAATCAACTCCCGATAAGCCAGCAACTCGTAAGAATAGACGTCAACCTTTTCCTTGGTTTTGCGCCCCTGCCGAATCACGTTGCGGGAATAGTGGTGGGCAAAACTGGGCTCGATACCATTGCTGGCATTGTTCGCCAGACTGAGAGAAATAGTACCCGTCGGCGCTATCGACGTGTGGTGGGTAAAACGGGCTCCCACCTGTGCCATACGCTCGGTCAACGCTTTATCAAACTGCTGCATATACCGGCTATATCGACTGATTAGCACCTTGCCCGGCAACTGGTCCCCAACGCTGTAGCCATCTGCGCCGAGCTCCGGCCGTTTGTCGAGCATCTGCTGATCAACAGTGAACAGCTCTTCCATAATCGGCGCCGGCCCCTTCTCCTCGGCCAGGTCAATACCAGTTTGCCAGCCAACTTCAGCCATTTCCCGCGCTACCGCTTCGGTAAACTCCAATGACTCTGCAGAACCGTATTTGATCCTGAGCATGGTCAATGCCGACCCGAGACCAAGAAACCCCATACCGTGGCGCCGCTTCTGCTCAATCTCATCGCGCTGCCTTTCCAGCGGCAGGCCATTGATTTCAACTACGTTATCGAGCATACGGGTAAAAACCGCCACCACCTCCCGATAGCGTGACCAGTCAAAGCGGGCTTCTTCGGTAAAGGGGTCAATCACAAAACGGGTCAGGTTCACCGACCCCAGCAGACAGGCTCCGTAGGGCGGTAACGGCTGCTCGCCGCAGGGGTTGGTGGCGCGAATCTCTTCACAAAACCAGTTGTTATTCATCTCATTGACCTTGTCGATCAGAATAAAACCCGGCTCTGCATAGTCATAGGTTGACGACATGATCACATTCCAGAGCCTGCGCGCTGGCAAAGTCTGGTAGGTTTCGTCGTCAAACTTCAGCTCCCACTGCCTGTCCTGACGTACCGCATCGATAAATTCTTCGGTAATCAGGCAGCTCAGATTGAACTGCCGCAGCCTGCCATCTTCCCGTTTGGCGCGGATGAAATCCATCACATCCGGATGCTGTATATCAAAGGTCGCCATCTGCGCGCCACGCCGACCACCTGCAGAAGAGATGGTGAAACACATACGGTCGTAAATATCCATAAAGGAGAGCGGTCCCGAGGTGGTCGCTCCCGCACCTGCGACATAGGCTCCCTTGGGCCGCAGGGTGGAAAACTCATAGCCGATACCGCAACCAGCCTTGAGTGTCATCCCTGCCTCCTGCACCTTGGCGAGAATACCGGACATGGAATCCTTTATTTCGCCTGAAACCGTACAGTTGATGGTCGAGGTGGCCGGCTTATGCTCCAAAGCACCGGCATTGGAGAGAATTCGACCAGCCGGCAGTGCTCCCTGCTGCAAAGCCCAGAGGAATCGCTGTTTCCAGTAATCCTTCAGCTCGTCAGACTCTTCGACATCCGCGAGCGCAGCAGCAACACGCGAGAAGGTCCCTTCCACATCGCTGTCGACCGCCTCACCTGAACTATTTTTTAATCGATATTTGCTGTCCCAGATATCGACAGATGCTGGTTGCAGCGGCACTTCAACCGCTTCTGGAGTGGCGCTTACCGCCAATATCTCTGCCATGCTACCCCCGACTGCTTATTTGATGTTTATTGTTGCCCCTGCAACCGCGCCTATGGACTAAAACCACCTGCACCCTTAAATCAAGAGGATACCCCCACGAGGAACCAAAAAACACTAGATATAGTGTCAGGCGCAAGAATCGACAAGCGGCAGGAGAATTATTCCCGAAGAGGAACCAGAGAGACAAGAAGAATTTCTATAAATTTATTATGTATTAAAATTCAATAACTTAAATAAAAAACATCGCTGCTCCGAGAATCGGAGACAAAACCACCCCAATGGATCACAGACCAGACCTGAGAACCACACCAACACTAGATATTGTGTTAACGCTGTGGATATGTGAATAACAACCAGAAGCCCTTGCCATGGCAGCGTCCAGCTGTGCGTAAGTGAACATGAGGCAGATAAAGTCAGGGCAGAATCTGCTCGAAATCTTCCACCGATGGATAGCCGCCGGTATCTATCCGCTGCCGACTGGAGTCAGGCTGGGAAACCGCCAGCAGATAGCGTAATCCCCAGCTGGCCGCAGCATCTAGCACACTGACATTGTCATCGACCAGTAACGTCCGGTCGGGATCGAAAGGCTCCACCCGCTGCAGCCAGTCCCAGAACCCATGGCGCTCCTTGGGGAATCCCGAATCGTGAGCACAAATTACCCTGTCAAGATGAATCTCCAGGTCAGTCTGGCTCATTTTGAAATCGATACCGGACTGATGCGAGTTGGTCACCAGGACCGTCCGCGTTCCACGCAGCTGAAGCATTTTCAGAAAGCGCTGGGCGTTCGGTCGATATTGCACCAGATGAGCCAGCTCGGTGTTAAGGCGTGCGACATCGAGCTTGAGCACTTCGCTCCAGTGATCCATACAGTAGAACTCCAGCGTGCCTTTACGAGCACCACTCAGGTCGAGAATCGCAGCCCTTGCCTCCTCCACTGACAACCCCTCACGTGACCCGTAAACCCCCGGAAGATGGTCGAACCAGAAGTCGTTGTCGTAACGCAGATCAAGCAGGGTGCCATCCATGTCGAGAAGCACCGTATCGATCGATTGCCAGTCAACCAAAGCCAGCCTCCCGGGTGCCGCTATCAGGCTTGCCGCCAGGTAATTGCCCGATCCTCGAAAACCTCAACATCGACACCACATCAGACGAGTGACCGACCCAAATCAACCAAGGGCGCGACCAGCAATATCTTGCCCAACTGGAGCAACAAAAAAGCCACCAGCACCGACAGGTCAAAAACCCCAAGCGGCGGAATCACCCTCCGCAACGGTTTTAACAGTGGCGCGCAAACCTGACTGACCAGCAGCAAAATCGGGCTGTAACCAGCAGAACCAATCCAGCTGCTGACCACCAGTATTAGCAGTAATACCAGGTAGAAATTGATCGCCAGATTGACCAGCTGTGCCACCGCCGTAACCAGCAATCCAGGCAGCGCCGGGAGGTAACCGTGAAGCCCATAAAGCATCAGCAGTTCCAGAGTCTGCAGCAGCAACATCAACAGCAAACTGGAAGTATCTATTCCACCAACCGATGGGATATACCGGCGCATCGGCCTGAGCAGTGGCTGAGTCGCCGCGACAACAAATTGCGAAACCGGGTTATTAAAATCGGCTCGCACCCACTGCAACAGGAAACGAGCCATCACAATACCGATATAGAGCCCGACCAGCGCCTGGATCAGAAACTCAATGGCCTGCACACCGTAATTACCGTTCAACCGTTCTATCCTCTAATCCTGTGGGCGAAATCCACTACGATTTCAGCGGTCACGCTTCATCAGCCAGCTCGACAGCTCGCTGCACCGCGGCTGTCAGGGCTCGCTGAAACAGATCGTCAATCTGACCCACCTCAAGCACCTCCAGCGCCGCCGCAGTGGTGCCGCCAGGTGAAGTCACCTGTCGCCGTAGCTCAGCCACTGGTTGTTCACTCGCCTGGGCCAGTTCGGCAGCACCGACAGCCGTTGCAATCGTCAGCTGGGTCGCCTCGGCAGTCGAAAGCCCAAGGGCCTCCCCTGCGGCAATCATCGCCTCGATGACACGAAAAAAATAGGCCGGACCGCTACCGGAAACAGCCGTCACCGCATCAAGCAACTGTTCCTGCTCCACCCACAAGGTACGACCGGCTGCCGTTAATATCTGCTCCGCCTGCTCACGCTGGGCAGCAGTTACCTGTTCATTGGCAAACAGCGCTGTTATCCCCTTGCCGATCAGTGCTGGTGTATTGGGCATGGTCCTGACCATTGCCAGCGAACCACCCACCCAACTGGTAAATGCGGACACGGGGATTCCCGCAACAATGGAGACCAGCAGCGGCTGACGGCTGGCGATCACTTGCGCCACCCCACGAACGACCTCTGCAACAACTTGCGGCTTGACCGCAACGACCACCACGTCCGCTTCTGCGACGAGCTGCTGGTTATCACTCAACACCTTCACACCAAAGGTGTCACGCAGGTACTCAGCGGCATCCCTGTTCGGTTCAGCAACCAGAATATTGCCAGCGACCCTGTCCGCTGCAAGTAGGCCGCCGATCAGGGCTTTCGCCATATTACCGCCACCGATAAAGCCGATTGTGTTCATCCTTTCTCCAAAATCTAGTCCATACCCACAACCACCGGGCCGGGCCGCGCAGAAACTTCACCGCTGAAGGACTCTGACTGACCAATAATTCATACCGATGTCTAATCGCGCGGCCCAAACAGCGCAGTACCGATTCGTAGTAGCGTCGCCCCTTCGGCGACAGCCGCCTCCATGTCGCCTGACATACCCATTGAGAGCGTATCCCACTGTTCACCCGCGCGAGCACACTGCTGAAACAACCCGGCAAGTTGACGGTACGGACGTCGTTGCTGTTCCAGCGTAACAGCAGGTTCAGGAATGGTCATCAATCCTCGCAGTGACAGCCGCTCCATCTGGCGTACCGCTTCAAGCAGTGCCGGCAAAGACTCCTGAGTTACCCCCGCTTTGCTTTCCGACCGGTCCAGATTAACCTGAACACAGATATTCAACGGTGGTAAATGGTCCGGCCGCTGCTCGTGCAAGCGACGGGCGATAAGCTCACGATCAACGGTGTGCACCCAATCAAAGCGGCTGGCGATCTCCCGAGTTTTATTACGCTGCACCCGACCTATAAAATGCCACTCGATCGGCAGATCAGCGCAATGCGCGATTTTCTCCAGTGCTTCCTGCAAATAATTCTCGGCAAAACGTTCCTGCCCTAGGCCGTAGCAGCGCCGTATTTCCTCAGCGGATCGGGTTTTACTCACCGCCAATAGCGCCAACTGATCCGGTTTTCGCCCGTAACGCAGCGCAAACTCCTCCAGCTGTCGGTTTAGATTTGCAAACCTGGAACTCATTGGTTCCATAGTTGTGCGATCCTGCATTTAGGGGTTAAATCCTCGATTAGCATTAATGATCAGCCGACTGGCGTAGCTTGAATCGGTAACCAGGGGACAACGAACCGCAAATTGATTTTGGCATGTAATGGCCACCGGTCGTCTTAAGCAAGTCCACTACCCAGCAGATTTTAGCGCAAATGTCACTGCGAAAATCTGGAGCCAGACGTGCAGAGCGAGCAATCTGGCTACTGCCTGCCAGCGAAACGGTCAGCGCTTACTATCGATCAATTCCATCGATACAGAGTCGATACAGACAAGCCAACTGCGGCAGCAAAAAATATATTAACAACGGTAGTCTTCAATACACTTTCAGGACCAACAGGGGTAGCAAATGGATATCACCGAACTTCTCGCGTTTAGTGTCAAACAGGGCTCTTCTGACCTGCATCTCTCCGCCGGTCTACCCCCGATGATTCGTGTCGACGGCGATGTGAAACGAATCAACGTGCCGGAGATGGATCACACCCAGGTCCATGACATGGTCTACGAGATCATGAACGACAAGCAGCGCAAGGACTATGAGGAGTTCCTCGAAACTGACTTCTCTTTTGAAGTACCCAACCTTGCGCGCTTCCGGGTCAACGCCTTTAACCATAACCGCGGTGCCGGAGCAGTGTTCAGGACCATTCCCTCGGAAATCCTCACCCTGGAGCAGCTCAACGCTCCAAAGATGTTTCAGGATATTGCCGACACCCCACGCGGTGTGGTGCTGGTCACAGGACCTACGGGGTCAGGAAAATCGACCACCCTTGCGGCCATGGTCGACCATAAAAACCGTACCGAGCATGGCCACATACTAACCATCGAAGACCCGATCGAATTTGTCCACCAGAGCAAAAAATGTCTGATCAATCAGCGCGAGGTTCACCGCGACACCCTGGGCTTTAACGAGGCCCTGCGCTCGGCACTGCGCGAAGACCCGGATGTCATTCTGGTCGGTGAGATGCGTGACCTGGAAACCATTCGCCTGGCGCTGTCGGCGGCAGAAACCGGCCACCTGGTGTTTGGTACTCTGCACACCAGCTCTGCTGCAAAAACCATTGACAGGGTAGTCGATGTATTCCCTGCAGCGGAGAAGGACATGATCCGTGCCATGCTTTCGGAATCGTTAAAGGCTGTTATTTCGCAAACTTTGTTAAAAAAGATCGGCGGTGGTCGCGTCGCCGCCCACGAAATCATGATCGGCACGCCCGCGATTCGTAACCTGATTCGGGAAAACAAGATCGCACAGATGTATTCAGCGATTCAAACCGGGCAGGCATCGGGCATGCAAACCCTGGATCAGGGGCTGCAGAAACTGGTCCAGCAGCGGGTTATCAGCAAAGAAGAAGCAGCAAAAAAAGCGGCCAACAGCGATACTTTCAAATAGCCAACGAATTTTCTGCAGTTCTCGCCGAAGTTCTCACCGCGAAGGAGACCACCTATGCAATTTGCTGACCTTCTCAAATTGATGGTCGAAAAAAATGGCTCAGACCTGTTCATAACCGCCGGGATTGCGCCCTGCATCAAGATTCACGGTGCCGTCAAACCGGTTTCAAAAACAGCGCTGACGCCGGACCAGTCTCGCGAACTTTGCTATAGCATCATGACCGAGGACAAGCGCGCGGAATTTGAAACCACCCAGGAATGTAATTTCGCCATCAACCCCAAGGGAATCGGCCGTTTCCGCGTCAATGTGTTCCAGCAACAGGGCGCTGTCGGCATGGTACTGCGGAAGATCGAAACCGAGATACCGAATATTGAGGACCTGCGCCTGCCTGAGGTCATGAAAGACATTGTCATGACCAAACGGGGTCTGGTGATCATGGTCGGCGGCACCGGTTCGGGGAAATCAACCTCGCTGGCGGCGATGATCGGCCATCGAAACCACAACAGCACTGGCCATATCATCACCATTGAGGACCCAATCGAATATGTTCACCCTCACGCTGGCAACATCATCACCCAGCGCGAGGTCGGTGTGGATACCCACAGCTTTGAAGAGGCGCTGACCAATACGCTCCGGCAGGCACCTGACGTTATCCTGATTGGAGAGATACGCCACCAGGAGACCATGGAACACGCGATCGCCTTTGCCGAAACCGGCCATTTAGCGATGGCAACCCTGCACGCTAACAGCGCAAATCAGGCGATGGACCGCATCATCAACTTTTTCCCGGAAGAGCGGCGCCCACAGCTACTGATGGATCTGTCACTCAATTTGAAGGCAGTTGTAGCACAGCGACTAATCCCCACACCAGATGGCAAGGGACGCCGTGCGGCGATCGAGATCATGATCAATTCGCCGCTCATTTCAGACCTGCTGCTTAAAGGGGAAGTACACGGCATCAAGGAGATCATGGCCAAATCCGGTGAGCTTGGTATGCAGACCTTTGACCAGGCACTGTTCAAGCTATACAAGGCCGGGGAGATCGGCTACAAGGATGCTCTGGCCAATGCCGACTCTGCCAATGAACTCAGGCTGATGATCAAACTGGATAAGGACATGGGTGGGGATGGCACTGAAGGCGACGAGGAGGAAGACCCCTTTAATGGCCTCTCCCTGGTTTCCGACGAGGACAAAGCTGCTTACGGTCTTGACGAGGAGTAGCCCCCCTGAACCGGAAGGACTCACCGACGATAGACGACAGCCAACATGGGCAGATAGCTAAAGCGAACAGGTGGCAATAGGAACGAATCCGTCAGCGCAAGGCGATAACCGGGGCTGTTTTCGGCCTGACACCACGCCAGATCAGGAACGCTTCCGCGGCCTGCTCCACCAGCATCCCCCAACCGTCATGGCAACGCTGGGCACCGTGCCCAGTCGCCCAGCGTAGAAAAGCCGTGGGCTGATCAGCATAGGCCAGGTCGTAAGCAACTCCCTGGTCACGAAACAGACCGGCTGGCAGGCTGGGAATCTGATCGGACAGGCTCGCTGATGTGGCGTTAATCACCAGATCATAATCGCCACCAGGTTGAACCATCGGCGCAGCGATCAAAGCAGCTGCCGTCTCCCTGGAGAAGCGCTCCACCAGCTGCTGCGCTCTTGCCGGCGTGCGGTTACAGACCACCAACTGTGCCGGTGCTGCAGACAATAACGCTCCGAGCACACCTGCCGCAGCGCCACCCGCACCTACCAACAAAACCCGCCGCCCTTCCAGTTCAATACCGAGATTTTGTTGCAGATCGCGCAGCAGGCCCTTGCCATCGGTGTTAAACCCGGCAATGCCCGATCCGTTCCAGACCAGGGTATTCACCGCACCTGATAACGCAGCCTCCTTGTCTAGCTGACTGGCCAGCTCAAAGGCATCCCGTTTGAAGGGCACGGTGACATTACATCCACAACCACCAGCGTGACGAAACGCCTCTACCGCAGCAGCGAACCCACCAATCGACACCTCAATTGCCCGATAGCTTAACCGCTGCCCGGTCTGTTCTGCGAAAGCGGTATGGATTAACGGTGATTTGCTATGGCCAACCGGATTGCCAAATACCGCGTATTGATCAACCCCACCCAACTCAGCACCATGCTCGTTACCCATCGTTCAGCCAACGGGCAACATCCAGAGCGAAATAGGTCAACACGGCATCAGCACCCGCCCGCTTGATGGACAGCAGACTCTCCAGCACCGTTGAACGCTCGTCCAGCCACTGCTGTTCGGCAGCGGCTTTCAACATCGCATACTCACCACTTACCTGGTAGGCAAAAGTAGGGACACCAAAAGTCTGCTTAACCCGTCTGAGCACATCGAGATAGGGCATTGCCGGTTTGACCATCACCATATCTGCTCCTTCGCGCAGATCTGCGGCAACCTCGGTCAGCGCTTCGTCACTGTTGGCGGGATCCATCTGATAAGTCTTTTTATCTCCGCCAGCAAGATTGGCTGCCGACCCCACAGCATCGCGGAAGGGTCCATAGAATGACGAAGCATACTTCGCCGAGTAGGCAAGTATTTGCGTAGCTACCTGACCATCCTGTTCCAGCGCAGCGCGAATAGCAGCGATCCGCCCATCCATCATGTCAGAGGGCGCCACTACGTCAGCTCCTGCCGCCGCATGGCATCGGGCCTGACGCACCAGTGCGGTCACGGTCAGGTCATTATCGACATACCCCTGCTTATCCAGCAGCCCATCCTGCCCATGGCTGGTGTAGGGGTCGAGCGCTACATCGGTAATTATCCCCAGCTGCGGAAAATTTTTTTTAACCTGTCGCACCACCCGCGGCACCAGTCCATCAGCGGACCAGGCCTCGTGCGCCGTTTCACTTTTCAGGTCGCTGGATATCACCGGAAACAGGGCAACCGCTGGAATACCTGCCTCGACGACCTGCTGCAAATGGTCAAGGAGCAACTCTTCGGGTATGCGCTCAACGCCGGGCATTGACGGTATCTGCTGAACCCCGCTGCCTTTTTCGCTGACAAACAGGGGCAGAATCAGGTCGCTGGTGGAAAGCCTGTGCTCCGCCATCAGCGCCCTCGAGAAGGGCGCACGACGCATCCGTCGCGGCCGAAAGGCGGGAAATTGTCGATTCGGGAATTGCATCTTTACTCAGCGCCCTGTTTTGCCCTCTCTGCTCCTGAAGCCCACGAGGCCAGGAGCAACAACACCTTTACCACTGATCGATAACGCCGCAAAGATCGGCAAATATCTGCTCCATTGGCCCACTACCTGACACCCTATGCAGCAGCGAACGCTGCTCGTAGTATTCGATTAGCGGCTCGGTCTGTTGAGCATAAGTGTGCAGACGGCTAGCAACCGTTTCTTCGTTATCATCGCTGCGCTGGTAGGTTTCGCCACCACATTGATCACAAACACCCTCCTTCTCAGTAGGGGCAAAATGGATGTTGAAAATAGCGCCGCAGTCACGACAGATACGCCGACCGGCAATCCGCCTGGTCAACTCGCCTTCCGCAACATCGATTAGAATCACCCCCATCAGCGGCTGGTTAACCTCCACCAGCAACTGCTCCAACGCCTCTGCCTGAACCAGGTTACGTGGGAAACCATCAAGAATAAATTCGTCTACCGCCGCCTCGCCGGTGAGTCGATCATGAATCAGCTCCAGCACGATTTCATCAGAAACCAGCGCTCCAGCCTCCATCGCCGCTTTTGCCTTCAGGCCGGCCGGGGTTTGCGCTGCAACGGCTGCTCTTAGCAGGTCACCAGTGGACAGGTGGGCAGCGCCATATTTTTCCGTCAACAACTTGGTCTGCGTTCCCTTGCCACAGCCTGGTGCACCTAACATTACTATTCGCATTATTTGAACTCTCTAATTTCGGGTAGGTCTGCTTCTAGCCGGGCATAGCGATAACCCGACGCTTTCAGTTGCAGCAAGTTATACCATTTTGAACCCACGGCTCCAGCCACAGAGCGAGAGTCGGAATCCCGCAGCGCCGCCCTGTGATGGGTAATCCCCGTTGCGCATTCAGCGCTCTTCCCCTATCATCCGCGCGGCTACTCGACCGTCAGCTGCATAAGAAAATTAGTTGAAGACGCCTCAGTAGTCGGATCGATAACACCGTCCAGACACCCCTGATAACACTTTCGGAGGATCTCATGACCAATGAGATTACGATGGCCGTGCCTGCACTTGGCGTGGCCGGGCTTATTGTTGCGTTCATCATCTATAACCTGGTGAAAAAAGTCTCGCCCGGCGAAGGCAAAGTGACTGAAATCGCCGAACAGATCCACCTCGGTGCAATGGTCTTCATGCGCCGAGAGTATACGCAACTGGGACTTTTTTCCGCCGCGATCATCATCGCGATCATTGCATCGCCGCTCGGCATTAACACCGCGATAGCTTTTCTGGTGGGTGCACTCACCTCGGCTACTGCCGGCTTTATCGGTATGTTTACTGCGACCAAAGCCAATGTTCGGACCACCGTTGCCGCCAGCAAGGGCAATATCGGCGATGCGCTCTCCGTAGCCTTTTTTGGCGGTTCTATCATGGGGCTCACCGTCGCTTCCCTCGGCCTGCTCGGCATCGGAGTGCTCTACCTCGCCTTCGGTGGTAACCCAGAGACCGCCCATATCATTCACGGCTTCGGCATGGGAGCGTCAGTGGTTGCGCTCTTCTCCCGTGTTGGTGGCGGTATCTTCACTAAAAGCGCGGATGTCGGCGCCGACCTGGTCGGCAAGGTGGAAGCAGGTATCCCTGAGGATGACCCCCGCAACCCCGGAGTTATTGCCGATAACGTTGGCGATAACGTTGGTGACGTGGCCGGTATGGGCTCAGATATTTTCGAATCCTATTGCGGGTCAATGATCGCCACTATCGCCATGGCCTCAACCATGGCTATGGAGCTGCTCAACCCGTTGGGTGGAGACCGGCAGACACTGATGTTTATGCCGCTGGCACTGGCATCACTGGGTCTGATCTGTTCGGTACTCGGAATTGCTCTGGTAAAGCTTTCTGCAAATCGCCCCCCAGAACTGGCTCTGCGAATCGGCACTGTCGGTTCGGCACTGATTTTTATTGTTGCCTCCTACTTTCTGATCACCAGCCTCGGGGTCTCCGCTTCAGTCTGGGGTGCAGTACTTTCCGGCACGCTGGGTGGGGTCGTAATTGGCCTGGTCACTGAGTACTACACTGGCGGCAAACCGGTTCGCGATATCGCCGAATCGGGTGAGACTGGCTCTGCAACAGTGATGATCACTGGCCTGGCCGTCGGCATGCAATCGGTTGTGGTACCGGTACTGGCGATCTGCGCAATCATCTATGTGTCTACTGAATTGTGCGGTCTCTACGGAGTCGGTATCGCCGCTGTCGGCATGTTGGCCACCGTCGGAATCACCATGGCAATCGACGCTTATGGTCCGGTCGCCGATAACGCTGGCGGGATTGCCGAGATGGCTGGGTTGGGCGAAGAGACCCGTAACATCACCGACTCGCTGGATGAACTGGGCAACACCACCGCAGCAATCGGCAAAGGCTTCGCCATTGGCGCCGCAGCGCTTGCCGCGCTGGCAATCATTTCTGCTTTTGTGCAGGATGTCTCCCATCGTGTCCCCGACTTTTCTCTCGACCTGAACGAACCGCTGGTGCTGATGGGACTGTTTCTTGGCGGTCTGTTTCCGTTCCTGGTGGCATCTCTGACCATGACTGCGGTTGGCGACGCCGCATTTGAAATGATCCGTGAAATCCGCCGCCAGTTCCGCGAAATTCCCGGGCTGATGGAAGGCAAGGCGGCACCAGATACCGCCAAGTGTGTCGATATCGCTACCAGTGCGGCACTGAAAAAAATGATCCTGCCCGGAGCGTTGGCAGTCGCTGCCCCGGTTGTGGTTGGGTTCGGACTTGGCCCGCAAGCCCTCGGTGGCATGCTCGGTGGTGCGCTACTCGGGTGCGTATTACTCGCACTGATGATGGCCAATGCCGGCGGCGCCTGGGATAACGCCAAAAAGCATGTTGAAAAAGGAAATCACGGCGGGAAAGGCTCCGAGGTTCACAAAGCCTGCGTGGTTGGCGATACCGTTGGTGACCCCTTCAAAGACACTTCCGGTCCGTCGATGAACATTCTGATCAACGTCATGGCGATTGTGTCGCTGGTAATCGCGCCGCTACTTGGCTGATTATCGAGATACCCAAAAGCTATAGCGGCAAACAGAGAAGGTCGCTTGTCCGTCAGGGCAAGCGACCTTTTTTAATGCTGCGATTTATCAGCACCTCGCCATCTCGGCTCAAACCCGCAGAGATTGGGACAGAGAAAAGACTAGCCTGGCGTGTTATGGCTCACCCAGCTCTCAGAGCCATCAGCGAAATACTCTTTCTTCCAGAAGGGCGCGCGACTTTTCAGCTCTTCTATCAGGTAGCGGGCGGCTTCGAAAGCGGCCACCCGACGGGCAGACCATGCCGCCACCAGAACAATGCAATCATCAGGCTTCACCGTACCGATACGGTGAATAATCAGGGCATCAAGCAGCTCCCACCGCTGGTCCGCTTCGGCAAGAATTTTCTGCAAATACTTTTCCGTCATCCCGGGAAAATGTTCAAGATCAAGGCCAACAATCCCATCATGGTCATTAAAATCGCGCATAGTGCCGGTAAATACCGTGGTGGCCCCGACCCGACCAGGCTCTTGCTGCAGCAACTTGTGCTGATAGCGCTCCAGCTCCTGCCAGGGAAATAGCGGTTGCTCAGTGATCCAGCTCTGCATGACCGACTAACCTCCTGTCACCGGCGGGAAAAAAGCTACCCGGTCTCCATCGGACAGGTTCGCATCGAGTGAAGTGTATTCCTCGTTCAGAGCACAGAGAGTGTTCTGAGGAATCGGAAACCCGGCACGGCCCCTGTCCCAGGCGTCTCTGACCGTCGCCCCCGGTTGCAGGTCGAGGGACTCCTCGGCGCACCCCACACGCTCGCGCAAACTGGCAAAATAGTGAACCTTTACAGACATGTCCGGGACCCTCTTTCAAACTTGTGATAAACAGTTCTGCCCGGATGATCCTCTCGGGCTTGTGTTAACCGGGGCTGTGTGGCCCATGGTAATCGCTCATCGAAGCGCCGGACTGAAGTTCACCACTCCTGGCGCCGCGGTCAGCCATTAATAGCGGCTGGCCAGATCTTCAAACTCTAAACGCTAACGGAAAAACCACCATGCGCCAGGACCAATGGAACCCCCAACCACTCA
>JBPEXY010000215.1:0-6247 GCA_052031065.1 Immundisolibacteraceae bacterium | reverse complement strand
AGTGAGTGAAGTCTTCAACATAATAGGCATCATACAAACCAGGCCGGTCGCGAACCGTTGCCTCATACGCTTCAGGGATAATATCAACACCAATCAAACGAGAAACACCGTGGTTTTTTAGCTCCTCACCCATCATTCCGTTGCCTGCACCCAGATCAAGGACCCGTAATTCGGTGAAATTATCCTGTGACTGCTGAACGGCTGATTCGAGAATGGTTGCGACTTTGGTCGGCGAAGTGCACTTCAGCCGATCATAGAAGACCTGTTCGTACAGACCCTGAACCTGGTAGATCTCGTCATAATCATGAAATCGTATTTTTCGATCACTTCCTGACCCCTGGAGATAGAAATAAGCTTCATTCTGATCAAGATTGGATGACTCAGGTTTTGGGAACTGGATCCGGTGTCTTTTTAACATGACTCGCTAATTTATTTGAGATGAGTGGGCCTGCAAGCATATCAAGCAGAAGTCGTTGCTAATGCGCCAGGCAGAATATAGCCGGCGCCTTTCAATAAACACGATTCACTAACGAACAGAACCTATTGAAAACAATAAAATTAATTATAATTTTTCGTTTTCAAACAGGCTGGCCATCTATCACGGAAAGAAACGCATTGCAGCTGAGCAATCCATTCTAATAGGATTTCGGTAGTCCCAGTACCCGTTCAGCAATATAACTCAACACCAGCTGCGGACTGACCGGTGCGATACGAGCGATCATCACCTCTCTCATATACCGCTCGACATGGTACTCCTTGGCGTAGCCGTAACCGCCGTGGGTCATTACTGCCTGTGTGCAGGCTTTGAATGCCGCTTCCGCAGAGATGTATTTGGCAGCATTGGCGTAGGCGCCAGCATCTGCACCGGAGTCATAGAGGGTGGCGGCTTTAAATGCGAGCAGGTTGGCAGCCTCCAGCTCCGCCCAGTTGACCGCCAACGGGTGTTGAATTCCCTGATTCTGGCCAATGGGTCGGTCGAAGACGATACGCTCCTGGGCGTACTGGGAGGCTTTGTTGAGTGCGGCGCGGCCGATACCTACGGCCTCGGCAGATACCAGTACCCGTTCCGGGTTTAAGCCATCGAGTAGATAATAAAAGCCTTTGCCTTCTTCGCCGATCAGGTCCTCTTTGGGCACCTCAAGGTTATCGATAAATACCTGATTGGAGTCGACACAGGCTCGGCCCATTTTGTGAATTTCACGCACTTCACACCGTGACCGGTCAAGATCGGTATAGAAAAGTGAAAGTCCGAGAGTGGGCTTTTCACTCTCTTCCATTGGCGTAGTGCGGGCGATGAGCAGAATCTTGTCGGCTACCTGCGCGGTGGAGGTCCAGACCTTGGAGCCGTTAACCAGATAGTGGTCGCCACGATTCTCGGCACGGGTTTTCAGATGAGTGGTATTGAGTCCGGCATCTGGCTCGGTAACACCAAAGCAGGCTTTTTCAGTACCATTAATCAACGGCGGCAGCATACGCTGCTTCTGTTCATCCGTACCATAACGGACTATCGGGTTGGGCCCGAAGATATTCAGGTGAATTGAGGAGCAGCCGCTTAGACAGGCGCCGGATTCGGCGATGGTCTGCATCATCAACGCCGCTTCGGTAATACCCAGCCCCGCGCCACCATACTCCTGCGGCATGGCAATACCCAGCCAGCCACCCTCGGCCATTGCGGCGACGAAATCGTCGGGAAACTCGCCACTGTCATCCCGCTCCAGCCAGTACTGATCATCAAACCGCTCACAGACGCGGCCGACATGCTCGGCAATCGCCAGCTGCTGTTCTGAAAAATGGAAATCCATTTAAGCTCTCTCCACAAGTCTTGGCTGGCCAGTGCGATTTTTGATTGACTAGTCCGATCCATTCCCCAGACTTTTGCCCAGCCGTTGCCCTACCCCAGATTAAACATTTTCCAGCACCGGATTTAACTCCCGTTTCCAACCCAGTTTTTTCTCGACTGACGCCACCATCATTGCAGCGATGTCCTTACCGGTGGCGGTCTCTATTCCCTCCAGCCCTGGCGATGAGTTAACTTCCAGCAGTAAAGGCCCATTCTTGGAGCGAATAATATCGACACCAGCAATGTGCAGACCCAACGCCTTGGCGGCAGTGACCGCCAGTTTGCGTTCTGCCGGCGTCACCTTGATCGACGCGGCGCTGCCGCCTTGATGAATATTGGCGCGAAACTCGCCCGGCGCAGCGGTCCTTTCAATAGAGGCAACCACACGGCCGTCGATAACAAAACAGCGCAGATCCTTGCCATCGGCCTCTTTAATAAACTCCTGCACGAGCAGGTTAGCGCGCAGAGATTTGAAGGCATTAATAACGCTCTCAGCCGCCTTTTTGGTTTCCGCCAGCACCACACCTCGCCCCTGTGCTCCCTCAAGCAGTTTCACAATCAGCGGTGCGCCGCCAACCATTTCAATCAAATCATTAGTATCCATCGGCGAGTTGGCAAAGCCGGTGGTAGGAATGTTGATGCCGTGCTTTAGCATAAGCTGCAGGGAAAACAATTTATCCCGGGAACGGGTGATAGCATCAGAGGTGTTGACGGTATGTACCTTCATACTTTCAAACTGACGCGCAATAGCGCAACCGTAGAAAGTAACACTGGGCCGAATCCGGGTGATGACTGCATCCAGGTCGTTAAGCACGGTACCGCCGCGATAGTGCACTTCCGGCTCGACCGCATCAAGGCGCATATAACACTGTTTGATATCCAGAAAGACCACCTCATGGCCCCGTTCTTCGCCTGCTTCGATGATTCGCTCATTGCTGTAAAGTTCTTTGTTGCTTGCCAGTAGCGCTATCTTCAGGCCGCTTCTGGTCGGCTCTCGACTGCCATATAACTTGCGCACCGCTGCTTCATCGCGTGTTCCCTGACAGAAGGCCTTTTCCGGGTCGATAACGGCTCTGCCTTCCAATGCCTCCCGCCCGAGCAACATGCGAAACCCCATTGAATCCCGGTTCGCCAGTGACAACTGAATATGCCAAATCTGTTCGCCGATTTTTACCGGGGTGGAAATTACGTAACGGGTTTCCGAAACCCCGCTCGAACTTTTAATCGAGCGGCGATCGACGACCTTGCGCTCACAGCGCACCAGAACGCGCCTGTTACCCTGTAGCGGATGTACCTCGAAACTGACCCAGAGTTTGCGGTCTCGACGAAATGGCTGAATGTTGACCGCGTGGATTGAAGAGGTTTTCGCTCCGGAATCGACCCGTGCCTTAACGGCGGGCAGCCCCAGTTCGGGAAATGAACACCACTCTTCACTGCCGATAGTGACCTTCTCAGTCGTCATATTGTGTTTGGTTTCCTGTTGCAATTGATGTGGGAGCACCGGCATCCGCTAGTACCGTATCTCCGGGAACGCTAAAATACCATTTATTACCACTAGAGAACCCGTGCATCAGGGATTATCGGGCTGCACGTTTGTTCCGATTTGCCCTACTGCCAACGATATTCAACCCAGCCTGGACATCTGCTCATGCCTGTTCTCATCGCCAGTTTAGTGATCGGTATTTTATTCGGAGTGTTATTGCACCGGTTGTTTGGGAAAAACTCCGGCAACCCCGAGTGGCAACAGGAAAAAGAGGCGATGGAAGAAGAGCTGCGCCGCTATCGCGAACAGGTAAATAATCACTTTTCCACCAGCGCCGAGCTGTTTCAGCGCCTTAACGACAGCTATCGTGACCTGCTAAAACATATGGCTGACGGCACTCAGGAACTGGACGTGGAACTGCCTGCAAGACTAAAGCACGATATTAACCAGATCGCTGCGCTGAATAACAAACCCGATCAGCCGGAAGATGACAACATTTCCATTTCACCAGAACAAATGGCGGCACAGAGCACCTCCCCCGACTCAACCGTTGCAGCCTCAGCTATGCAAACTGAGCACTCAGAGCTAGAAGAGCCTACCAGTACCGTAGACCAGGAGAAAAACGATATCGAATCGGGTGATAAACCACCAAAACAGAAAAGCGGGCCCACCGCCCATTAAACCACCTCCGATCCGTTCGACCCGGCGATACCAGCACCAAGTGCCACCGACCTCGATTGATCAATGAAACAACTTACTACTACCAGGACTTAACCCGTTGATATCTACCAGCAATCTAACTATCCAGTTCGGCGCCAAACCCCTGTTTGAAAACATCTCTGCCAAATTCGGTGACGGTAATCGCTACGGCCTGATCGGGGCCAACGGATCTGGTAAATCGACCTTCATGAAAATCCTCTCCGGTGACCTGGACCCCACCCAGGGGTCAGTGTCGCTGACACCGGGGGAGCGATTAGGTGTGCTCAAGCAGGATCAGTTTGCTTATGAAGAATTTTCGGTCATCGATACCGTCATCATGGGCCACGACGAACTGTGGCAGGTGAAGAGGGAGCGCGATCGTATTTATGCGCTGCCTGAAATGAGCGAAGAGGACGGCATGCTTGCCGGTGAGCTGGAGGGCAAATACGCCGAACTTGATGGCTATTCAGCAGAATCAAGGGCCGGGGAACTGCTTTCGGGGGTCGATATCCCGGTAGAGCAGCATTATGGCCTGATGAGTGAAATCGCACCGGGATTCAAGCTGCGGGTGCTGCTCGCCCAGGCACTTTTTTCTGACCCCGATATTCTGCTCCTCGATGAGCCGACAAATAACCTGGACATCAACACCATCCGCTGGCTTGAAGGGGTGCTGGAGCAGCGCAGCTGCACCATAATTGTGATCAGTCATGATCGTCATTTTCTCAATTCGGTCTGTGATCACATGGCCGACCTTGATTACGGCACATTAAAGATATACCCCGGAAATTACGACGAATACATGCTCGCGGCGACCCAGGCACGGGCATCCCAGATTGCTGAAAACGAGCGCAAAAAGGCGCAGGTGGATCAGCTCAAAGCCTTTGTTGCCCGCTTTTCTGCCAACGCCTCAAAATCAAAGCAGGCGACCTCGCGTGCCAAACAGATCGAGAAGATCAAGATTGAGGACATTAAACCTTCCAGCCGTAAAAACCCCTACATCCGCTTCGACGTAGACGAAAAACTGCACCGCCGCGCGTTACATGTAAAAGACCTGCGGGCCGGCTACGACGAAGATCTTTTCAGCGGTCTCAGCTTTGACATTGAAGCCGGCGAAAAGGTGGCGATTATCGGCCCTAACGGCATCGGCAAATCGACTCTGCTGCGCACGTTGATGGGTGAAATAGAGGCGCGGGAGGGCAATCTCAAGTGGTCCGAGAACGCCAAAATCGGTTACTTCGCCCAGGACCACGCTGAAGAATTTGAAAACAACAAAAAACTGATGGCGTGGCTGGATGAATACCGTCAACCAGGGGATGACGAGCAGGTGGTACGCAGTCAGCTCGGCCGGATGCTGTTTTCCGGCGACGACATGAACAAGCAGGCGAACGTACTCTCAGGCGGCGAACAGGCACGGATGATGTTTGCCCGGTTGGCGATGCAGCGTAATAACATCCTGGTGCTTGATGAACCAACCAATCACCTGGATATGGAGTCGATCGAATCGCTCAATATGGCGCTGGATGATTTCACCGGCACCATCCTGTTTGTGTCCCACGACCGGGTGTTTGTCTCATCGCTGGCGACGCGGATCATCGAGCTTTCACCCACAGGTATTACCAACTATGCCGGCAGTTACGATGACTATCTGCATAATCAGGGTGTCGAGTAGCCAGACTTAACAGGCAGGTATCTCTAGACGGAGCCACCGAGTGGCTATGGCTCCAGGTCGATAAGGTCCCATCCACGCTGTTCTACAAGCGTTTTTAACTGCGGCGGCCGGTATTTGCTGTTGGCGAGATATCGGGTTTTAACGCTGCTATGAATGAGGGTGGGTTTGTCCTCAATGATGAGTGGACGATGCAGCCGGGGTTTGAGTCTGTAGACCTTTTTCCGCGATTGATGCAGTTGGCCCTGACTGCCATCGGTCAGCTCCTGCATGATATGAGGTTCAATCACCAGTCCCTGTGCCGCTGCTTCAGCAAGCATCCAAGCCAGCGGCGTGTCTGCCGCACTGATCCCCGAAGCATCGGGTGGATAGGACCCCCCGATATCGGAATGAACTCCCGAAAACCAGACCTGTTTCAAGTTTACCCCGGACCTGGGAGTCCAGACCGTTGGCTCAAAATCTGAACGCTGCTCATCAATAGCCATGGCGTGACGGGCAAACTTGACGTTGGAGCCCATTTTGGTGTCGTAAAACTCATCGTCACTATCAAACATCCCCA
>JBPEXY010000214.1:0-53394 GCA_052031065.1 Immundisolibacteraceae bacterium | reverse complement strand
TGATTGGTACGTTACGTGCGGCCGCCGGCATGCGGTCAACAATGGCTCTGATATCTTCGAAGATATGGCCATCGCCGTCGATCATCATCATCGGTCTTTGACTGCTCATTATTCCTCCTCTCGAACTCTCATGAGCGATTTGACCGAAGCGGCTAGAACGGTAAGCTCTTAGCCGCTTCGGGGTGGAGTCAGCTCACCGGTATTGCCAGCACCGGGCGGTGCGTCAGGTGCACCACTTTTTCGGTGACACTGCCCATGATCGTATGGGTGATACCGGTTCTACCGCGGGTGCCCATCACAATGACGTCGATGTCGCGCTGATCGGCAATATCAAGAATGACGTCTGCGGGTTTACCGTGTTCGATGATCGTTTCATCAATATCAACGCCACCCAGTAACGGTTTGATTTCATGTTCTATCAGGGCATTAACCCGGTTACGCGACTCATCATCGCTTTCCACCGCAAAACCTGCGCCCCGGGTGTGGCCAGGCAGTTCCAGCACAAACAGGAGATTGAGGGCGACCTGATACTGACTCGCGAGCCGAGCAGCGAACTGAATGAACTCAGGTGTGACCTGTTCCGGGTTGATTGGCACCAGAATCGATTTGAATGGCGGTATGGTATCGATTGAACCCATTGCTGTTCTCCTGTCCTTTGGATTTTGGCGTTGTGGCGGCGCCAGCTATGCCGTAGCTGATACCCTGGCTAGACCTTTGCTGGCTGGGTGAGTTTATAACTATTTCCTGGTCACGGGACTTCCGGTTGTGGTTTCGATCATGGTGGATTGAGCAGGATCACCTGCCTGACCGCTCGCATACCAGGTTGGCATGTTTAACCCTTTGACAGAATCTCACGGGCCACCATCGGTTGGTGATGGCAACGTTGCGGGCCGATCAATGGCGCTGGTGGTTATGGGGTTTTCTGGTTCGTTGTTGACAAAAAGACCACCAAGCCACCGGAACACGCCTTTGATACCGCGCCAGAGTTTGGGAATAAACCAGATTGCAATCAGAATGAAAGCGATAAACAGGCCGAGGAACAGCCATGGGTTGCTGATTGCAACCCAGAGGCCGCCAAACACCAGCAGATCTTCAGTTATCGATGCGACCCAGTTACTGAACGGTTCTGGCGAGGTGTTGATCATGACCCGGCTACCGGCTTTAGCCATGTGAGAGGTGGCGGCTACACCACCGCCAACGATTGCCGCGGCCAGTTCTACTGCTGGTGTGACATCTCCGACGGCGCCGGCGGCCAGCATCGCCCCGGCAGGGATGCGGATAAAGGTATGCAGACTGTCCCAGCCAGTGTCAACACCGGGCATTTTGTCTGCAACAAATTCGACCATGTACATCAATCCGGCCGCGCCGATCACCAGTGGATTGGTAAGGATTTCAAGCTCTTCCGGCAGGGTCATGTTGCCGGTAACGCCGAGCAGGCCAATCATCACCAGTGCCGCGTACAGGTTGATGCCACTGGCCCAGGCAGCGCCAAGGCCGAGAGAGATAATGCCAACAAGCTGCTGATACTCTTCCATCTGTTGCTCCGGTTGCTACCGTAGAGTCGGCTCGCAATTTACCAAGCAGGGGGGCTGGAACCCTGTGCCTTAGCCAGGCCATTTTTCCAGAACACCGCTTTGGGATTGCTGCATCATAACCCGATTAAAGTGTGTGATCGCCTAAACGGTGGTTGATTCACCCTGAGGAGGGCTGTTGATGGAATCCGATGACCCAAATTACCAGCACCAGAAAGAAGGTCGTGAAGGGCTGATTCCGCCCACTGATGAGGTACCGTTGAACAGCCGAGCGGCGCGTTTTTTTTCCTGGTTGGGACGCCATTTTTTTGCCGTCACTCTGGTGCTGACCGGTTTACTGTTGCTGTTCGCTCTGTTGTGAATGGTCGCTGCTGGTGAGTTTATGACGGGTAGGGGTGGTGCTGGGCGAGGGTGACGGTGGAGCCGCTCTCAAGAACCACACGGGCGTGATGACGGCGCAGTAACCGGGCATGGTCTACGCCACAGGCGTGAGCGATGATCTGAAGCTCTTTTTCGAGGTTTTGCTGGTAATGGGCAACCCGTGGTGCTTTATCCGCCGGCACCAGGCCGCGTTGTAGCTTGGCGTTGTGCGTAGTTATGCCGGTGGGGCAGGTGTTGCGGTTGCACTGCATCGCCTGGATACAGCCAAGAGAAAACAGGAAGCCGCGGGCAGAGACAACAAAATCGGCGCCGATGCAGAGCGCCCAGGCGGCGTCGCTGGGATTAAGCAATTTGCCCGAAGCAATAACCCGCACACGCTGTTTGAGGTCATGGCGCATTAGCAGGTCGACCATCCAGGGCAGGCTCTCTCGCAACGGCAGGCCAACGCTGTCCATCAGCGCCATGGGGGCGGCACCGGTGCCGCCACCGCCACCGTCTATGGTGATGAAGTCTGGTGCCGATCCACTGCCTCGGTGGTTAATTTCCTCGCAGAGGGTTTCGAGCCAGTCGGTGGTGCCGACAACGGTTTTGAAACCGACCGGTTTGCCGCTGATACGGCGCACTTTTTCAATGAAATCGAGCAGTGCCGTAGGGCTGTCGATCTCCGGGTGGCGGTTGGGGCTGATGGACGGCTGGCCGGCCGGAATGCCTCGCACAGCGGCGATTTCCGGGGTTACCTTGGCGCCTGGGAGGATGCCGCCCTTGCCCGGTTTGGCGCCCTGGCTCAGCTTGATTTCGAACATCTTTACGCGCGGGTTTTCTGCTATGGTTTTGAGTTTGTTCTCATCAAGCTCGCCGCAGTTATTGCGAACCCCGTATTTTGCAGTGCCAATCTGGAACACCAGATCGGCGTTACCGCTCAGGTGCGGAGCTGACAGTCCTCCTTCGCCGGTGTTGAGCCAGCAGCCAGCGGCGTGTGCGCCAGCTGATAGTGCCTCTACGGCTGGTCGCGAAAGGGCGCCATAACTCATCCCGGAGATATGGAAAATCCGGCTGGTGGTGTAGGGGTTTGGACAGTTGTCGCCGATGGTGATCGCAGATTGTTGATTGTCCTGATTTTCAAGGTGGGGGAAGCCGCCATTGAGAAACAGGATGGTGCCCGGTGTCTGCAGGTTCTGGGTGGAACCGAAGGCGACCGTATTGTCGATATTTTTGGCGGCGCGATAAATCCAGCCGCGCTGCGCCCGGTTAAAGGGCATCTCCTCCCGGTCCAAAGAGAAAAAATATTGGCGGAAATAGGCGCCCAGGGTTTCGAACAGATAGCGAAAGCGGCCGATAAGGGGGAAGTTGCGGCGAATGGTGTGGCGGGTCTGCCGCCGGTCGAGATTCCAGATAACCACACTGGCAATCAGCGCCAGACCGAGGACCATAACCAGTAATCCGCTGGCCCACTGCAGGACTAACAGTAAACCGTCATTGATGCGCATTGCGGTATGGTTCATGGATGCTCCGATTATTTACTTCATGTTCAATGGGTAACCGGGTAGTTCCAGGGCGCCGGTAACCACCGTTATGGGTTCGCTTTATTTGGTGCTATCGGCTGGCCTCGGTCAGTGACGGAAAGTATAGTCTCAGACCCTGCCAAACCAGTGCCTTATAGCCGTTCCAGACTTAATTGACCATGCTTGATTACCAGATTTATTTTCAACCTGAGCGGGGCCTATGGCTCGAGTTTAGCGACCCGGTGGAATATCTGGTTACCGCTGAGACTGGAGAAGTTCAAACGTTGCTGGAGCTGATCTCGCACCGTGTCGAGGCGGAGCATCTCTATGCTGCAGGTTGGGTGGCCTATGAGGCGGCCAGTGGCCTAGACAAAGCGCTCGTTACCAATGACCCTGGCGGCGGGCCGCTGCTTGAATTTTGTCTTTATCGCTCAGTACGGGAGCTGCCTGAATTACCCTCCCAACTACCCGGTTGGAGCCCCGCTGGGGGTGAGGAGCAGCACCATAGTGCTGGATGGTCAGTTGCCGGTCGGTTTGACCAGGTTGCCCACGGTGATGCTGTACGCCGTATCAAGCAGTATCTGCGCAGCGGTGACAGTTATCAGGTTAACTATACCCAGAAACTGGCCCTGAACTGGTCTGGCCATAGCAGTGACCTGTTTCGGCAGATGGTTGCCGCACAGCCGGGTAGCTATTCTGCCTATCTCTGCTCTGATCAGCGGGTGATCAGTTCGGTGTCGCCGGAGCTGTTCTTTTCACTCAACGGTGAGCAGATCGTTTGCCGACCGATGAAGGGTACAGCGGCGCGGGGGTTGGGCAGCATGGCGGACCAGGAAAGTGCAGAAATGTTGTTCAGGTCACCCAAGGAACGGGCGGAAAACCTGATGGTGGTGGATATGATCCGCAATGACCTTGGCCGTATTGCTGTCACTGGATCGGTCGCGGTAAAGCGTCTGTTTGAGCTGGAGAGGTATCCAACGGTCTGGCAGATGACTTCAACCGTTACTGCACAGACTAACCGCAACCTGGCGGAGATTTTCAGCGCGCTGTTTCCCTGCGCTTCCATTGTGGGCGCACCGAAACGCCGCACCATGGAGATTATTGCCGAGCTGGAACCAACCAGTCGCGGGGTCTATACCGGTGCAATTGGCTGGCTGGCGCCATCCCGTGGCGGATGTTTTAACGTTGCTATCCGGACGGCGGAACTGAGGCGTGATGGTCAGCTGTTCTACGGAGTCGGTGGCGGTATTGTCTGGGATTCAGATCAGGCGGTTGAGGCCCAGGAGTGCCTGCAGAAGGCACGGGTCATTGCTGAACCTGCGCAGAGCGATTTCAAGCTGGTGGAAACTCTGCGCTGGTCGGCGGCCGAAGGGTACTGGTTGTTTACCGAACATCTGCAGCGGCTGGCTGCATCGGCGGACTATTTTGATTACCCGTTGCAGCAGGCAGATTTGCTCAGTCGGTTAGGTAATCTGGTGGCAACCTTTGAAGGGCCGATGCAACGAGTCCGGTTGACCCTTTCAAAGACCGGGGAGATTGAACTATCCCATCAGCCAATGAGGTTTGACTCGCAACCGGTTAAGGTTGCCATTCACCCGAAGCGGCTGACAGAGGATTCGCCATTGCGCTATCACAAGACTGATCCGCGACCGTGGCTCATTGGCGTACCCGCTATGGAAGGGGTGGATGACTGGTTGCTGCTCAACTCCCGCGGTGAACTGACCGAATCAACTATCGCTAATCTGGTGGTGTGTCATCAGGGCCGCTGGATAACACCGCCGCTTGATGCCGGGCTGTTACCGGGCACCTATCGCCAGCGGCTGTTGCAGAGTGGGCGGTTGGCAGAGCAGCGGGTTACTCCTGAGATGTTATCAACCGTTACTGGACTGGCGCTGATCAACTCCGTGCGTGGTTGGCGTTCAGCGGTGCTGGTTGATCCACCCTGATGCAGATGACGAACCGCGACTGCGGGGAGATTTGCCCATGATTGGTGGCACAATTGGGATTCAGTCGCAGCGGACTGACAAACAACGTGAGGGGACAGGTTGAAGACCATACGGATAGGTAACGGACAGGCGTTCTGGGGGGATACGGCACAGGCACCGCTCGATCAGGTACGTTACGGCGAGCTCGATTATCTGATGCTGGATTACCTCGCTGAGGTGACCATGTCGATTATGCAGAAATTGCGTGCCCGCGACCCTGAACAGGGTTATGCGCGTGATTTCGTACCGCTGATGGAGAATCTGCTGCCGGAAGTTTTGCAGCGCGGTGTCAAGGTCGTTGCCAATGCTGGCGGCGTGAATCCACTGGCCTGCGCCCGCGCGGTGATGGCAGTAGCTGACAAGCTGGGTCTGGCCGATCGGGTCAAGATCGGCGTGGTGACCGGCGATGACATTATGGGCAGTATTGATGACATTCTTGATAGTGGTGAGCCGCTGGCAAATATTGAAACCGGGGCGCGGTTAGCTGACGTTCGCGACCGTCTCGCCAGCGCCAATGTCTACTTTGGTGCCTTTCCCATTGCTGAGGCCTTGGCGCAGGGCGCTGATATTGTCATTACCGGTCGCTGTACCGATGCCAGTCTGGCGGTAGGACCGATGATCCACGAATTTGGCTGGCAGGCTAACGACTGGGATCGGCTCAGTGCCGCGACCATCGCCGGGCATATTATCGAATGTGGTGCGCAGGCTACCGGTGGCAACTGCATGGCCGACTGGGAACAGATTGATGACATGGCTCATATCGGTTATCCCATTGTCGAGGTCAGCGAGGATGGCACCTTCGTGGTGACCAAGCCGGAGCAGATGGGCGGACGGGTCAATGTCGCCAGCGTTACCGAGCAGCTGTTGTATGAAATTGGTGATCCCAATGAGTATAAAACCGCCGATGTGGTCTGCGACTTCACCACCATCCAGCTTGAGCAGTTGGCGCCCAACCGGGTGCGGGCCAGTGGCATCAAGGGCAAACCGGCACCAGCGCAGTTCAAGGTGTCTGCGAGTTACATGAGTGGTTATAAAACGACCGGTACTATCGTCTACGGCTGGCCCGATGCGGTTAAAAAAGCGCAGGCAGCTGATCGGATTCTGCGCCAGCGGCTGCGTGACCGGGGACTGGAGTTTGATGCCATGCTGACTGAAATTCTCGGCGCCAATGCCTGTCACGGGCCGGCTCTTTCCGGTACGGCGGCGGATGATCTGGCTGAAGTCCAGTTACGCGTCGGGGTGCGTAGTCAGGATAAAAACGCGGTGCGCGGTTTTACCCATGAAATAGCACCGTTGGTCTGTAACGGGCCGCCGACAGTGACCGGCTATTTTGGTGGTCGCGCGCGGGTCGAGGAGGTGATCGCCTACTGGCCGGCGTTGATCGACAAACGTTTTGCCCAGGCCGATGTCACCCTGCTGGGAGGGCGATGATCATGCCGACCGTAAAACTGTTGCAACTTGCTCATGCCCGTAGTGGTGATAAAGGCAGCCATGCCAATATCGGCCTGATTGCCAAAACGCCGGGGCTCTACGGTGCCCTGCAACGGGAAGTGACTGCCGAACGCGTGGCGCACCATTTTCGCGAGATCTGTGATGGCGAGGTGAGTCGCTGGGAATTGCCGAATCTCAATGCTTTTAATTTCCTGCTGCGTGAAGCACTGGATGGTGGCGGTACGGTGACCTTGCGACTCGATGCGCAGGGTAAAACCTACAGTGCTGCGCTGTTGCGAATGGAAATCGACCTGACTGACGAAGAGATGGCCCTGGCGGGGTTATGAATTCTCACCCTGACACGTCGCCGTCGTAGAAGGGAAAGAGTGGTGCGCGAGCAGATATATAAAATTATCTTTGAGGCGGATACGCGCCTTGGCAAGGCCTTCGACCTACTGCTGCTGGTGAGTATCGTCATTAGCGTGGCGGCGGTGCTGTTGGAGAGCGTCGCTTCGCTGCAGGCACTCTATGGAGTCTGGTTTGATCGCATCGAATGGTTTTTTACCGGGTTGTTCACCATTGAATATCTGCTGCGTTTAGCCACGGTGCCGCGTCCGCTGAAGTACGCCACCAGTTTTTTCGGCGTGGTTGACCTGATGGCGATTTTACCGAGTTATTTGAGTTTGCTAATCCCGGGGGCCGAAGCGCTGTTGGTGGTGCGGGGGTTTCGGATGCTGCGGGTGTTCCGCGTTCTCAAACTGGCGCGATATGTAAATCAGGCTTCTCTGCTGCGCCAGGCGCTGCAGGCGAGTATGGAGAAGATCACCATTTTTCTTTATACCGTTTCGACACTGGTGGTGGTGATCGGAACCTTGATGTATCTGATCGAGGGCGACGCGGCCGGCTTCACCAGTATTCCACGCAGTATTTACTGGGCGATTGTCACCATTACCACCGTTGGTTATGGGGACATTGCGCCGCTCACCCCGGTAGGCCAGGGGTTGGCAGCAGTGACCATGATTCTGGGTTATTCAGTAATTGCGGTGCCGACGGGTATCATCACGGTGGAGATGGCTCAGCAGCGGCGGGTTAACACGCGGGTCTGCCCCGATTGTACTCATGAGGGCCATGAGGTGGACGCAGATTATTGTCACGCCTGTGGCGCTAAGCTGGACGCCATGTAATTATCGAGTTTCGGGTGATTATCAAGTCGGGGTCTGTATCAGAGCTGCGCGCTTAACCCTTTCTCGATGGCATCCAGCAGGGTTCTCTGCTCAGCCGGTTTTTCTACCAGGATCCAGCCACGCTCCCGGGCATCCTCCGTATCCATGGTCGCGCTGTAGCCGGTGTGGATGATGATCGGCAGGCTCGGCCGAGCGGCGCTGACTTTTTTACTTAATTCCACACCGCTGATGCCTGGCATGTTCTGGTCAGTGAGTAGCAGGCTCCACTGCTCCCCCGACTCTGTGAAGGCTCTGAGCGCCTGTTCGGGATCAAGATAACATTCTGTCCGATAGCCGTGGCTGACCAGAACGCGGTAAAGCATATCGCTGATCAGCTGGTCATCGTCAACGACGACGATCAGTGGACTTTGGTCGGTGCGATGACTCTCCGGCGGCGTGGATGAGGCGGGAGGCTCAGGGGGTAACAGTACAGTAAATGATGTCCCTGCACCGGGAGTTGAGTCGAGCAGTATGTGGCCAGTACAGTCGTGAATAATGCCATGGATGACCGCGAGTCCCATACCGCTGCCGTCAGTCATCTGTTTGGTGCTGAAGAAAGGTTCAAATATTTCGTTGACGATTGCCGGATCGATGCCGTGCCCGGTATCGCTAACGCGAATGGCCACGTATTCACCGTCGGCCTCTTTATGACAGCTGGCGCAATGCCGCTGCTCTACCTGTTGGGTGTCGACGCTGATAGTGATCGCTCCATGATCCTCACCAATTGCATGCCCGGCGTTAATACAGAGATTCAGCAGGATCTGCTGTAACTGGTTAGGATCGATCAGCACTCTGGGAACCGGTTTGAGTTCTGTCCCGACGACAATGTTTTCGGAAAGCGAGACTTTGAGCATCTGTAGTACCTCTTCAACCGCACCGGAGAGGCTGGTCGGGATCGGCAGTGCTCCACCACCACGGCTGAAAGAGAGCATTTGCCGAATCAGGTTGCGGCCTCGGATGCCAGACGAGTGAATCTGTTCTGCCCAGTGACGAAAGCGCTCATCTTCTTTGTCGTCCAATGCCTCTTTCAATAGGTCGCTATAACCCAGAATCGAAGCGAGAATGTTGTTGAAGTCATGGGCAATACCCCCGGTGAGCTGTCCTAAAACCTCCATTTTCTGTGCTCTGCGCAACTGAACCTTGAGATTTTCCTCTTCGGTGATGTCCTGAAAGACACCGATTCGGTACGCCTGACTGCCCTCACTAACATCCTGGGAGCGAATTCGCAGCTGCCGCTCTTTACCGTCGGGACGAACGATATGTATTTCATATGATTGAGGTTGCGGGTGGTCCAGCACCTGGCGGACTGCCGCCAACGACTGTTGCGGTAACAGGTCCCAAAAGGATGCTCCGATGATCTCCTCACGGCTGCGTCCAAATATTACGCAGGCCTGTTGATTTACCTCCAGAAACTTTTCGTGGTCATGGAGTACGATACCTTCAAAGGCGGCATCCGCGATCAGCTGTAACCTGCTTTCGGCAGCTTCGGCGCGGCTCTGGTCCTGGGAAAGGGTAACTGCCAGTGGATTGTGTCCATTTTTGATTACAAAGGCGTTCATCTCCACCGGTAAGCTGTTGCCGTTTTTGCACACAAAGTGAAATTTGCCCCGGGTGATCTCACCGGTAGCGTTGAGCTGTCCGACAATCTGATCATATGCCGGTTGGCCACAGATACCCACAGCCACGGGATGGCGGCTAAGAGACTCTTCTTCCGTATAGCCGTATCTCGCGGTAAAACTGCGGTTGATGGCGAGTATCTCGCCGGTCATCAGGTCGGCAACCAGAACCGCAAAAGAGCTTTCCATCAATGAACGTGTAACCCGTTCCTGATTGAGCCGCAGCTGGTGGAGACCGGCACTGTATTCGGTAATCTCGTGGGTTAGACCGGAGATGCCGGTGAGCGCACCATCTGCGTCGTAGAGGGGGAATTTGGTGGAGTGAAAAATGCGGTGTCCGCCCGCCTCGGGTATCACATCTTCCTGGGCGCTTGGTTTGCCCGAGGTAACAACTCTGGCGTCATTATCCAGCAAGTTTCTCAATGTTTCCGGCGGATAGAGATCAAAGACGCTTTGACCGCTTTGCAAGGGTGTCGGCAGGCTGGGGCGTACCGTTTCAGAACCGATAATCTGGTTGATGCATCCATCCAGACCGCGGGTATAGATGGCGACGTCTGAACTTTCAATCACCTGCGAAAACTGGGCGAGCGAGAGCGGCTGTGCCAGGTTGCTGGCCGACTGTTCTCCTATTGGAGTGATGGTTGCGCGAAACCCGGGGAAATCGGGGTGGGTCTGCAGTAGCAGGGTGAGAGTCAGGTGCGCCGGGTTTTCATCACCAATCTGTGTCAGTGCTGTCGGAGTGTCGCCGCGGCTGGTGATGACCCGAAACCAGGCCTCACATTCTTTCTGGCCGTAGTTTTGAGAGATCTTGAACAGCCTCGACAGGTGCTGGCCAACGTGTTGATCTGCTGTCCCCGCGCTACCGTTTTCGACTCTGCTAATCGTTCCAGAGGGGGCAATTATGAGTTTGAGGCTGCTATGGTCGTTATTATCGTTACTCAAGTCGATTTCCGAGCCCGACAGGCGTTTTCCGTATCTTCATAGAAAATTGGAATCCCCCCTCTCCGTACCGTCTTTCAAAACGGTCATAATACCTCAGCAGGGTGGGTTTGACATTGCCCCCTGGCGATCAGGCTGGCTGGTAGGTGGCTCAGATGATCAAAATAAAACAGGCAAAACGGGAGGAGCAAATGGCTGGAGAGGGGATACAGAGCATCCGTGAGATGCTTCGTCGATCTGCTGCTTATCATGGTGATAACGAGGCGCTGGTGGATGAGCGTTATCGCTATACCTACGCAGAGATGATCGATAAAGTTCAGCGCACCGCCGCGCTGCTTCATTCGCTGGGAGTGCGTAAGGGTGACCGGGTAGCGTTGATGATGCTGCCATCGGCAAACCACCCGCTGGCGCTGTTTGGTGCGATTGAACTGGGGGCGATACCGGTTGCTCTGCATATTCGTGAGTCGGATGAGACGGTGGTCGAGCTGCTTAACCGTCTCTCTCCGCGTGTGCTTGTCTACGATGTCTCGCTGGAGCGACGGGTGGCCGAACTGGCGCCGCAGGCACCATCTATTACCGGTCGGGTCAGAGCCACCTCAGGCCTGAGTAGCGAAGCTGACATAGCGGCCGGGAGTGTGCCGTTAATCCCCGATGACCTTGATCGCTATCAGCTCTGTTTTGAGCCGATGCCAATCGATCCTGACGACTACGCAATCATCGCCCTCAGCTCCGGTACCACAGGGGTGCCAAAAGGGGTGGTGCATAGCCACCGGGGCTTGTTGCAGGGCGCCCGTGGCGCGGTGGGTCTCTATGGAGCGACACCGGAAATCCGCTCTCTGAATATTCTCACCACCTCGTTTATGGCGTGGGTCAATGTGGCGTTTCCGGTCTTTAATGTCGGTGGCACCAACGTTTTTATGAGTGCCTTTGACCCACAGGAGTACATGCGAACCGCTGCCAGAGAACGCTGTTCGGTACTGTTCCTGATTCCGACCATGTGGAGAATGGTGTTGCGCCAGGATCTGAGCGATGTGGATCTCAGCGCGGTGCAGCGGGCGATGTTTGCCGGTGAAGTGATGGACCTGAAAACGCTGCAATTGCTGCGTGAAAGGGTGACGCCGCATGTTTATAACTGCTATGGCACTACCGAAACAGGCACCTCTGCGGGCACGATGATGTATCCCCATGATCTGCAGCGGGAAGAGAAACTGCGCAGTATTGGTCGGCCGCTGGCCAATTCTGAGGTGCGGGTGATCAAAATTGGCGGTAGCGCCGAAGACGAGGTGCCGGTGGGCGAAGAGGGGGAAATTATCGTCAAGGGGCCATCACGCGCAATTACCTTCTGGAACGACCCGGTAAAGGCACGGCAGGTTTTTGAGGGGCCCTGGTGGCATTCCGGCGATCTCGGTTATCTCGACGATGAACATTTTCTCTACATTGGCGGCCGTATCGATGACATGATCATCTCTGGCGGCATCAATATGATGCCGTCAACCATTGAGGATGTTCTGCTGGCCCATCCGGGAATCAGTGAAGCGTGTGTGATTGGGCTGCCGGATGAAGAGTGGGGGCAGCGGGTGGCTGCCTATCTGGTGCCGTCTGATGAGACGTTAACGGTGGACGAGCTGGATGAGTTTGTTCTGGATTCCTCGCTGTCCCACTATCTGCGACCCAGGCACTACGAGTTTGTCGAAGAGTTACCCAAGGGTAATGGCGGTAAGGTGAACCGCCGCGCATTAAAACAGCAGGTGCTGGAAAGCCAGTAGAGACTGTCCGGGCCGGCGGTGATGATCAATGCCGGCCCGGATTCAGGGTTCGGTGAGGCTTATTTTGCGTACTTGCGAAAATCCGGCGTGCGTTTTTCGTTGAGTGCCGACACCCCTTCACGGGACTCATCGGTATCGTAATAGAGTTTCAGTGCCTGCATGCTCAACGAGCTTAAGCCGCGAATGTTTTCGGTGTCGGCATTGAAAGAGCGCTTGGCCAGTGCGAGGGCCGTTGGGCTGTGGCAATTAATGGTGGCACACCATTCGGCCACGATTTCATCCAGTTTGTCGGCTGGTACGACCTCGTTAATAAGCCCCATTTGCAGCGCTTCCTGGGCACTGTAACGTTTACAGAGAAACCAGATTTCACGGGCTTTCTTTTCGCCAACCAGACGTGCCAGGTAGGCGGTACCAAAACCGGCATCGACGCTGCCCATTTTTGGACCCACCTGACCAAAAACGGAACGCTCCGAAGCGATGGTGAGGTCACACAAAACCGCGAGCACGTTACCGCCACCAATGGCGTAGCCATCGACCCGGGCGATCACCGGCTTAGGCGCGTCACGAATCACCGACTGCAGATCTTCTACCGGCATGCCGATGGTACCCTGGCCATCATACTGACCGTCGTGGGATTTCTGATCGCCGCCCGTACAGAAAGCCTTGTCGCCAGCACCGGTGAACACGATGACACCCGCGTCCGAGTTCCAGCTAGCGCGCTGGAATGCCTGGATCAGTTCTGCGCAAGTCGAACCACGAAAGGCGTTATATACCTCTGGCCGATTGATGGTTATGGTGACAACGTGGTCCTTCTCTTCATAGAGAATGTCATTAAATTCCAAAGCTTTCTCCTTTCCTCGGGGTGGTTATTGGGTTTGGTGGTTCCTGTTTCCAGTAGGTGGCTTCCTGGTCCATAACTGGTTGTTATAAAAAGATAATTAATTTGACGTCAAGCGAAGCAAGGTAGCGCACCAGACTATACCTGAGTTTGAGTTCTCCACGGTGTGCCCGGTTACCAATGATACGGGCGGCAGAAAGGTGGTTTTTCTGACTGTTCAGCCCATTTGTAAGCACGGATTTGATAACCTGAATGGCGTCACCGATTTATCACTAATGGTTCACTCAACAAGGAGAGAAGAATGCGCGAACTTACTCTGCACGAAGTCCAGACCCTGCTGAATGAAGGCGTCGCTTATGCCCAGTCAATCGGGTTGCCGTCGAGTATGGCGGTGGTCGATATGGGCGGTATGTTACGTGGTGTGTTGCGTCCGGAAAAAGGGCGGATTGCCAACCCTGAAATTGCTATCAAGAAAGCCTGGACTTCGGCGGCCCTGCACCGTCCAACCGATATGGTGCGCGAAATGATGGTGCCGGGAGCCTTCGGTTACGGTTTGACCCACACCGATGATCGTATCTGCATTGTTGCCGGTGGTTACCCGATTTTTGACGAAGAGGGCGATATCATCGGTGGTGTCGGTGCCAGTGGCGGGCCGATAGAGGCAGACTGCGAATGTTGCCTGGTGGGAATGCGCAAGCTGGGTTTTAAGACTGAATTTGCCGATCCCCACAAAAAGTAGGTAAACATCATGTATTTCGTGTTTTATTGTGAAGACAAGCCGGACAGTCTTGAGCAGCGATTAGCGACCCGAGAGGCTCATCTGGCCAATATTAAAAAGCTGGATGAGGATGGCCGCATTCTGATGGCTGGTCCGATGCCTAAACAGGCAGGCGGTAATCCAGCCGAAGTGGGATTCGATGGCAGCGTCATTATTGCTGATTTTGATAATCAGCAGCAGGCTGAGGATTGGATCAACAACGATCCTTACATGGCTGCAGGGGTGTTCAGCAAAGTGACTACCCGGCCTTTTGTGAAGGTTTTTCCGGGCGCCTGATTCAAGCAGAGTCCGGAGTGTTGTCAAGCCGCGTCTTCGTAAAGGGGCGCGGTTTTTTTATACCTTGAATTCCTGTGCGCCCATCAACTGGTTCGGCTGAGCTTGTTTAGTGACTGGGTGGCAACAGGGGACGTGGTGACTGTCACGATATTAGCGATAACTTGATAATTGGCGGGATTTCGTCAACGAGATGTTGATATTTCAACGGGATTGGAGCTTTAGGATGCAGGTTGATTCTATAACATATTGATTGTAATGGCCTTTAATTTAGTTGGCATGGTTAGTGCCTGTGATGATGCTGTGTTTTGGGTATTTTCGAATGATCGTTCACCCGCTATCAATACGAGACCAGAAAAATGAAGAAAACGATATCAGCATTAGCTCTAGCCGGCACCACAGCGGTTAGTTTTCCTTCTTTGGCCGCTCCGCTAGGCTTCTGGGCCACCGATGGATGGACGCAGTTCGCCAGTGAAGACCAGACCACGAACTTTCTTGACCCAGGATATGGTGGCCAGAATTTTGATGCCGAGTACCTCTATTACAAGCGGAGTGGAAATATTCTCTCGGTTGGTCTGCAGACCGGATTTGATGTGCTTGATGGTCACCAGAAATATACCGATGGCAAGCACTATTACACTGGCGACCTGGCGCTCTCTTTTGATAACCATGTCACCAGTGGTGCAGGCGCGGGGTCCACTTATGAATATGGTATCGATTTTGGTCTGATGACCCGGGGTTTCAGCGGTAAAGACCATGGGCCTGGAAGTTCAAGTACTGCAGGTCTGATTGACATGGGTAGCGGTACCGGAATTGATGCAGCCGGTCTTTACAGTGTCAGCAGCTGGAGTAATGACATTATCTCCGGGCATCACGTTTCCGATCCGTTTGCGATGGACGGCGGGAGCCTGGTGGCCAGCCTGCTGTCGAATGACGCTGGTTTCGACGGTGAAAGCTTTTATCGCACGGTTTCCTTCGACCTGACAGCACTGGGAATCGGAAGTGAGCTTGGAATCGATGTCCACTGGACCATGTCCTGCGGTAATGATGCGATTGATGGCCATTTTGATGAGGTATCGGTATCGGAACCGGCGGCTATGTCACTGCTTGGCCTCGGGCTGCTGGGTCTTGTGCGCCGTCGTAAATTCAGTTAGTTAATCCCCTCCGTAGCGTCCGTCTCTGGATGTACAGCTGGCCGGTGGCCGTAAAAGGCCACCAGCTTTTTTTTTGCGCGCCTATCCGCTGCAGGAACTGATTTGCACACTGGCTGACACTTCACCTGCAGGCGAAGCGGTGCCGCCCTTGCAAACTAAAGCTCTTCGAACAGTCCCGATTTCAGCAACTCCGGCCAGGCGAACAGGTCGTAGGCACCATAACCAGCGTCATTGGCTTTAGCGAACATGGACTGTACCTTTTCCATCACCGGCAGGTGTTGACCCTGCTTATCCGCCAGTTTGCGAACCAGAGTAATGTCCTTGGTAATCATTTCGATACCGTTCGAGTTGTTGTCAACAGTGCCGTTAACCAGCTTTGGCCGGGTGATATCGAGCACCCCGCGTGGGGCGAGGCAGGCATCCATCACATCAAGAAATTGTGCTGTATCCACGCCGACGCTTTCGGCAAGTTGACGGGACTCCAGCAACCCGGTGAGGGTGGAGACCAGAATCAGGTTCTGGCACAGTTTCATGCACTGCCCATTGCCAACCGCGCCGAGGTGGAAGATGTTGTTGCCGGTTTTTTTGAACAGTGGCAGGCAGCGTTGATAGGTAGCTTTGTCGCCGCCGACCATGATTGCCAGCGTCGCCGCTTCAGCGCCCTGCCAGGCACCGCTGAGGGGAGCATCGATAAATTCAATACCTTGCGCCTTGCAACGTTCGGCGAGGTCGCCGGCCAGATCGGGACTGATGGTGCTGTGGTCAACAATCACGGAGCCTACGGGGAGCTGTTGCAGCAAGGTTTCGACAGTCTGTTCGACGACTGCCATACTGGGCAGACAGAGCAGAACAACATCGCATGCGGTACCGATGGCTGCCGCTGAATCGGCAGCTTCAACTCCGCGGCTGACGGCCTTGGCCATGTTGTCGTCATCAATATCAAAACCCAGCACCCGATATCCCGCCTGGGCCAGATGCCCTGACATTGGGTTGCCCATTGCTCCCAGCCCAATGAAACCGACTGTGGGTAATTCCTCCATCTTTTGACTCCCCCGTTTATTTTTTTGCTGTTCGGTCTGGTTGTAAGCGCCGAGTTGATCTAGACGGTATTGACGTCTATCGGCATCTCCAGATGGTCGTTCAGCAGGGTGATTTTCTTTTTGCGGATCATCCAGCCAGTGCCAGTGTTTACCAGCTCATGGTCATAAAAGCCGTAAACCTGACTGCTCTGCTGGCGGGCGTAGGTCAGGCACTGCCAGTGGCTGCGCAGCATGATCGTGTGATCGTCGTGCTTCTCGACATAGACATTACTGATCATGTGGCAGGTGCGCGGTACAGGCACCGCAAAAGGCGCGACTCCCGATTCGATGCGCCAGGTGCGATCCTGCAGGGCGGTTCTGCTGGTCATATAGAAGTGTGAGAGTGTGCGCGCCGGGTCGCTGCCGAGCTCGATCTCGGTAATCCAGGCCGGGCACCAGAACTCACACTCTTCGGTGTAGAGTTCACTCCATTCCCGCCACTGCCACTGGTCCAGCAGGTCTGCTTCCCGATAGATGATTTCGCGCCCGAGCTCCAGGGCCTGTTGTCTGTCCATGTTCAACCCCTCTCGTCGAAGCTTTCGGGTGTGATTCTGGCGGCTCTTTCCTGGCCGGCCAGCATGAGATTTCGCCAGCCTCGATAGTTGGCCTGAAACAGCGTCTCATCAGACATGGCCAGCGGGCCAGTGCTGGAGGTTGCCGGTTGGATCCCAAGGTCGGACGCCATTTCATCTGCGCCCGCGATGACGTTGGCCTGACCGCGGCCATAGCCCAGCTGCCAGCGGGCGAGTCTGCCCTCTGCTCCTTCCTGACAATTCATGTAGGCGGCCACATCGTCTGGTGTGCCGGTTCCGGCAATGTCAAAAAAGTCCTCGTAGGCACGCAACCGCTGCTGACGGGCGGCTGCCGATTCACCCCGGGGTACCCAGCAGTAGATCTGCATTTCGGTTTTGTTGTGAGCCAGGGGCCGGAGCACCCGAAACTGACCAATCACCGCATTATCGGTGCATTGCACATTGGGGAAGATGGTGAAATTACGTCCGTAGCGAATCATCCATTCGGTTTTGGCTTCACCAAAGCGCGCCGCCAGGTTCTCCCGTTCCGGCCACAGGGGGCGAAATTCCGGGGCCGGATTTTCACTAAAAAATAGGGCGTGGCCCTGTTCCCATCCAAAACCACCGGTCATCAGCTCCTTGTTGAACATTGCTTCAATATCGGGACCGGTGTACTTGTCGCCCAATCGCTTAACCCGCTGGCCGGTGATCTCCAGAAAACCCTTGTGAGCAACATTGAGGTGGTAGCCGTCGAGGCAGTTCTCGATCTGCATTTTCCAGTTGCCGTTAAAGGTGTAGCTGGACATGCCGGGGACCAGTTCCATCCCCTCATCGGACTGGTCGACCAGCAGGTCAATAAACAGCTTCATGTCGCCGAGGTGCTCCTCCAGGGGCACCACATCATCGGCCAGGCTGCCGAAGATCCAGCCACGGTATTCGGCTACTTTGGGCACTTTTTTCAGGCCGAAATCCTTTGCCGCGAACGCCTCGCTGTAGGCCGCGTCAGCGCCATCCTTGACTGAGACATTGTTGCCATCGTTATCAAACACCCAGCCGTGATAGGTACAGGTATGGAATTTGGTGTTGCCCTGACGCGTCAGGCAGATCCTGGAGCCTTTGTGCGAACAGGCGTTGATAAACGCGTTGACCTCTCCCTGTTGGTTGCGAACCACGACGACGGGCTGTCGACCCATATGGGTAGTGTAGAAATCGTTGAGGTTGGGTAGCTGGGACTCGTGGCAGAGAAATACCCAGTTAGCCTCGAAGATGTATTCCATCTCCAGCTCATAAAGCACCGGGTCAATGTAAATCTCCCGGTTGACCGAGAAAAGCCCGGCTTCAGGATCGTCGTGAATGTAACGGCTGAAATCGATTGGCCCGGCTTCTGCTGTGATAGCAGGCATGATCTTCCTCCTCCTGTCTTTCGCTGCCGCCAGTTCGATGTCAACTGCAGTCGTGAGTTGGCTGCGGTGGTTCGTTCGAGCGGTGAGCGCCTCTGTTGTAGTCGTTCAAGGATAGGCGGGCACGACTCATTTTCCAAGAGCAGCTCCTGTACCTGCTGTTATCGAGCCGTTACTCTATGCCGGTTGTTTCGGGTAACGAGCAATGATTGAGCTCACCCACCTGAAGTGCCATTAATACTTAGAACATAATTACTCGCCTGGCGAGAGGAGGTAGATCGTGCGATTTATTATTTGTGGGGCTGGAGGACTGGGATCAGTGATTGGCGGATTCCTTGCCAAAGCTGGCGAGGATGTGACGCTGGTGGGACGCCAGAAACATATGGATGCGATTAACCGGGACGGGCTGAAGGTTTCAGGGATCTACGGTGAGCATGTGATCAGGGAAAACCTCACTACCATCACCCACCCTGATCAGGCGGAGGGTGAGTTTGACTACATGATCCTGCTGACCAAATCGAAAGGCAGTCGCGTCGCACTGCAAGAGGCGGCCTCTCTGAAGGGTCGGGTTAAGTCCCTGTTCTCACTGCAGAACGGTATCGGCAAGGAGGAGATGCTGAAGGAGTGGGACCGGCCGCAGCTGGTGATGGGTGCATCAACCATCGAGGGCGGAGTGCTGCTGGAACCGGGGCATGTGATGGCCGGGTTGACCACTCCGGTAACCGCCTATTTCGGCGAGTTGGAGGGTGGGATTACCCCGCGTATTGAGGCGGTTACCGATGCATTCAACAGGGCCGGTTTCAATTCCCGTTCAGTGGAGGATATTAACCAGGTGCTGTGGGAAAAGCTGATGCAGATCGGCACCGCATCTGGCTGGTCGGTCACGACCCTGGGGCTACCGCTGGTGTTTGCAGAAGGATTACAGACCAGACAGGGCGGCGAGGCTTATGTCGCTGTCGCCAAAGACTTTCTCAAGGTCTACAAAGCGATGGGCTATACCCCACAAAACTACTACGCGCCGATGGGGCAGTTCATCGAGTTTGACACACTGCCTTTTGAAGAGTCGGTCGACCTGATGATGAAAGTCGGTGAGATGTTTGCTAAAAGGGCTGGTGAGGAAGGTGAAAAAGAGGGCCGAACCTCCATGCATCAGGATCTGGTGCGCAGGCGCAAAATGGAAGTTGAGGAAATTCTCAAACCCTATATAGACAAAGCGGCAGAACTGGGTGTGGATATTCCTGTGTTGACTCATGTCTACCGCATCGCGACGGTGCAAAATCACCTGTTGGAGGAATAGGCGCGGGAATACTCTTGCGCAGACGACAGCGCTGAACGGAGCGTTGGACTTACAGTTTCGCATCTCCGTTCAGTCGCCTTAACGGGAAAAACATTCTGGAGGTTGAATGACCGCTATAGGTACGCCGTTCTCATCAACGGCGACCCGCGTGTTGCTCTGTGGCGCCGGTGAACTGGGTAAGGAGGTCGTCATCGAGTTGCAGCGTTACGGTGTTGAAGTGATCGCTGTGGATCGATACCGCCATGCTCCAGCCATGCAAGTGGCCGATCGCTCCCATGTGCTGTCGATGCTCGATGGGGAGGCGCTCGAGGCGGTTATCCGACAGGAGCAGCCGCATCTGATCGTTCCGGAAATAGAGGCGATCGATACCGACACCCTGGCGATGCTGGAGGGGCAGGGTTTCAATGTCATTCCGACCGCCAGGGCGACTCAACTGACCATGAATCGTGAAGGGATTCGCCGGCTGGTTGCTGAGCAGCTTGGTTTGCCAACCTCACCTTACCGGTTTGCCGATAGTGAGTCGGAGTACCGCCAGGCGATTGCTGAAATTGGCCTGCCCTGTGTGGTCAAGCCGGTGATGAGCTCATCGGGAAAAGGACAATCCACCGTCAGGTCAGAGGGTGATGTCGACGATGCCTGGCAGGTTTCCCAGCAGGCGGGTCGTACCGGTGCGGGGCGGATCATTATCGAAGGGTTTATCGATTTTGATTACGAAATTACCCTGCTGACGATACGCCATCGCCATGGCACCAGCTTCTGCGCGCCGATTGGCCATATACAGGTTGATGGTGACTATCGCGAATCGTGGCAGCCGGCACCGATGAGCGACCTTGCGCTACAGCAGGCCAGGGAGATTGCTGAACAGGTCACCGATGATCTCGGTGGTCAGGGTCTGTTTGGTGTCGAACTGTTTGTGCGTGGCGACGAAGTGATCTTCAGCGAAGTATCCCCGCGGCCACATGATACCGGCATGGTCACACTGATCTCTCAGGACCAGTCGGAATTTGCGCTGCATGTGCGTGCGATTCTTGATTTGCCGATACCGGCAATTCGTCAGTATGGCGCTGCAGCCTCAGCGGTGATTCTGGTTGAAGGTGAAACCGATTCTGTCAGTTTCGGTAATCTCGAAGCGGCGCTCGCAGAGCAAGATGTGCAGCTGCGCCTGTTCGGCAAGCCGGAGGTGTCCGGTAAACGGCGTATGGGTGTTGCGTTGGCTCTGGCTGATCATGTTGACCAGGCTCGTGACAAGGCGCGGCGCGCGGCGCAGGCCGTATCGGTCACCGTTTAGCCGTGAAAGGTTGGCTCTCCTTTATTCCGGGCGCTGCTCTGTTGCAGGAACTTTCGGCTAAACGGAGCTTTGGGTGACAGCACGCTACGAGGTGACCGCGGAACTGGATCGCGCCAGCCTCTCGTCACTGCAACTGGTGGTGCTGATACTCTGCTTTCTGGTGGCCACCTTCGATGGTATGGATGCACAGATTATTGCCTTCGCGGCGCCCTGGATGATGCCTGATCTGGGCATCGAAGAAGGCAGTCTCGGCATAGTCTTCGCCGCAGCGACGATCGGTATGGCCTTCGGTGCAGTCATCTTCGGTTACCTGGGTGATCTGTTTGGGCGCAAGCGGATTGTGGTGATTACCGTGGTTATGTTCTCCATATTCACGCCGTTGGCTGGTCTGGCATCCAATCTGAACGAGCTGCTGGTCATTCGTTTTGTTACCGGAATTGGCATGGGCGGTGCCCTGCCCAACGCTGTCACCCTGGTGGCTGAATACTCAGCGCAGCGCCAGCGACGGATGATGGTCAGTGTGATGTATATGGGGTTCGCTGCTGGCGGAATTCTTGGCAGTCTCGCCGCCAAGGTGTTGATTGAACCCTTCGGCTGGCAATCCATTTTCTATTTCGGCGGTGTGGCACCCCTCCTGCTGGTGCCGTTTCTGCTGCGATACATGCCGGAATCGATGCACTACCTGGTCAGACAGGTTGGGCAGGATCGGCGTGTCGGTGGTCTGCTACTGAAGATCAACCCTGCTGCTGATTATCCGCCGGGAAGCCGTTTTGAAATTGCCGAGCAGCAACTGGATACCCGCGTCGGATTGCTGTTTGAAGCGCAACGCCTGCGCAATACGGTGATGCTCTGGGTCGCCTTTTTTATCAATTTGCTGGTGCTCTTTTTTCTCATGTACTGGACGCCGAAATTGCTGATCGACTACGGCATCAGTGCGGATCATGCTTTTAATGTGGTGCTGGCGTTTAATATCGGTGGCGTTGGCGGCGGGCTGTTGCTGGCATGGATGAGTGAGCGGTTTAACCCCAGGCTCACCCTGGGTGGATATTTTATTGCAGCGACGCTGGCGACTTGTGCGGTTGGGCTGTCACTGCAACAACCATTGCTGATGCTGCTGTGTGCCGTGGTGATGGGCCTCACGGCAGGCGGCGCGCAGGTCGGACTTTACCCGTTGGCGACACAGTTATACCCGACAGCAGTGCGGGTTACCGGAGTCAGCTGGGCGCAGAGTTGTGGCCGCGTGGGCTCGATAATAGGTCCGGTGGCCGGTGGTGCATTGGTAGCCAGTGGCTGGGGGTTTACCGGTAGCTACCTGCTCTTTGGTAGTTTTTTACTGGTAGCAGCGACGGCGATTCTGCTGATGAGGTTTTCGACATAGATAGACCAGAGTGGTTGACTCCTAGTGTGTAAGTGCCTGGATCGGCCGCGAGCTATATTGCTGCGATGTCTGTGTTTTCGTTCATCTGTATTTGTATCGGTTCCGCAATGTTTAATCAGGTATTGACTATCGTTCAAAGAAAATTTGATGGATCCTAATAGTTTTTCGCAATAATTATCGGAAACCTCGAAAAAATTTTGGGATCAGTCGGGCTGTAGGGAAATAATTTAATGCGCGTAGCATTTGATTTGCATACGTTAGGTAAACAAGCAACTGGCAATGAGAGTTATGCTCGGGGCCTGTGGAAGGCTATGAGTTCTATTTCGGGCAGTGGTCTTGAAATGGTTGGCTATGGTGATCGTGACACGGACGCTTATGCCGGTTTTCAAAGTATAAGAAGACTCAGGCCAAACTATCCGTTGATCCGTATCCCTTTCACGACTCCCGCAGCTATGTGGTTAGATAAAATTGATATTGGCCATTTTCAGTACACTTTTCCCCCATTTTTGAAATCAAAGGTGGTTCTTACGGTACATGATGTTAGTTATGAAAAGTACCCTGAGTTTTTTAATTATGGTTTTGTCAAGAGGTTAAAGGTAACAGTGCCTTGGATGGTTAGGCATTCTGACCATGTCATCGCTGTGTCAGAAAACACAAGAAAAGATATCCTTGAAATTTACAATGTAGATCCTAATAAGGTTTCTGTTGTCTACAATGGTGTGAGTGATATTTTTTATGATCGAGAGATCAATGTGGAATCCCAGTTGGGATTGTTGTCACCGTATATTCTATGTGTTGGAAATATTTGCCACCGTAAAAACCAAGCCAGAGTTGTAGATGTTTACTCGCGTTTAATTTCGGCCGGAAAGATAGATTGTGATCTGGTTCTGGTGGGTAAGTTAGGGGTCGGTGGGGCTCAAATTATTGAACAGATAAGCGCAAATCAGAATTCACATAGAATCCATCGTCTTGGGTTTGTCTCTGATCGGCAGTTGGTAAGCCTTTATCGATCGGCTCTTTTCACTTTGTACCCATCACTTTATGAGGGGTTTGGTATTCCAGTGATTGAAAGTATGGTTAGTGGTGTGCCAGTAATAACGAGTAATAATTCATGTTTGTCTGAAATTTCCGGTAATGCTGCGGTTTTAGTAGATCCTAGAAGCGATGACGAATTGGAGGCTGCGATTGAAAGTCTTTTTGGAAACGCTGAGTTGCGCGCTAAGCTTTCAAAAAGAGGGGTAGAAAGGGTTCGTAAGTTTACCTGGACTGCTGCGGCAAGTTCTACGATGGATATCTATCGACGTGTAGGTGGTGGTGCATAGGGTGTTTTTTAAGCTTAAATATTTAATTAATAGAGTCTGTCTTTTAGTGTTGTCTTGTTTAATAATGGTTTCAGAGAAGCTGATAAAAAAATATGGACATGATGGCGATAGCCGTTTTCTGAACGAAGGTCAATTTGAGTGGTCTTCTTTGATTGAAAGTAACAGTGATGAGATTGTAAAAGAACTAAATATGGCGTTGGTTGGTTCTGATGACATTCCAGCATTTCATGAAATTTCTGAAGCGCAGAAACCAATTTCCAAAAATAATGACTGGAAGACTTTATTGTTCTACGTTTTTGGCAATGAAATTACAGTCAACTGTAAGAAATATCCGTCAACGGCTTCTTCTTTACGCATGATTCCCGGGTTACAAAACGGAATGTTTTCTATTTTAGCCCCTCGAACTGAAATCCCACTTCACCGTGGGCCTTATAAGGGCCTGGTCAGATATCATCTGGCATTAAAAATACCGGTGAAAGGAGACTGCTACATCGAGGTTGGTGGTGAAAGGCGCAGTTGGGTTAAAAATAAAAGCCTTTTTATCGATGACTCTTTTGTTCATGGTGTGGTTAATAACACAGATGAAACCAGAGTGGTGTTGTTTGCGGACTTTGTAAGGCCTCTGCCATTACCCTTGTCATGGTTGAATTATATAGTGATTTATTTGATATCCCTGACCGATTTAGCTCGCGAGCCAATTGATAAGCTTCAGGGACGCGGTCAGGGGGTTTAACGGTGAGAATTAGTGATGCGTTTTCTCAAAAGAATGGATTTATAGACAATGAGTGATCATGGTAGCGCTAATCCTAAGCTCGCAATATTAGGTACTAGAGGTATACCAGCAGGGCATGGAGGATTTGAAACATTTGCCGAGAAATTTGCACCGTATTTAGTAGATAGAGGGTGGAAAGTTAGAGTTTATTGTCAAGCGGCGGGTGAAGGAGATATTCAGTATAGCAGTTGGCAAGGAGTTGAGTTAGTGACAGTACCCGTGCGTAATTCAGGGCCTTGGGGAACGATAGTTTTTGATTGGGTGACGATGAGGCACGCGGCGGCGGAGCGTTTTCCGATGCTTGTGTTGGGTTACAACACAGCGATTTTCTCCGCGATTGGTAGATTATCCGGGTGTCAGGTCGTTATGAACATGGATGGTATAGAGTGGCGTCGAAGTAAGTGGTCCGCTCCCATTAAAGGCTGGTTTTTTATCAATGAAATTTTTGGCTGCCTGTTAGCCAATAAGCTAGTCGCTGATCATCCGGAGATCAGCAAGCATCTGCAGCGATGGGTCGGTGAGTCGAAGATTACTATGTTGCCCTACGGCGCTGATAGTCCCTCGACGATTAATTCAGCTTGTCTGGATCAATTCGGAGTGGAGCCAAAACAATTCGTGTTGATTATTGCGCGCCCGGAGCCGGAGAATTCTATTCTTGAGATGGTCAAGGCCTTCTCTCTTCGTACTCGGGGGCTTAAATTAGTTGTCTTGGGTAATTACGGCGCCGAGAACAATAGCTTTCAGCGTGACGTGCTTGCAGCCGCAAGTGATGAAGTACTGTTTCCGGGAGCAGTTTATGATTCAGATATCGTGGCGACGCTAAGGAGCGAAGCGGTACTGTATCTGCATGGCCACCAGGTTGGGGGTACTAATCCCAGCCTTGTCGAAGCCCTGGCGAGTGGATCCCCAGTCCTTGCTCACGATAATAAATTTAACCGATGGGTTGCAGGTGACCGTGCGGCATATTTCAAAAATGATGTGCACTTGGAGCGGCAGTTATCCCGGTTGCTTAATGACCCTGATCGTCTACAGGAGATGTCTAGCGCCAGTCGGGATCAATTTCTAAAATTCAACTGGGAAGAGATTCTGCGTGGTTATGAACAGGTGTGTCGAGTTGGTGAGTAGTCAGGAAGATGAGAAAACTCTGGCCGTAGGCGCTGGTTCTGACTTGGGCCGCCTACAAATGGAAGAGGTCGGTTGCCCGCTTTGCGGAGGCAATGATACCTATTGGAATTTTGCATTGGTTCTCGGACAGATGGTGACTTGCAATCAATGTGATCTGAGTTTCGTGAATCCGAGAATTGCGTCCGCCGTTTTAAACAAAAAACTTGATCTATGGGCAGAACAGGATGTCGTGGACCAGGAGCGACTGGCGACCAGTTTTAGCCCTGACACGCAGCGCTATTACCGACGTTTTCTGACGTGGCTCGAGCCCTTTGTGTCTACTCGGCAACGGCGGTTAGTTGACGTCGGCTGCAGTACAGGAGGGTTTTTATCGGTAGCGGCCGATGACGGGTGGGAAGCAAGGGGGATTGAGGTTGGCGTAGCTTCGGCGCAATATGCCAAGGAGACTTTGGGGTTGTGCGTAAAGCAGCAATCTATTTACACGACGGACCTGGAGCCTTCGAGTGCTGACCTGGTTTCAATGATAGAGGTAATAGAGCACCTGCAGGATCCAGTATTAGCTGTTAAAAGGGTTAATCAATTGTTGGTGCCAGGTGGTTTGTTGCTCATTACAACGCCTAATTTTGACGCGTTGTATCGACGGTTGTTTGCTGAGCGGTGGTGGGTGGTTAATTGTGAAGATGAACATATCGTTTTGTTTAACATGAACTCGCTGGTTAAGCTTCTGGAGAGCCAGGGGTTTGAAGTATTGCTGAAACGCGTCCAGGGAATGGATGTTGCCGGGATATTCAGGGAATGGCGATCACGATCGGAAGGTTCCGGTGTTGAGAGTAGCCCGGAAACGGCGCTGGATGGCTACTATCAGGCGCGGACATCTAAACAGAGGATCAAGCGACTGTTGAGGAGATCAGGTTTGTTATGGCTTGTACGCCAGTCACTTAGGCTGGCAACCGTGCTGTATTCATCCCGTTTCTCTCCAGTTTATGCCTGGGGAGAGCAACTAGTTGTGGTAGCTAGAAAGAGAAGTGATGATCAGAGCGTTATGGGTTGATAGTTATGATGTCTAGCTGCTCTTTTAAAGATTGATTGATCAAGTCAACCGAGTCAGACGAGGCGCGTGCACTGCTGGCTTGATGGAGTGCAGTCCACCAGCTGAATACCGGCAATGTACGTGAAAAGAACAGATCTACGAAATCGCCAACTTTAGTGATGGTTGTTTTGGGAACGATGATAACGTCACCGTTCTTTAGATAGATGTTCTGGTCAGGCGCTTTACCGGCGAAGAAGGCCTTGAGGTCAAGTTTCTGATATGTGGGAGTGCTGGTCATTGAATCTCTGATAATGACGATGCTATCCAGCTTTGCAGTTTTTTCCTGTAATTGAGTCGCCGCCAATGCTTCTACGAGAGTCAACGAGCCTTCAATAGCAGTTAATCCCTGAACGCCTACTTCGCCTATGATTGCAACCCTGCGTGGCTGCAGCTGTTGCGCGAGGACCGAAACCTGATGGTCATGAAGTACTCGCCTGTTGTGGTATTCAGGAATTAGCGTGAGGTGAGCGTCTCGGATATATTTTTTCAGTTTCTTTTGTGCTTCATCGCGAATGTCGTTAATGTTCCTCCCGGCCGCAGCTATCTGTCCGATCAGCGGCAGCGTAATGTTCCCTTCAGGATCGATTATGGAGGTATGGCTTAGGTCCGGGTGCTGCCAGGTCAGTGCCGTGATGGTATCGCCAGAACGCAGATGAAAGGAGTTGATTGTAGTGAACGGGGCGAGGTGATTTGAGATTGATTGCCTAAGTTGTGCTGCAGTTTTGCCGGCTGCCAATACTTCCCCGGTTAACGGCAGAGTGACCGTGCCGTTTGGTTGAATCTGGGTGATATGATCGAGCTCCGGATATCCCCAGACACTAACCTTTACAGTGTCGCCAGACTGAAAAGTGATCTCATCAATAACCTGTGCTGAATCTAGTTCAAACTCCTTCAATTCCAGTCCCGACCGATTGACAGATCTGGTTGTCGGGTCGGCTGCGAAAGTGAGATGTTCTGGTCGGGATATTGGTTGAGTGCTTGAGGTGGTGGACTTTTCTTCTGGGGTGAAATCCGAAGACTCAGCAATCTGCTGTTCCGGTTGAGTTGTCCGCAGCAGATTTTGAGGAATGTTTTGACAACCGCATAGCAGCAGAGCGCTCATCAGGTAGGTGGAAACTGAAAATCCTGAGTTTTGTGAGTTTTTCATGCAGAAGTTGTGTCGAATTTGGGCTTAAGGGCTTGTGTTCTAAAGCTAGGGCAAAAGTTTAACCTGCGCCTAAAACCATTAGAAAATATTCTATAGCCAGGCGAAGAAGCGCTGAGAGCGGTTAATTTTTAGCTGCTTATACAATTAGTTCAGGGTTTATTGAATGCGCAGAATTCTTCTGACGTTCAGTGCATTATATCGTCTGTGTATGCTGGTCATGCTACATGTAGGGAAACTATATTTTTGTTGCTGCTGTGCTCACGTATCTGCCCGGTTGCCCGATATCGGGCAGGTCAGCCGTGCTGCATGATTGCCGGTTGTACTACGAGATAATCTGTTTGGTTGCCTTTTCAGCGGCAGGTAGCGCCATGCAATGTATCTAAATTACGGAATGAGGTATGTCGGATTACAAGATGAAAAAATGGAAGGTGTTGCATGTCTCCGATTTGCTACCAGGCGTGCATCATAGAGTTGGTGGTGCTGAGTACGTAGCGCGTCGCATCATTGATGAACAGGTATCGGCGGGACATGACGTTGAGGTAGTGAGCTTGCCTGCTGATCGGGGGGTTGAGACGGAAGGTCTAGCCGCAAAACGTCACGTGATGGGGCACGTCGACCGTTTTGCAAAGCGAGGGGCTTACGCTGTTAAGCAGATGTACTTTCCAGCGGACCCGGTGGCGAAACGTGGCTTGCGCCAGGCCATAGCCCGTTTTCGTCCAGATATCATTCATTACCATAACCTCCATTTCTCCGGTCTGAATTTGCTTAACGTCGCGAGAGAAATGGGAATAACCTCTGTGTGGTCAATATATGACTATTGGCTAGTGTGTCCATCCTTCATGTTGCTAAATGAAAAACACCAGATTTGTTCGACTGGCCATGGTGGGCATTGTGTGAACTGCGTGGGCGCCAGGCGTTTGAAAGCGCTGAAGCCTTTAAAACAAATGCTGTTCGCGCTGCGCCCGCGTGTCTTTAAACGTTATACTAGTTCCGTGGATGGGTATATTACGCTCTCAAGCGCTTCTGCAGAACTGCTCCATCGCCACGGCTTTCCCGCAGCCAAATTATCAGTTGCCCACCAGTTTATTTGGGATGCCGCGTACCAGCGTGAACCCACGCTTCAACCGGAATATGGCCGCCTTCTATATGTAGGTTGGGTAGAGCGTAGAAAGGGATTGCACATAATTGTTCAGGCCCTTGCTAGGTTAGCGCAGCAATACCCCGATCTGCGCCTCAGTGTGCTCGGTTTACCAGCAGATCCAGACTATCAGAGACAAATTGAAGAATTAGCAGACCGTCAGCAGATAGGCGACCGCATCAATGTGGTCGAGCGAGTCTCCCGCGACCAGCTGCTAGAGTCACTACAATCTGCTTTTTTGGTTACGGTACCAGAGCAATGGGAAAACATGTCTCCGGTAATATTGACGGAAGCAATGGCGGCGGGGGCTTGTGTATTAGCCTCAAGGGTTGGGGGTGTCAGGCAATTTGTCGAACACCAGGTAAACGGCCTAACGGTAGAGCGCGATGACGTCGATGGGTATGTCAGTGCCATTCGTTGGGCGATGGAGAATCGGGACAAGATTGGCGAGATTCGGTGCAATGCTCGCAGTTCCGCAGGAAAGCTCTTTGGTAGGGAGGCGGTTAGCCAGTCAATAATCTCGGCGTACTCAAAAGCAATGGACCAAAATAGTTAGGAACTCTTGAAGAGGTTGGAAATGTCCGATTGGAAGGACGTAGTAAATCCGCCATGTGTGGTTTTGTGTGGCGGGAAAGGGACTCGCTTTGCTGCAGAGCAAGGTCATAAAAGTATGGCGGAAGTTGAAGGGATGCCAATAATTCATCATGTTATTGAGTATTGGTCTCAACTTACTAATGACTTTATCTTTGTTGTTAAGCACGGTAAGGAGCCTCTTGTTAAATACATTGAAACGCTCCCGATAAAATCCCGCTTTGTCGAGCCAAAGGAGTTGAAAGGAATCGCGGATGGGCTTAGCTATGCTAGCCCCTATATTGACGGTCCATTCTTTATGGTACTAGGTGATTGTTTTTATTCTGGAGAGTTTGAGCTGCCTGATAAGATGAGGATGGGTTTAGGGGTTGTGACCGACCATTCAATGGATAAAATTAAGGAAAATTACTCTGTTATTATTGAGGGAGGTCGGATTAAGAGGCTGGTCGAGAAGCCTAAAAAACCAGAGAATAGCATTTGTGGAACAGGATTCTATTTTTTGCAAAAAGAGGTGTTCGAATATATAGAGGTTGCTAAGCGGGAGTTTGGCCAAAATGAACTTGGGATTACTGAAGTCCTGCAGGGTCTGATAACTCAAGGAGAGGAGGTTTATCCAGTTTATATGAATGGTCTGTATGTTAATGTTAACCGTCGAAGTGATGTGGACTATATTTTAGAAAGTTTATCGGAATGATTAATAAATATGCCTTGGTCGGGTTTCGTTATTATTGATGTAAGCAATAATAAGGCTTTAGGTTTAAATGTGGATTGTCCGGTATTACAGTTGATAATCGGGTCGTTTAGGAAATGCTCTAATGTCCAAAAAGTCTTTCGATATTCTGGTGGTTATTCTGTCTTCTGTTGTATGGCTTCCGGTTATAGTATTAGCTTCGATATTGATATTTTTTCTAGATGGACGACCGGTTTTTTATTCGTCTAAGCGTCGTGCAGGAGAAGGGGTTATTTCAGTTGTAAAGTTTCGGACGATGCTCAAAGATGTTGACAAAAAATATAACAGGAGTGTGGTGAGTGTCTCTAATAATGTGAGATTTCTCAATACCCCTCCGGATTCTCCGTTTTATACCCCAATTGGCCGGTTTATAGAGCGCTGTTCATTAACGGAAATTCCACAGTTTTTCTTAGTGCTTGCCGGAAAGATGAGCGTTGTTGGAAATCGGCCGCTTCCTGTCGATGTGGTGCAGAGTCTCGGTGAAATTCACCCTGATGTTGAAAAACGTTTCGCTTCTCCTGGTGGGATGACCGGTCCGGTACAGCTAGTTGGACGACAGGAATTAACTGATCAGGAACGACTGCGGATCGAAAGTAAGTATTGTGATTTCGTTAATCACCGTTATCGCTGGTTTGTTGACGCAAAGATATTGTTATTTACGGTATTGATTTCTGCCCGGTTAATGGCACCCTGTACTGTCCAGGACGTGCTGGATATGCTTGATTAAGGCCGGTATTGCGGGCGGCCATCACGGGCGGCTCAGCAGAGTGATGACCCAAGGGCCGATATTTAGAAGCTGATAAAACATTCTTACTTTCTGCTAATCTCTCAAAGGTCTTTTGTTTCTATAATGGTTGAATTGAGAATTATTTTCGCCGCCATCACATGCATTTTTTCTTATTCAGTGATCGCTGGAATCAATGATGACGTAGTAGAGCTAAAACTCGACCTGAAAAAGGTTGGCGATAGCTATCGTTCTACGCAATTTGGGATTAATACCCGCTGGCTTGATTCAGGAGATGGAATGGTCGTTGGCGGCGAAATGATTCGTGACCGTTCTTTTCGTAACCAAAAAAACAAAACACTTAAGGTGTGGTTTGAATCGCCGGAGCGGTCCACCGGTGGAAAACTAAAGTACCATGAGAAGGGTGGTGCAACCGATGCATGGGGGGGGCGCACGTATCCTGGATATTACCGGTTGTCTCAGAAAGGGAGCGGATTTACCTGCATCAGCCAGCAGGTAATCGGTAGGGTGCGTAAAGGTGCAGAATATCAGCTTAATTTGTCAGCGGTCGCAGAAAACGGTGAGCCCGCGCTAGGCGTGTTTTTCGCGAACATGAAGTTTCTTCCGATAGAAGAAATTGAGGCCTTCAAACAGGTGGCATCCGGCCGTTGGTCCAATTATTCTTTTACGCTTAAACCACGAGAAGACGCTAACTCGGCATTGATAAGAATCTGCCTGGTCAATAGTGGAAGCTTAAAGGTCGATGAAGTAAGGCTGAGTCTCGCTGGGCAGCAGCCGACTGTATTGCCAAGTATTGACCAAAGAATTCAAGAGCTCGGAGCCTCGTCATTGAGGTGGCCCTCGGGAAGTGATGCGGATCATTTTGACTGGCGCAATAGCGTCGGTCCGGTCCGTTCCCGGGGCGAGAGCCCCAACGCGTTCGGTGCCTATCAGACGCCTTCATGGGGACTACATGAATTCCTGGATTACTGTGAACGTCGAAAGCTTGAGCCACTGATCACTGTGAATGTGGTCGATACTCCCCAGAGTGCCGCAGAGTTGGTTGAGTACATCTTGGGTGATTCTTCCACTAAACAAGGTGCCCTACGTGCCAGAAACGGACGTGAGAATCCTTGGGATGTCGTTCATTTTGAATTGGGTAACGAGCCAACCAAGCATTACCGTGGTGAAGAATCCAGCCGCCATGCTGGGCGGGGTTACAGTGAACTGGCTGCCAATATCGCTGTAAGCATGCGGGATAAGGCGGCGATACTTGGCAAACAGATTGAGTTAAAAGGTGTTCTGGAAACTACTTTTACGCAGGCTAGCTGGCTATGGCTAGTTCCAATTCTGTCCAACTGGAACGAGGAAGTATTGTCGGCAAAGAATCCGTTGCGGAGTAAAGTCGATCAGTTTAAGGGCCACTTTTATAGCGCATTTAATTGGCGCGATGATGATCGAGAGATGTTCAGCGAGGTCATGGCTGGAGGTGCGACTCTGGCCCGAACGGTTAATGGTTTCCGCGAAAGTGAGAAGGATTTTCCAGATTTCTGGTTAACAGAATATTCGATAATGTTGGAGAAAAAGAATCCCAGTCGTCTACAGATAGACCGGTTAAAGGATTACCAAACGGGATTAGGTGTTGCGGATATTCTAATAACTGCATTGAATGAAAGGTATTCGGGTGCATATCTTTTTAATTTATCGGAACATGGAACCTGGGGTGTCCTGGCGAGCCAGCGTGGTTACGTGATCCGTCCTGCTGGGTTAGCGTTTTCAATGCTGTCCAAATTGCTTGGTGCCGATCGTTTACCGGTGGCCTTTAACGGTAATCCACAGCTAGAAAACACCGGTGGTGACGGAAACAGCCCGAAAGCCATGCGATATCCTGCACTGGCAGCTGTTGCTGGCAAACGCGGTAATTCGGTTGAAATCATCGTTTTAAATCGTTCTTATAGCAGTAGCTATCCAGTTGATATTAAATTTGGTACCGCTAAAGGAAAGTTAATCGAGGTTTCGCGTCTGGGGCCCTTTCCTCTGAGGAGTCATAACGATGACAACTCTTCTAAAGTTAATATCCAGGCGATCCCTACTGACCAGGCCTTTAAAGGTGGGAAAGTTGTCGTACCGGAGCGCTCACTGACAAGAATGGTTTTTCGCTTTTAGCAACAGCCAAAAATATTTCAATCAATGTGTCCATCTACAGACCGTAGAGACGGTATTTGACTGTGGGTTGCAATCGCAATCGGTCATTTAAAACAGGCGTAGTGGGTTGAGATGAGTTTGTTGAGTGGTTCTACCGTTGTTGTGACCGGCGCCGGGGGCTATGTTGGCCGCAGGCTTTGCAGTGAGCTCGTTGGCAGGGGTGCGCGCGTCAGAGCGCTGGTACGTAATGACTCTGATTACCCATTACCGATCGGTGTTGACTGTTTAGTTGTTGGTGATATCGCGAGAATCAATGATTGGCGACCGTTTCTTGCAGGGGCGCAGAGTGTCGTTCATCTTGCTGGAGTGTCAACTACCAGGCATGTGGATGATTTGCGTGAGTTTAGGCGTGTCAATGTAGAGCCTACTAAGCTGCTAGTGGCGCAGTGCGCCGAGATTAAGATTCAACGGTTTGTTTATTTGAGTAGTATTAAAGTGCTGGGAGAGAGTAGCGGGGACCGGCCTTTTTCCAATTCAACCGGAACCAATCCGCAAAGTGCTTACGGTTGCTCCAAGCATGAAGCTGAACAAGAAGTTGTCGATGGTAGCCAACGTAGCCAGATGGAGTTCGTCATACTTCGGCCAGCAATGGTGTACGGGACGCCACCGACAGGCAATATCAAGCGGCTGATTAAACTTGTTGGAGCCGGTCTTCCATTGCCTTTTGGCGGTATAAATAATTCGCGCAGTTGGGTTTCTGTAGAGGGGCTTTGCGAAGTAATCTGTGGAAGTTTGTATCGTCCAGAATTGGCAGGTCTAAAGCTATTAGTAGCGGACCCTCGACCGCTTTCCACTCCGCAGACCGTCGATCTGATTGCCAGGGCACTGGGCAAGAATGCGCTGTTAATACCGGTACCGGTAAAGATGTTGAGGGCAGTAGGCCGCTTGGTTGGGCGGTCTGCTGAAATATCCCGGCTTGTCTCCTCGCTGGAGGTCGATGCGACGCAGACCTTTGAGTATTTTGAATGGAAACCAGAGTGGTGTTTTGAGGAATCTGTTGACGATCTCTGTGCGGCGAAATAGCCTCGATCGATTTCCCGCAAGTAGTAACGGGGTGTCGCTAACTGTTCGTTTTGTTCCGGCGAGAACGGCATGGCCAGTCTAAACGTCTCTCGCCCGTTTTTGTCTGCAGCAGAACTGCAAGCTATTTCCAGGGTGTTTGATTCGGGCTACCTGGGTATGGGTTCCGAAGTGGAGGGTTTTGAGCGCGAATTGGAGCGCTATCTGGGTAATTCTCGGGTTGTTCGTTGTGTGAATACCGGTACTAGTGCGTTGCACTTGGCGTTAGAGGCGCTAGAGTTGCCGTCCGGTAGCGAAGTGCTTGTGCCGACATTGACGTACGTAGCAACTTTTCATGCGGTAAAAATGGCAGGTCTGGTGCCCGTCGCCTGCGACGTCGAGACGGCTAACGGGACCATCGACCTTCGTGACGTCGAGCGTAGAATTACCTCACGAACGCGCGTCATTATGCCTGTTCATTACGCTAGTAATGTTGGCGAGCTGAACGATCTTTATCGACTGGCTGATCGCCATGGATTGCGGGTTATCGAGGACGCAGCACATGCTTTTGGCTGTGAGATTGACGGAGTCAGGGTAGGAGCTTGCGGGGATATCGTCTGTTTCAGTTTTGATCCTATCAAGAACATCACCGCCATTGAGGGAGGGGCTATCGTCTCGGCAGATCGGGATTTTCAGGATAAAGTTACAACCATGCGTCTGTTGGGAATAGAAGGTCGCGCTGATAACAGGGTGCCCCTTCCCTACGATGTCCAGGGTAGTGGTTGGCGTTATCACATGTCTGACGTTAACGCTGCAGTGGGTAGGGTACAGCTGGCCCGGTTTGAGTCTGAGCTTAAGCCGGCAAGAGTAACAATATTGAGTGCATATCGGCACGCTCTGAAAGATGTTACAGAGGTTCGCCTGATTACAGGCAAAGCAGGAGTTGTGCCACATATTGTGGTGATTGCTGTCGCTGCTGAGGCTCGTGCGGTCGTCCAGAAAAACCTTCTCACGGCAGGTTTTGACTCACGTGTTCACTATATCCCCAATCATTTGCACAGTTTGTTCAGAACTGAATATGAGCTGCCCAATGCGGAGGCGCTATATAGCCAGGTTATCTCGTTGCCCTGTCATCCTGAAGTGACCGTCTCTGATGTTGTTTCGATCTGTGACGTTGTTCGCGCCAGTGTGTCTGAGCCCAGGAGATCGGGAGCAAGCTGAGTGTCACAGGGCCCCCCGCTAGTTAGTGTCGTAATGAACGGCTTTAACAGTGCTCGTTATCTACGCGAAGCAATTCAAAGCCTGCTAGATCAGACTTACCAAAATTGGGAGCTGGTGTTCTGGGACAACTGTTCAACAGATGAAACGGAAACAATCGTTACTCGTTTTGAGGATGCCAGAATTCGGTTCTATGTAGCGCCCCGGTTAATGTCACTCGCGGAGGGGCGGAACCATGCGATAGATCTTGCCCGTGGGGATTGGATTGCGTTTCTCGATTGTGACGATATGTGGCTACCCGCCAAACTAGAACTACAGATGACGTTGGTGTGCGACGCTGATTCTGATCGTACGGGGCTTGTTTATTGTCGATCACGGTCATTTTCTAAGCGGGGTGATGAGGGAGAAACCAGTTATCAGTTCACGGGAAAGCAACTTCCAGAGGGGGAGGTTCTGGAAGAGCTGCTGCTGCAAGGGAACTTTATTCCTCTTGTTTCTGCAATGATTAGCCGAAGCGCATGGCTGCGGGTTAGGCCTATTCCGGTAGAGTTTACATTTGCAGAGGACTATTGGTTATTCCTGGCAGTTGCTGAGAAATACAGAGTTGTGTGTTGCCAACAGGCTTTGGCTTGCTATCGTGTGCATGAGCATAGCGCCACCGCTAATAACCGCCTGCTTTCCCATTTAGAGGCCTTGGAAGTGATGACAAAGTGGAGTCATTATTTGACTCCTTCGGCCAGTCGCCGTCGTAAGCGTCAGTATCGCGCTCTAATCGGTATTGAAAAGGTTAGGTCAGGTAATCAGGTTTTGCACGGCATCATTCAAGTGTTGGCGTCGCGTGTCTATTTCTGGATATTGCGTGGTGCATTGAGTACTGGGTACCGTCGGTGGATTTTGCGCAATCGGTCTTTTTCATGATCTTGATGTTTTGCTAGAAGAGCGTTTAATGGCCCGTTCCAGAGCGTTTTCACACACACAGTATGTTTTGATCAATCGCCTAGCTACCCCTTTGGGAGCTTTTGCGACTCTGATTATGATTGGCCGTCATTCTGATCAGTTACTCGGCCAATATGCGGTGGTGATGACTTTCTATTTCATTATGCAGATGTTGCCATTGCTTGGCTTGACAACTTATGTCATGCGGGAGGTGGCGCGGGTACCAGAAGATGCTGGCAAGTATTTCAACAATGTTGGATTCCTGAGCTTATTAGCCTGTGTGGCAGTAAATTTTGCTGTTTTTGGCTTCGTTTCAATCGTTGAGTATCCCGAGGCGATAACCGATGCGCTCATGGTCTGTGGAGCGTTGATATTTCCAGGTATTCTTGTTTTTATAAGTGAAATTATTTTCATGAGCCTGCACAACGCCAGGCCTGTGGCAATCATTGCGGCAATTGAAAATAGTGCACGGGTAGTCGTAACACTCCTGGTTTTGTTACTTGATGGAGGGTTGTTTTCTATTGTCATGGTTTTCTTTGTTGGGCGAAGTTTGGCTTTCTTTGCTTATCTGGTTGTGTTGAAGCGAGAACGCGTTGTAGAGAAATATGGCGTCCTTGATAAAACCGTTCTTTTGCGAATTCGCACTGTGCTACCAACATTTTTAACTGGAGCGATGCTATTCGTCGTTTTGAATCGCCTTGATTTTTTGGTGCTTTCGATATTCGAAGATGCTGCGGTGGTGGGCTATTACGCCATTGCTTATCGTTTGCTGGAAATTTCAACCATTGTACTCACCGCGCTCATAATGGCTGTTTATCCAACGATAGCCAGAAATTTCGTCGATGACAAACTCCGTTATAGGGTAACTGTAAGAAATATAACCGCTTTTTTTGCAGTTGTACTAGTGGCTTTGTCGGTTGTCGGTGTCGTATTCTCTGAGTACTACGTTTCTCTATTGTTTAGTCAACAATATCCCACTCCGGTGCTATTAACTCAACTGTATATCGCCTGTTTGCTAATCATCGGGCTCGACTTCGTTGCTTCGGGAATTCTAATGGCTTCGGATGAGCAAGGCGGTGAAGTTCGTTCGACTGCTTTTGGTGGTGGTAGTAGCGTGTTGTTCTTATTTACATTAATCCCAATGTTCGGAATGTATGGGGCCTTTATTGCCCGGGTAACCGCTACTCTTATTCAGCTCGTGGTGAAATTCTGGTATCTGGAGCGGTCAATCGGCTCGCTTTGGAGTAAATTACAGCTGTTTAGACTTTTGCTGATAGCGGCTGTTTCTTACAGTTTGATACCATTCTTGTTGGCTGTTGATTTACCGATGAGACTGTTAATGGTGTTGTTGTATCTCGTCGTGGGAGTACCTGTGCTTGTTTTATTAACTAGGTATTTTCAGCCTCTACGCCTTCTTAGATTCTATTTTAGACGGATAAATGCCACCGATGTTGACTCTCTGCCAAATCTATTAGAGGTGATGGTAAGTGACCAGAGAGCTGTGAATCGGTACAAAAACAGAGGTGTGAAGGAAAATCCTCAGAGCCCGGCCAGGGTTGCAGTAATTGGGTATCGAGTGGCTCGATTTTTAAGGCTGCAGGGTTATGCCCGTTTAGCAGGCTGTTTGACATATATCCGCCAGGTAGTCTTTGGGCTGTATGTTGACTCAACAGTCCAGACTGGCCCAGGGCTGGTAGTGGTAAATCCCAGAAAGGTGAAGATTAGCGTAGATTCAGGCGAGAACCTTGTTTGTCGAGGGCCTGTTAATTTGGTGACATCTCCCCCTGGTTCATCATAAAGCGTTTTGATTTAAAGCTGTGGAAATGACCGAAAGTTCACCAATACCGGGTTGGTGAATACGTAGAAATAGTGAACGTGTCACCACCTGATAACGTGAGAGTTTTAGTGGAGCCAACCAGTACAAAATTGGTTGCCCGATTGCCGGCAGACCAAAAAATAGATCGGATTCTCTGCCTGATGATTAACGGCATCGGCGATTACCTTTGCGTAACGCCAACTCTGCGGGCATTGCGTACACAGTTCCCTGACGCGCAAATTGCGCTTGTAGTACGGCCGGTTTTGACAGATATGGTAAGCGCTAATCCAGATGTGGATCAGGTGATCTTGTTTGAGGCTGATTCCCCTCGGCACCGCTTGAATGCTTTCAGGTGCATATACCAATACCGAGCGACGCTGTGGATCGACCTTCACGTCCCGACCTTTAATACTGTCTCCAGCAATGATCGGGATTTTTTCAGGAATAAGTTGTTAATGATCTGTTCGAGAGCGCCGATCAAAGTGGCCTATGGTGTTCCTCAGTTGAAACGCTGGCTGAGTCATCCGCTTACGGTCCCATCCGTTGATCGCTTGATGAGTACTAACATTGTTGAGACTACTCTGGCGCTGGTCGGTGGGGAAGGCTCAGCAGCCTATACCAAGAGAATTACCATTACTGCTCAAGATGTCCAGTGGGCGGATGATCATCTGGGTAAAACCGGTTCCTATATTGGTTTTTTTACCGGCTCCCGGCAGGCGGCGGATATTTGGCCGTCTGAACTGGCATTAGACTTTCTCCGGCGCGTTTTTAAAAGCTTACCCGATTACAAGGTGGTTTTAATCGGAGGCACAGGTGAGATTGAATTTGCATCGATGGTGGTCGCCGACGACGAGCTAAAACCCAATGTTGTCAATCTGGTCGGTCAGGCCTCATTTGGGCAGACCAGCGCGATATTGAAACGATGCTCCGCATTTGTGTCGACGGACAGTGGTCCTCTGCACATTGCTGATGCTGTAGGTACGCAGATTGTCGCGCTTTTTTCCTCAAAAAATTACGTAGAGGTGTGGCGGCCGGTTTCGCCGGGGGCGCGGCTATTGAACCACCAGATAGACTGTGGGCCGTGCTTTAAAGCCGATTGTGATCGCGATAATGCCTGTATGCGAATGATTACTCCACAAAGTGTACTGGATCTTCTACGGGAAGTGCTTCAGCAAAACGCCGATAGCCTCTAGGAGTCTGGTGTTGCCGGCTCTAAGTGGTTGCGAACATGGCTGGATACGACCGTCGCCCCAGACTTAATGCTATCTGTGATGACACAGTTGAAACCGATTTTAGTGTGGTCACCAACAGTAATATCGCCGCGTAGCTGAGATTTGGCTCCTAATGAGACATGGTTACCGATGCGTGGCGTCAGCTTTTGTTCGCCAACAAATAGAGGGGTGAGTGTTGCTGGGCCGACTGCGGCGCCAGCAAACAGGCAGAGATTGTTGCCTGCGTAACCACTGAAGACGATGCTGGTTGCCGGGTGGGGGATATAAAGACCCGCGCCGATTACACTTGACGGAGCGATTGATACCCCTGAAAGAGCTTGATTAAAAATTGCGATGATAAGAGCTATTCGATATCGGTGCCTCGCATAGCACCAGTGTGAGAGTCTGAAAAGAAAAACAGAGATAACGGACGGCGTTAAAAAGGCGCTTAACCGTTTTACAAAAGAGTCGCTAACCGCTGAGTATTCGCCCGCGAAACGTTGATAAATGGCGATATCCTGTCTGACGTCGCAGATGAGGTCGGTCCAAGAATAGTTTGGCAGGTGGTTCATCTATCGAGGTTTCCGCTGCGTATTCTGATTTTGTGGGGAAGAACCTGGTGGTCAGGTTGAATGTCTCTAGTAACCGTACAACCTGCCGCGACTGTTACCCTGTTTCCGATAACAACCGGTCCTAGTACCATCGCGCCGCGCTGCAGGTAGACATCGTCACCGAGCAGCGGTAGCCCTGGACCAGCACCTATATCGCGTAGATCCATGCCTCCTCCCAATCCGCCAAGCCCTTCGATAGTCAGGTTTCGGCCTGCTGACCCAACCAGAGTCACCGACGGTGGGTGAATGATAACCAGACCTGGTCCTGTGCTCGAGATCGGATTCAGGTCGGCGCCAGTGAGAAAAAGATTCGTCTGCCAGATAAGGCGAGCGGGTAACGTCAAGCGTCGAGTATAGAGATAACGGGATATCCGATAGAGAAATACGCTGAGAAACGAAAGCGAGAAAAGTGGGTTGCTATAAAGTGACTCTCGATCCGCAGCCCAACCGGAAAGTCTGGAGTAATCGGCACGGATAGAATGCCAGGTTTCTTTCCAGCTTCCCTGTTTACGGTCTGACAGCGGGAGATTCACAGGTTCAGATACCAACAACCCTTGCCATACTGAATTCAGGCGCAGCGGTCCCCACTGCTTGCAACTCGCTGATTCTCGTCCAGGATATAAGGTAGCCGGGAAAGCATTGCTAGCAGGAAGGCCATAGGAACAATAAAACGGGTTCGTCCATAGACGGGATTAAATATTCCACTGAATAGAATCATGATAATGCCCAGAAAGATCACGCCGACCAGAAGGCGCAGGTAGTCTTGAGTGAGCATATGAAAGAGCCTCCTTATCTGGCTCAGGATCAGCCCTAATGAAATCATTGACATGAAAAAACCAACTGGTCCGAGCCTAAGTAGTATCCAGAAGTAGAGGCTATGCACGTTTTCCATGTGCGTAACAAAAAAGCGTAATCGTATCTGCTCGTTCCAAAGGGGTTTGAGCCCGTAGCCAAAAAGGGGTAGATCAGCTGAGCGTTCTACAAACCAAACCAACAAGGCAAAGCGATATAACGTTGAAGCTTCATTAAAATTAGTTTCGCCAAGCCTGGCTAAAACCGAGCTGAGTAGAGCTTGCCCTATTGACGTGCCGCCGAGAACCATTAATGCAACGATAGCTGCGATACTCGATAACGCGAGTACTTTAGCGTAACTCTTGGGTGCCAGGATCAGGGGGTAAAACAGGGTAGCCAGTGCTATTGCCCCCCAGAGCGTCCGTCGGAACGACAGAAGGATAAACAATATCAATAACAAGCAAAAAATACCGCGCACTATTGTCTGGCTTGATGTGTATTTTCCAGCACCCCACATTCCTACATTGTAGAAAACAGTCAGGGCCATCAGCCAAACACTAGCAGTGTCATAAATGATAGCTACCAATTGAGTGACCAGAGAGGGGTCTCGAATCAAACGTAGTGATGCCAGTGCGATGGTTCCAATCATTGCCACACTGACTACTCGTAGCAAATTTTTGATATCTTGTTCAGAGTTAAAGTAGAAAAGTCCAAGAAGGTAAGTAGGAACAAACAGGAGAAACAGCTTGTATTGAAGAATCGCGATCAGTCGCGCAACTTCCTCAGGAAGCTCGATACTGCCGACCAGGCTTAGGTCCAGTATCGATGGCCCAAAAGGTTCGGGACCGATATAAGAGAAGAACAGTGACAGGGCTACTGCAAGACATATTAATGCCAGTGCGACTGATATTCTGTCTACATGCAAAGGTAAGCCGCGTCGAAGAAAAATTTCCCTGATTAAAAAAACTGCCAGTAATCCGCCGATAATGACGTCGGGAGCGTAGAGTGTCGGAATTCCCAGGGTTCGAGCGTAAAAGAACGTTCGTTCCGAGCGCTCAAACATATCTGTGCTAATCCCGCCTCGAAATTCCTCCACAAAACTGATCAAAAAAATCAGTAACAGTACGCCGTAACGAGGTTGCAATACAGAAACAATGGAGATGATTATCGCTACTACAGCGACAGGGGGGATTATTGGGCTGATCAGTGGCCCAAGTGCAGCTAGTGTCGCACCGAGGGTGACCACGAATAAAATAATGACAGACCTGATTCCGAGTGCGGTCAGGTCGGTGAAGGTTCTATCCGCCGCCGGCGCCATAAAATATCTTTGGGATACTGAATTTACGCTGGTTTAGGACTGAACCCAGAACATTGGTATCAACGCGGTGAAGGTTACTAAGGAACTCATTGATCTGTGGTAGTGTGACCCCCTGGTATTTGATAACGAGTACTACCTGTTTGATGATGCTGGCTAACACAGTTACATCGTTATTGGTTGAGCCAGCAGAAGAATCCACTACTATGAGGTCAAATTGCTCCTGGGCTTGATTCAGGAAGCTCTGAAACCGGTTAGAAGAGAGGCGATAACGCTCCAGGCGCCTGTTGCTCACCGGGGTGAGATATAAACCGGGAACGTTCGTGGCGTGGATGCAATCGGAGAACTCATTACTTTCCTCAAAGTATTCCGCCAGCCCAGAACTATTTACGTCAAGCCCAAGGAGGGTGTGCAGCGATCCGTTCTCAAAATCTGCATCTATTAGCAAGATACGTTTGTGGGGCTGGAACAGCGCGCTTAGGCAGGCTATAGCCACTGCTGTAGACGTTCTTCCCTCGCGCCTTAGAGTACTAGTTACCATCAGCGCATTGCTCGATCCGGTGCGCTGAATGAAAAATTCATTTTCGACAGCCTGGTAGGTGCGATAGGTGCTTTGATGTTGCAGAAAAACGGATAGCCAGCCTCTCTGTTCAGGGGCTACCCCTTGTAAAAGCGGCTTTATCTGGTCGCTTAGCATTGGGTTATAGAATTCCAGGCGTTTAGATGAAGAGGGGGGTTAGCTAATCTCTGGTATCGATGAGAGGACTCTAAGACCTAGCCGCTTTTGAATGTCAGCAGCGCTGTAGAACCGTTGGTCAAGGTATGCGGAAAGAAAAGCGTAGGTCAGTGCCAGCATGCCACCGACTATCACTCCAAGGATTACGGACATCCGTTTTTTAGGAAAAACAGGAGTTTCTTTCGGTTCCGCAGCCTCGAACACCTCGATTAGCATCATGTTCTCGGTCTCACCGCTGGCTACAAGTTTAGCTCGGGTGAGGTTGCGTTTTAGCAGCAGGTAGTGCTCCTGAGCCTGTTCATAATTGCGTGTTAAGCGGGTGAGTGTCAGTTCTCGTTCAGGCAGTTCATTCAGGACATTGAGGTATTTTGTAATTCTAGTTTGAAGGTCTTTCCGGATTCGATTCCGTTTATCATTGTCAACGATTTCTTTGGAGGCGCGCAATTCGTCCTCCAGTTTCAGGACATAGAGTTTAAGTTCCTGCTGGACTTCAGTGTTGTTGCTGATTCCAGTGAAACTGGTGCCTCTTGTTGGACTGCCTTCCTGCCCCTTGCCGTCGTCAATTTCAAGTTTGTCCTGCATTCGGAAATCGAGTAGTTCTTTTTCTGCAGCCGCTAAATCAACTTGGCTTTGGGTAAATTCGTTGTTCAGAAACTCAAATATTCCCGCTGCGTTAGCTCTTATGACATCGTAATAATACTCTTTATGGGCTTGGAGAAGAGCGTTTAGTGTATTTGCCGATTCCTGCGCATTTTTTGACCGGTAGATGATCTCGATGGCTTTGCTATCGGGGACAGCCGCCGTACTGACCCATTTATCGACGGCAGCGACTGCCGCCGCGTCGGGGTCCCAGGGCTTGGTCCACCGTTCTATATTTAGCAATTTACCAACAGAGCGTTTGACGTCACCGACGAACATTTTGATTCGCTCTATGTTGCCAATAACTCTGGTTTCACCAAGGTTTGTTCTTTTTACCGCCTCTTCAGCGAGTCGTTGACTTTCAAGGACATCTCGCTGCGTGTGAAAGGTCACCAGCTTTTCAAGATCACTATCTGGTGGTGCATCACGGAGTGGTTGAGTCAAATAGCTACTATTAATAATGATGACTGCTCTGGATGCGAAGGATGGCGATATCAGGAAATAAACGAGGAAGGTAGCAAGCGCGAACGTTCCGATGATAATGGCAGCGATACTCCACTTGTACCGAAACAGGGTACCAAGTACTTCACGTCTGGAGATCATTAAATTGTGATTGGGTTCCATCATAGACCTTGAGGGGCAGAAAAACATCCCGTTTCGTTGATGTGGTTCAGAACAGGTATGACCAACGGATGAGTTGCTCTGGTGTAGGATTATAGCGTTTAGAAAGCACCTAAATAAGCTTCGGCAGGCAAGAAAAGTGGTTGCACTTAATGGGAGTTCGCCGACAAGGAGCGGGGCTGAGAGTTCAGGTACGGCGTAGAGCTCTCAATCGGATGAGAAGGTGGTGTACGGCCAGCTGAAAGAGGGGCTAGCCCAGGTCCCGTTGGCGTTTCCCTTCGTGCGTCATCAACGAAGCAGCTATACTATGCTAAACCTGAGTGGATTCAAGATAGAGCGCGCAAAACTGGTTGCGTTAATTTATTTTATTCACTTCTGCTGCCTGGTTTTCTCAGCCAATTCGTAGGCATGGGGTTCGACTTGGCGTCTCAGCGCGTGAGTCTTCTTTCATTAAGCAGAGCGTACCAGTGGCGCTCCGACACCGTGTTGATCAGGACCTGTTTCAGTCTTTTTATTATCCAGAACCAAAATATGAATAATATTGTGGAACCCGGCACCGCCGAAAGCTCTCGTCTCGAAAGGTTCGTGCACCTGCTTAGTTGTCCTAGGTGTCTCTCAACGCTTGACTTGGCCCAAACTAGTCTAATCTGTCAACAGTGTCAGCGGGTCTACCCGATTTTAGGGGGGGTCCCTGATTTTCTTTCCAGTGGTGAAGGACAGTGCCTTGCTGACAGCTTGCAGGGTGATGCAGCACAGCGAATGAGAGAAGAATATCTGCTGGAAGAAGCTTCCTCTACCGCAGGGCCTAAGTGGGACATAAAGAGCGTCCTGCCTCAAATTATGCTGAAGTACGACGCTGATTTTAGAAATGGTCCTGCACGGAAGTTGTTTGAAGGGGACGGTGATCCACTGGTTCTTAATGTCGGAGGTGGTCCCAATCGAGAAACCCCTAAGGAAATTACGCTCAATATATCCAATTTTAACAATGTCGATCTCGTTGCCGATGCCCACCACATTCCCTTTGCCGACAATAGTTTTGATGGCGTTTACAGTCTTGCAGTTCTAGAGCACGTGACCAGTCCTCACGAAGTGGTTGCGGAGATGATCAGGGTTTTAAAGCCGGGCGGGTATCTCTATTCCGAGGTCCCATTTATGTTCTTTTTCCATGGGTACCCCTCGGATTACACCCGAGTTACTCAGGAAGGAATGAAGCTAATGTTCAGTGGTCTTGAAGACGTCGAGGTGGGCATGAGCCATGGGCCTGTCTCTGCAGTTTTGCAATCGGCCAACATGGTAGTGCCTATGCTCCTCCCAGCATCAATGCCTGTCGTTCGCAGACTGGGGGCCGGATTGTTCAGGCTCTTGTTTTTTCCTTTGAAGTATCTGGATTTGTTGTTACGTGACCATCCGGACGCGCATACGGTTGCTGGCGGTTTTTACGTCGTTGGACGTAAACCGACGTGAAGAAAGCATTGTGTCTCTCGTTTTATCCCCCCGAGGCGCCCTCAGTAAGGCATCGGATCAGCTGCTATAGACAATATTGGGCAGAACAGCAGATTGAGCTGGTCCAGTGGTCGCTGCTTAGTTCGTCGGTATATCAGAATCGCCGCAGATTTGGGCTCGGCGCAACCGCCCTGAAGTTTTTCGGGTTATTGTCCGGAACTCTTGCGCTTGCCTTTAAGCTGCCATTAGTTGGTCAATTTGATTATGTCATCCTGCATCGAGAGATCTTTCCGCTTGGTGGTGGTGCGTTCGATCGATTGTTTATTCGACTAGCACGTCGAGCTATTTTTGATGTTGATGATGCGATATGGCTGAAGATGCCGCTCTCTGTTGATCAACGGAGTCGGTTTTGGGATCCAGGTCGATTTAAGAAAACTCTTCCAATGTTCGACAGCGTTGTTGCAGGTAATCACCTGCTTGCCGAATATGCCCAACGTTACAACTCTGCTGTTGAGGTAATCCCCACTTCTTATGATGATCTGGGTGGGCGACAGGAAAAGTCTGCGCTGGCAAAACCGGTCATCGTCTGGGTTGGTAATGTGGGTAATAGTGAGTATCTACAGCTCGTCGCCCATCCTTTAAAAATATTGGCAAAAAATTACGATTTTGTTTTCAGGATAATTGGCAGTTTGGAAATATTTGATCTGGATCTGCCGGGAGTAAACGTGGAAGCGGTGCTTTGGGGCGCAGAGACAGAGGCTGAGCTATTGAGGTCAGCTGACATCGGTATCATGCCCCTTTATGATCGCGATTATGAGCGGGGGAAGTGTGCGTTCAAGATCATCCAGTATTTTTCCGCTGGATTGCCTGTGGTGGCTTCCCCTATCGGCATTAACGCTGAGGTAGTTACCGAAGGTGAAAATGGTTACCTCGCCAACGATGAATCCGGTTGGGTGAAAGCCCTATCGGATTTGCTGGAGGATCAACAGTTACGGCAACGTCTCGGCAGAGCTGCTTACGAAAAATATCAGAATGAGTTTACCCGGGAAATCAACGCAGAACGTTGGTTGAAGGTTCTTCAGTAATCGTTCATGTGCCATTGAGCTACAGTGGAGATTACGCCCCGCTGTTAATGAGTTCTGCAACTGCGGTGTTTGAATAGGTCGCAAGTTTCGCAGACTGTCGGACATTGCGGTTTTCCACGCTTGTTAAACAGTGCCCGCGCAGAACGAAACGGGGTGTTGTTCACTAGGTTGTCAAGAGGCTCAATGCGCAGAGATCCGAAGTCATTCGACTCCCCTGAAACGACACAGCAAGGCGATACGCCAGCATCAGGGTTTACAACCAGATAACGGTAAAGGAAATAGCAGGAACTTTCTGCTTGCTCATTGCTGGAAATTTCCTCTCCCGCAATTTGATTGTTACTTCTTGTGGTAGGAAACCACTCGACTTCCAGCTCTTGCCTGTTGGGTGCATCAAACGGTACTCCGACGGGGATACACCTGAACTGATCTACACCGAGACTCTCGGCAAGTTCTCGAGCGACGTTAATTTCATGCTCATTGTGCTTCATCGGAATGAATTGCCACTCTATGACTGGAGTTTTTAATCCTAGCCGGTCGCGTATTCTTACAAGATGTTTGATATTTTCCAGTACAAGGCTGAGGTCGCCTTTTTTACGGTAGGTTTCATAGGTTTCCTGGGAGGCCCCGTCGATGGAAAGACACAGATAATCGAGGCCGGAATGGAGTAGTTTTTCTATTTTCTCCTCCTCCAGTTTTAACGACAAGTTGGTACTCAGCGTAGTGCTGAGGTTCTTTGACCTTGAATATTCAATCATCTCGACGATGTTTTCGTGAAGCAGTGACTCGCCCCAGTTAAACAGGTTGACCTTGAATGCCCACGGAGCGGCCTGGTCAATGGCATTTGTAAAGTCCTGCCAACTCATGCGCCCGACGTGGCGATTCTGCTGAAGTAAGCCGGTGCTGCAGAGAGGACAGCGCAGGTTGCACACATTAATTGGATCTACTACCAAAATATACGGACGCCCGATGACCTGCTCGCGGCGGAGTCTATATTCCAGTTCCACGGTGGCAAGGTTGAGCAATCGCCGCGGCGTTAGTCGGCGCAGAACTGTTCGTACGGCATGGGCATGGCGTGAGTAGGTCGGTACATTAATTAATTTACGAAGTAGACTCGTGGTGTTGATTGTTCTGCTCTCTGAATGTGTTGACGATAGCTGGTGATTTTATTGAATGTGATGCGCCTGGTCGTATTTTATATTGATGGTTGTAGAGAGAGGTCAGTGTCAACTATTTTTTCTAATTACTGCCATTACCCATGGGTTAAAGCCCGTGCCGAGCAGAAACCGAGGCAGGTTCTCGCTGTATGCGCGTACCGCAAACCGTAGCATTCTTGGAACCCGGGAGAATTCAAGAAAACCTCTAACGCTAAGTGGTGTAATCTCCGCGTGTTGGTCGGCCAGGTAATGCTTAAGGTCAGCATAACTGCAAAGAAAGTTTGGCCGCCATGTGGCGTGAATGGTCGTCCCGGTAGCACGATGGAATAGGTGGGAGATTGCCGGTGCCGCAGCGTCTGGTCCATGGGCAACATCTATCGGAAAGCCCCTGTTCGGCCCTCCAATTAGCAGGTGTCCACCAGGTTTGATTGTTCGGTACAGCTCAAGGATCCATTGCCGTCGTCTGGCGTGATAGTCTGGCAGTCGAGTGGAGTGACCTTCAGCCGTGCCGACATGTTCTATTACGCCTAAAGAATATGCGAGATCGATGCTTGAAGTGTTGAAAGGAAGCGTCAGTTCATCTGAACCCACGACAAAAAAATGTTTGTTTGTCAGGGCTTCCGCCTGCCAGTAGCGAGAAAGTTCTGGAAGATCTAGGCCATAAGCGTCGAGTCCATTTGTGAGTAAATGGCGCGTCATCGCCCCAATGCCACATCCAACATCGATAATTCGGTTTGCGTTTAGGCGTTTAATGATGGGTAACAGGAAATTGTTTACCCGGCGCTCGCCCTCTGCGAGCTGGCTTTGTAGATATCGACGTGTCAGAACTCCAGAACGGACCGGATCATCAATGTGCCCGGTTGCATAATACCCGTTAACCTGGTGGGTGAACCCGGTTATAAAATTGCTCTGTTGCTCAGAAGAGTCGATCAAGCTGGAAGCCAAAGTGTTCAATGTTGTAGAGAGTTTTTTAACTACATGACCAACGTTGAATTATAGGTGCTCCTGCCAGGTATCACAGTAATCTGCTCCACTGAATTCTAATGAGAGTTTTCTATAGCAGGGCTCATCAACACTACATTAAAGGAAAGCGTTTTGGCAGGCATTCAACCGAATATGCCCACTCATTTTATCCCTCACGGTGGCGGACCCTGCTTCTTTATGGACTGGAATATGGGTCCAGCAGATACCTGGGAGCGGATGGCCGGTTGGCTGGGTCAATTGATGGCAACGCTACCCGTGCGACCCAGGGCACTTCTGGTGATCTCCGGTCACTGGGAAGAGCCGGTGCCCACGGTTAACAGTGCTGAGCATCCCGGTCTCTATTACGATTACTACGGTTTTCCGCCGCACACCTATGAGTTGACCTGGCCCGCGCCGGGCAACCCGGAGCTTGCGTACCAGGTCTGTTCGCTACTGGAAAACGGTGGCTTGCGCAGTGCTGAGAACGGCAACCGTGGGCTGGATCACGGGGTTTTTATACCCTTTAAGCTGGTACTTCCGGAGGCAGATATTCCGGTGGTGCAGTTGTCCCTGATCGCCGGTCTGGATCCGGCTGAACATCTGCGCTTGGGAGAAGCGCTGGCGCCGTTGCGCAAACAGGGCGTCTGGATCGTTGGCAGTGGCATGAGTTATCACAACATGGCCAGCTTGCGGGGAGGAGATGGAGCTCTGGCCGACTCTGATCAGTTTGATAGCTGGTTGAGTGAAGCCTGTGAGTTACCACCAGAGCAGCGCAAGCAGGCATTGATACACTGGGCAGGCGCACCAGCTGCACTTAGTGCCCATCCGCGTGAAGAGCATCTGCTACCGCTGATGGTGGTTGCCGGGGCTGCGGTTCACGAGCCGGGTCGTCATATCTTTCGTGATCGAGTCATGAATGCGACCGTGTCTGCTTTTGAGTTTGGTCAGGTCGCCGTGTAGAACAAACAGCTAATCGTTAGAGTCAGGCTGGAACCGGGCGAGGTCTCAACGCCCGGATTGGAAGCTCGGACTGGAAGCCAGGCGCAAGCCGGCCAGGATAGCGATAACATGAATTACGAGTTCGCCTGGTATCGCAGGTGAGCCCAAATCAGGGGGAGAATGGGAATGTCAGGCTACGCAGGAAAAAAAGTGTTGGTCACCGGTGGAACAGGGGCTCTGGGACAAGCAGTGGTGGAAAAGCTGCTCGCCGAGGGTGCCAGTTGCGAGGTGACCTGGTTGTTTGAGTCCGAGTTGAAGGGTTTCAGCCTTGGCGACCAGGTGACCCTCCATCAGGTTGACTGTAGTGATGAGGCCGCGGTGACCAAGCTCTATTCGGGGCTGACCGACCTGTGGGGGTCGATTCATATCGTTGGTGGTTTCGATATGTCACCGATGACCGAGACCAGTCTGGAGGCATTTCGGCGCATGCAGGTGCTGAATGCTGAAACCTGTTTTCTCTGCTGCCGGGAAGCGGTTCGTTGCTTTTCCGGCGCGGGTCGTATTGTTAATGTCAGTGCGCGGCCGGTGGTGGAGCCCTATGGCGGGGCGGTTGCTTATGCCGCCAGCAAGGCCGCCGTGGCCAGTATTACCCGCTGTCTTGCCGACGAGGTGAAGGAGCAGGGGGTGCTGGTTAATGCGGTGGTGCCGTCGATTCTGGACACGCCAACCAACCGGGATGCCATGCCCGACGCCGATTTTGACTCCTGGCCGAAAGTGGAGCAGGTCGCAGAAGCCATTGCCTGGCTCGCTTCACCCGCCAATGGGGTCACCAGTGGTGAACTAATGCCGGTATTTGGTCGTGTCTGATCGGCATGAGGACGTTAACCAGCTCAATAGCCTGGCCTAATATCCAGATTTAGAACGGAAACAGAATGCCACAACTAGCTAGCAAACTGAGTAACAGCAGTCCTGAGTTTCAGCAAAATTACGCGGCCATGCGGGAGCTGGTCGAGGATCTTCGGGAGAAAACCCTGGCTTCAGCGCGGGGAGGTGGCGAGCGGGCGGTGGCGAAACACCTGGAGCGCGGCAAACTGCTGGCCCGGGATCGGGTGCGGCTGCTGCTCGACCCAGGCAGTCCGTTTCTGGAGCTGTCGCCGATGGCGGCCTACGGTCTGCATGATGATGCCGCGCCGTCTGCCGGAATCGTGACCGGTATCGGGCGTGTGCATGGCCAGGAGGTGGTTGTGGTCGCCAATGATGCCACGGTTAAGGGCGGTACTTACTATCCGCAGACGGTAAAAAAACATATTCGTGCCCAGCAGATCGCACAGGAAAACCGCCTGCCCTGTATCTATCTGGTTGATTCCGGCGGCGCGTTTCTGCCTTTACAGGCGGAGATATTTCCTGATCAGCACCATTTCGGCGCGATCTTCTATAACCAGTCGGTGATGTCTGCGCAGGGGATTCCTCAGATCGCCGTGGTTATGGGTTCCTGTACCGCCGGCGGCGCTTATGTGCCGGCATTGTGTGATGAATCGATCATCGTGCAGAACCAGGGGACCATTTTCCTCGGCGGGCCGCCGCTGGTTAAAGCCGCTACCGGCGAAGTGGTCACTGCAGAAGAACTGGGTGGCGGCGACGTCCATTGCCGAACTTCAGGCGTAACGGACCACCTGGCCAAAGATGATGCGCACGCGTTGGCACTGGCGCGTGATGTGGTCAGCCGGCTGAACCGCGACAAACAGCTACCGCCCGGGCTGCGGGAACCGGTAGCGCCTGCTTTTGCCCAGGATGAAATTTACGGTGTAGTTTCCGCCTCACCAAAACGGCCGTTCGAAGTGCGTGAAGTCATTGCCCGCCTGGTCGATGGTGCGGAGTTCTCGGAGTTTAAGGCGCTGTATGGCACCACGCTGGTGTGCGGGTTCAGTTATATCGAGGGTTTTCCCGTTGGCATCATCGCCAACAATGGCATTCTGTTTTCCGAATCGGCACTCAAAGGCACCCATTTCATAGAGCTCTGTTGTCAGCGCAAAATTCCGTTGTTGTTCCTGCAGAACATCACCGGCTTTATGGTCGGTAAGGATTACGAGCAGGGCGGTATCGCCAAGGATGGTGCCAAGCTGGTTCACGCAGTTTCCAACGCCAGTGTGCCCAAAATGACGGTGGTGATCGGTGGTTCCTATGGTGCGGGCAATTACGGCATGTGTGGTCGGGCGTTTGGTCCCCGTTTCCTCTGGATGTGGCCCAATGCCCGTATCTCGGTAATGGGGGGGGAACAGGCGGCTAGCGTGTTGGCTACCGTAAAAAGAGATGGCCTGGAGGCAAAGGGTGAGCAGTGGTCTGCAGAAGATGAAGAGGCATTCAAGGCGCCCATCCGTGAGGTATACGAGACCCAGGGGCATCCCTACTACGCTACCGCCAGGCTCTGGGATGACGGCGTGATCGATCCCGCCGATACCCGGCGGGTGCTGGCGTTGGCGCTGTCGACGGTCTATAACGCGCCCATTGATGACCCCCATTTCGGTGTATTCAGGATGTAGTTTCGGGGCTTTTATGATATTAAACACGAATACAAACAAAGAGTTATGATTTGATTTTCAATAAGGTTCTAGTTGCGAACCGGGGTGAAATAGCCTGTCGGGTGCTTGCTACCCTGAAGCGCCTTGGAATTGGCAGTGTCGCCGTCTGTTCCGATGCCGACAGTAACGCCCGCCACGTGCGCCAGGCGGATGAGGTCTGGCCGCTAGGTGGCGCCGCCGCCGCAGATTCTTACCTCAATATTGAGCGCATTATCGAAGCGGCACGCCTGAGCGGGGCACAGGCGATTCATCCCGGTTACGGTTTTCTGTCTGAGAGTGAGGCCTTCGCGCAGGCGTGTGCCGCAGCTGGACTTGTTTTTATCGGGCCTGGTCGTGATGCGATTCGTGCCATGGGACTCAAGGACAGTGCCAAGGCAATCATGAGTAGCGCTGGCGTACCGGTAGTGCCTGGCTACCAGGATAGCGCTGACGTCGCACCGGCCAGTGATCCACAACTACTGGAAGAGGCGGAAAGAATTGGTTTTCCGTTACTGATAAAGGCGGTGGCTGGCGGCGGTGGCAAGGGTATGCGCCGGGTGGACAGTAGCGAGCAGTTTCAGGCGGCGCTTGACGGTGCACGACGCGAGGCCGTTGCCGCATTTGGCGATCAGCGGGTGATGCTGGAGAAATATCTGCTTGCACCGCGGCATATAGAAATTCAGGTGTTTGGTGATCAGCTCGGCAATTATGTTCATCTGTTCGAGCGTGACTGTTCGCTGCAGCGTCGCCACCAGAAAGTTGTTGAAGAATCCCCTAGTCCATTTGTTGATACCGAAATGCGGGCAGCCATGGGTGCAGCGGCCGTGGCTGCGGCGAAGGCCGTAGATTACCGGGGCGCCGGTACGGTGGAGTTTATTGTCGATGCCGATGGCGATTTCTATTTCCTGGAGATGAACACCCGTCTACAGGTGGAACACCCGGTTACTGAGATGATTACCGGTCTCGATCTGGTGGAATGGCAGTTACGGGTCGCCGCAGGTGAGCCGTTGCCACTGAGCCAGCAGCAGATCACCTTTAGCGGCCACGCGGTCGAGGTTCGGCTCTATGCCGAAACGCCGGAGAATGGCTTTCTACCCAGTATTGGCACTATAGAGAGCCTTGATTGGGGGTGGTTACACCAT
>JBPEXY010000213.1:0-51357 GCA_052031065.1 Immundisolibacteraceae bacterium | reverse complement strand
CTGACTGATGCTATTGATCAGCCTTTTTCGAGTGGTGTTGGGGCTCAGGGATTATTTGACCCACCGAGCAATATAGTTATTGAAAACAATCACATCTACAATGTTCGAAAGGATCAGCGATTGCCGAATTTTGACGGAAATATCGGCCCAGTGGTTGTGAATAATTGCCAGGATTGTGCCGTCAGGAACAATAGATTACACGACGTTTCAATTATCAATGGTAGTGGTGTTGAAGTATTTACCAATGCTAATAACGCCGGGGTATTCAGTTTCGGTATGCTTCGTACCGTGGTTGAAAATAATGAAATTTATAATGCCCATACCGGTATATTTGTTAAAGCCTGGTCGGAACAGCCGGAACCAACCGATGCCGACTACAATCCAGCGACTTTGCCGCCAGCGATTAACACGGCAACGGATTTTGGCGTATTGGCACGTAGAAACCTGATTTACGATGTTGTCTGGGGGGTTCACCTTTCACCATCCGGGGGAAGTGGGCGGATAATTAGTAATTCAGGAGAAGCCAATGGTAATCCTGGGCATCACAATGCAGAGATTCGTGAGAATGTTTTTTTCTCCACTGCTGCGGCGCCTTCCCGGCTAGGGAGCGAGTATGCGCGCATGGAGTGGGCATTAACCACTGATTTGAGGGGTACTGCCGATCAAAGCAACGGCCTAAAGTTTATCAATAACACTGTGATTACACACAATGGTGTGAATGTTGATGCGGTGACCAACACGGAGATCTATAACAATTTTTTCTCGCTGTCAGCGGTGACTAGCGGTATCGCTGGTCCACATATTGCAGTTCAGGCCAGTTATTCAAGGCTCCGGGCAGAACAACTGCTTGATGGGGGTACTCAACTGAATTTGGGAACACCAGCGGCACCGGTTGCCGTAGTACCCACTCAGGGGGTCGGGGTATCAGCCGCGGCCGGTACCAACAGGGCTGCAGCGGTGTGCGTGGATAATGGCGTAACCCCTGATCCCGACCTAACTGATAACGGTGGTAATTTCCCTGCCTCTACGCAGCCCAATCTGCCTACATCGCCGGCGGGGGATCTCACCTTTTTCTGTGATGACAATGTGCAGTGGTCGGCGGAGATTGCGCTGGCCGATTTTAATTACTACCACATAGAGCCTGATCCGGCCGACCCTAATGCACCCGAGGACAATAGTACATTCCGGCTGCAACGTTTTGGCGCAGGAGGTAACGGCGTGCAGATAGGCGGTATTGAGCAGCTGGTTAATTTTGCCAACTGGCAGACCTTTCAGGCGTTTAACCCGGCCACTGGTGCTGGTGATTTTGGCATGGCGGTGAGTAATCCCGATGCCAATTCAATGCCAGTGGATTTAACCTCGCAGGCGAACATACTCAGCGGGGTGACCATTGTTCCGAGTGCCGGTGTGGTGTTAGACCCCACCAGCACGACACCCTTTCTGCATACGGCGATACTGGATAATCTTGGCGATGCTGATGGTATTGCCGGTGGTACGACGGTGCATGTTGGTGCCTTCCCCAATGGTGCCTACAATCCAGCCAGCGGGCCCTTTAACCCGGCGACGGATAGCGGGTTTATTGGCACTCCGCGGTTAGTCGGCGCACCCGGAGGGGTAGCGGCCAACTAGTCCAGACCAGTGAGTGGTCTGGCTACTTTTCAGGTGGGTATTTACAGGGTTCATTGGGCGTTGCTGCTGATGGGGCTTTTTGGGTCCGCCGCTGCAATGGCGGCGCAGGAATGCACCTATTACGTATCGTCATCTCAGGGTGACGATGGTCACGCTGGGTCACGGGGACACCCTTTTCGTTCAATTCAGCGGGCTGCCGATGCGGCGCTTAAGCCGGGGGATACCGTTTGCGTGTTAGCGGGTCGTTACCGGGAGAGCAGGAAAACCAGGCCGTTTCAACATATCAAGGGCGTAAAGGTCAGGGCAAGTGGTACGGCTGATCAGCCGATTGTCTTTCGCGCTATTGAAAAACCGGTGGTGATCGACCAGGAATTTGACTATTCCTTCACCGGTGGTGGTAATGCGCGGCTGGTGGTCGGGTTTTATGTTTTTGGTCACGACCATATCATCATTGATGGTTTTGAAATTACCAATGTCAATGCTGGAGTGTTAACCCAGGCGGTGGTGCGGCCAAAGGCCGATTTTCAGGGGGTGTTTGACCCTCCAGCCCATTTGCTGATTACCAATAATTTTATTCATTCGGTGAGAAGAGATGCACGCCGACCTGGATTTGACACTAATGTTGGGGCGCTTCAGCTGAATCAATGCTTTGACTGCCTAGCGGAGCGTAACTATTTGTCTGATATCGGTCTGGTGGACAAAAATGGAGATGAGAACCTCAACAATCAGAACAGCGCCGGTATTCACAGTTTTGGTATGTTGCGCACCGTATTGCGAGAGAACCTGATCGAAGGCGCACATACCGGAATTTTTTTTAAGAGCTGGTCAAATCAGCCGCTTACAGGGGATGCGAATTACCATCCCGACAAGATTCCGATGCCCTTCAACGTGGAGAATGAAACCGGACTCAGCATTATAGGCAATACCATAATGACATCAGAGCTGGGTATTCGTTTGTCACCTTCGGGAGGGATGGGTAGAGCCATGGCAAAAAATGGCCGGGTGAATGGCAACCCAGCTCACCGGAATATCGTCATCACGCACAATGTTTTTCTGCCCGCACCGGATGGTGGGAAAGAGGGCCGTCAGCAGTGGGCATTGAAAACGGACCTGCGTGGCGCATCCGCTCAGAGCCGGGATCTTCAGTTTTCTAACAATACCGTGATTACCCAAAACGGGATTGATATTGATGCGGTCCGGGGGGTGAGGGCTTTTAATAATATTTTTTCTCTGCTCCCCGGTGGCACGGGGATCAGGTCCCGTTATGTGACCCGTACGGCCGGACAGGCAATTGCTCAGGGAGACACCCTAAACCTGGGTACGCCTCAGCGTCCAAGACCCTCCCGCAGCTGTCAGCAGAGTCCCGACCCGGCGCTTTCGTCACCCCCTTTTGTTTCGACACCGCCCTTTATTGGCGCTGTCGACGACCAGTTTTATTGCAGCGACAATACGCTATGGCATGCGGAGTTCGATCTCGTCGATTTCAATTTCTATCATCTGCCGACTTATTTTGAACTCAATGCTTTTAGTCCCAAAAGTGGCAGTATCGGTAGAAAGATTTATTGGCGGTCGGGGTTTAATGACTGGACTTACCTGACTGCGGAAACCTTTGGGTTAGCGTTCGATTTCCCTGACAGGCACTCCATAGAAGCTATTTTGCCCTATCCGGAGATCATCAAAGGTGTGAGTTTGGGGCCGCAAGGGGAAGTTGATATTGATTGGAACCATCCTGAACTGTTTGCACCACACCACAAGGACTTGATCAACCAGGGCCGCCGGCAGGGATTGCCCGAAGATAATAAAGTAACCATTGGTGCGCACCACGCAGGAGTGCTCCGATACGTTAAGCCGGTATCGATACCTCATTAATCCAGCGGGTTATTCTGGTTCCCTGAATAACCATGATCTGGGACCTTTAGCTGTGTAAATTTCCAAAAGAGTTAGCCCCTTAGATCATGCAATACAGAGCTGAAATTGATGGCTTGCGCGCGGTCGCGGTCCTTCCGGTTATTTTATTTCACGCAGGAATTAGTGGATTCGAGGGAGGGTTTGTCGGGGTCGATATTTTTTTCGTGATTAGCGGTTACCTGATATCGTCGATCATCATGGCCGACCTACAGGCCGGTAAGTTCAGCCTGCTGTTGTTCTATGAGCGCAGAGCCCGCCGGATAATTCCGGCGCTAACCTTAATTACGTTGCTAAGCGTGCCACTATCCTGGGTACTATTGGAACCGCGGGCGATGCACGACTACGCTGAGAGCCTGATTGGTGTTGGTACCTTTTCGTCAAATATTTTTTTCTGGCGACAAAGCGGGTATTTTGATCAGGCGGCTGAATTAAAGCCACTCCTGCATACCTGGAGCTTATCGGTTGAGGAGCAGTACTATATTCTTTTCCCCTTGTTGTTAGGTGCAATCTGGGCGAAAGGCTACCGTTTTGTGTTTGTGACCATGGCAATGTTAGCTTTGGTCAGTCTCAACTTGGCTCACTGGGCATCTTTTAACTTTCCCACGGCTGGTTTTTTCCTTCTGCCGACCCGTGGTTGGGAATTGTTAGCGGGCGTATTGTTGGCGCTTCTGGTGCACAATGATGGTTTGCGAGCTTCCCGCGGTCCTGCCGACATACTTAGTATTATGGGGCTACTGTGTATTGGTTGCTCTGTAGTTTATTTCGATGACACCACGCCTTTCCCCAGTTATTACGCGCTACTCCCCGTCGTTGGTACTCTACTACTCCTCGCTTACACGGTTAAAGGAACATTCGTCTATTCGCTGTTAGCCAATAGACTTATGGTTGGGGTTGGTCTTGTCAGTTACAGCGCTTATCTCTGGCATCAACCGCTGTTTTCTTTTCTGCGACAGTATCGGGGGGGAGAAGATGTAGGTCAGGGGCTGATGCTGCTGTTTAGTCTACTGACTTTTTTCCTTGCCTATCTGAGCTGGAAGTATGTAGAGACTCCTTTTAGAGATAAACAGAAAGTCAACAGAAAAACGGTTTTTGCCTTTAGTGGTTTTGCCCTGGTAAGTTTGGTCACAGCAGGGTGGATTGGTCTGGATGGTCTGCTGATTAGATATCCCGAAAATGACCGAAGCATCATTCGCCAGCACGCAGAAAGTGGGGATTATATTGGTGTGCGCTTCAACAGTCTGGTTGACGTTGGTTTCGTGCCTTCTGAAAAACGGTTGAAGGTTGTTCTGGTCGGCGACAGTTTTGCCCAGGACCTGGTTAATGCTATCTATGAAGGAGGCATGGATAGCTATTTTGCGTTGTCGACTCACCGTATCTCAGCACGATGCGGCAATCTTTATGCAGAGCCAGAAAGAGAAAAATACTGGAGTCCTCAGGATGTCAGATTCTGTCAGCGAGAGAATAGCGCGGGCAACTCGTATGATCATCCGCTGTTATTGCAACTACTGCGGGATGCCGATGTCATTTGGTTAGCTTCCTCGTGGCAAGCCTGGCAGGTGGAGCGGCTGAGGGAGAGTGTTGCCCGATTGCGGGAAGATTTTGGTCGTGAGGTGGTGGTATTTGGGCGGAAGAATTTTGGCCGCATCGATTTAGATGAAATCCTCGCTACGGCAGCTCCTGAACGAGCTCTGATACAAAATGAAATGGAGCAGTTTCACGTTAAGATCAACAGCATTATGAGCAGGCAGTTGGTTGACATCCCTTTTGTGAATTTGTCCCATTTACTATGTGAATCGGATTCCCACTGCCCGGTAATTGATCGCGGGGGAAATCTGATTTCTCCAGATGGTGGTCACTTGACGCAGCCTGGAGCGAGACTGCTGGGAGAGCGGTTGAAAAACCACTGGTTGATCCGGCAGATGGTCTCGGGTGATGTCGATAAGCTCAAAAAGGAACCTGATGCTCGTTTTTCACCCAATGAAAAAGAGGGGTTAATGCCACGGGAATAACTCCGGTTGCTGTCTGAGGTTTTCCCTGATTGTGAATTTAGCGATCTTGCCGGTTGCACCTTTGGTCAGTTCATCGACAAAGATCACATGCTTGGGCAGTTCCCACTTGCCCAGTTTGTCTCGACAAAACCTGACCAGGTCATCTGCTGTTGGCTGCTGGGGTTGCTGTTGATCAGAGCTGAGTGCAACCACTGCCACCACTGCTTCACCCCATTGTGGGTGGGGCAGACCTACCACTGCGACTTCTCTCACTGCCGGATGCTCAGCCAATACGTTTTCTACGACCACCGGATAGACGTTGTAACCACCGGAAATAATCATAAACTTGCGCCGGTCGGTCAGGTAGAGATAGCCCTCTTCATCAAGCCTGCCGAGGTCATTGGTTCGCATCCAGTCGCCGTCATAAAGCTCAGCATTTTCTTCCGGCAGGTTGAGATAGCCGGGAATATTGGTTGTGCTGCGTACCACGATTTCACCGATTTCCCCGGCGGGCAGCTTTTCACCCTCTGGGGAGTGGATCTCAATATCCACATGCAGAGCGGGCTTGCCACAGGAGGTCAGCATTTCCGGTGAGTCCAGTCCGCGCAGATGCTCGGCATGGCGTAAAAAAGCGAGCCATCCCGCAGTTGATTCGGTGAGACCATAGAGCTGGATCACTTCACAGCCGAAGGTTTTGATCGCGTCACGGATCAACGTCGGAGTCGCTGGCGACGAACCGTAGGTGAGTAGTCGCAGTGACAGTGAATAACCCCCCTGCTGATACAGTTCGATGATCCGCTGCATCATCGTCGGCACGAATATCGCTACGGTCGCCGCGGATTCGGACATCTGGTTCAGCGCTTCCCCGGCGTCGAAACTACCGCCAGGAATCACCGTGGTCAGGCCGTTGACCATGCCAAAGGAGGCACAGAGAATCGGTACACCGGCCATTGGAAAGGGACTGTAATAAACATCTTCATGTTTCAGGCCCAGCTCCAGCGCGCTATGCACCAGGGCATCGCGCACTCCTCGCTGGGTCCACAGGGCGCCTTTGGGTAACCCGGTGGTACCGGTGGTATAGCTGATCGCGCTGAGGTCATCCTCCTCTAGATCCGGTAGTTCTGGCTGTTTTGATGTTGCGACCATCGCCTCGAAATCGAGCGGCAGACCGTGGCCATTACCAAACCCAGCCAGTAACACACCAGCCTGTTTGATCGGCTCTAGTCCCTCTCCCAGCAGCGGTAGGCAATCTGCCTGCACAAAGACCATCTTCGCGCCGCTATCACTAACCAGATGGAGCATTTCCCGTGGCGCATAACGCCAGTTGATACCCACCCTGACAGCGCCAATCTTGAGGCATGCGAACCAGAGTTCGACCACTTCGATATGGTCTCTCGCCAGCATCGCAACGACGTCACCCTTACCGATCCCGTGAGCCTGCAATGCCGCAGCCAGTGCATCCGTGCGCTGGTTGACCTGTTTCCAGGTAACCCGGCGCTCGTTCTCAATCAGGGCAACCCGATCGCCATGACTGATCGCACACCGACGTAGCAGGTCTCTGGGCAGCATGTTTTTGGGTAAACCACTTCTGGGCGGGTTGGATTTCGGACTCATTGGTTGCGATTCACTATTCGGTCTATCCACAGTAGCTGGCTATCCACAGCAACGGGCTATCCAGAGAGCAACGGGTCAGAGCTGGTCTGCCCACGGCAGTTCGGATGGGTCTTTACGCAACGCCTCCCGTAATGCATGTTTGGCGATCTTGTGAGTGCCACCTTTGGGTAGTTCATCGATAATCTTGATGTACTTGGGCACTTCCCATTTGCCTACCTTGTCGCGGCAATGGTCAATCAGCTCTGCAGTGCTGGCCGATGTACCCGGTTTCAGGCTCACAATTGCTACCACCGCTTCTCCCCACTCCGGGTGGGGCGCACCGACCACCGCACACTCATGGATTGCCGGGTGTTCCGCGAGCACATTCTCAACCACCACCGGGAAGACATTAAAAGCGCCACTGATGATCATGAATTTTTTTCGATCAGTCAGATAGTAGTAGCCTTCCTCATCGGTTTTACCGAGATCGTTACACCGTAACCAGCCATCTTCGGTAATGGTGTTGGCAGTCTCTTCGGGGAGGTTCAGGTAGCCCTGCAAAATCACATCGCCGCGAGCCCAAAGTTCCCCCACTTCTCCCGGCGGCAGGGGATTACCCTGTTCGTCACGAATGGAGAGTTCCACATGCAAACCGGGACGACCACAGGAGGTAAGCAGTTCCGGTTTATCAGCAAAGCCGCGCAGATGCTCGTCATGGCGTAGAAAGCTCAGCCAGCCTCCGGTTGCTTCAGTAAGGCCGTATATTTGCATCAGTTCTTTACCGATCACTTCGTGCCATTCGCGAATCACTGCCGGTCGCGTCGGTTCAGAACCGTAGGCGATCATGCGCAGGCTGGAGAGGTCGTAGTTGCCCGCCTTATAGAGATCAAGCAGGCGTCGCATTAACGTCGGCATCAACAAACTAAAAGAGGCTTTCTCGCGCTCCACCAGCTCAAGCCAGCCCTCGGCGGAGAAGTCGCCACCGGGGAGTACAACGGTCATGCCGTTGACCAGGTTAAAGCTGTTGAGAACAATTCCAACGCCAGCAGTTGACCCTGGTGAGACAAACACATCCTCCGGTGTCAGACCAATCTGCAGGGTGGTCTGTACCTGACACTCGCGTACCCCCACCTGTGTCCAGATCGCTCCTTTCGGCAGTCCGGTGGTTCCGGAGGTGTAGCTGATCGCTATACGGTCATCTTCTGAAAGCTCAGGCAGTACCGGGGCCGCGCCGTCGCTGGTTGCCAGGGTTTCGAAATCCAGCTCCAGGCCGTGGTCGCCGCGCAAACCGATCAGGGTTCGGTCACCGGCGAAGGCGTCAAACTGATCGCCGAGCAGGGGAATGCAGTTATCCTGTATCACAATCACTTTCGGCTGGCAGTCGTTGACCAGATGCACCATCTCTCGCGGTGCGTAACGCCAGTTGATGCCAACCCGCACCGCACCGATTTTCATGCAGGCGTAAAAATGTTCGATCACCTCGACCAGATCATGGGCGAGAATGGCGACGACATCGCCCTTTTTTATCCCCAAATCCTGCAGTGCAGCTGCCAGTCGATCCGAGCGCCGATCAAGGTCAGCGAAACTGCGGCGGATATCGCCGTCGACAAATGCGGTCTTGTCACCAAACCCCAGTGCACAGGACCGGACATAATCTCTGGGTAACAACATTTTTCCCCCTGGCGTAATCTCTATTACCCTGCAGAGCGCACAGTAAACCTGTGCTACCCAGCAGGGTAACTAATTTTCGGATATGGATCGGATATGGAATTGCCCCGCTCTCAGCAGGAAATTCTAAATGAGAGCCGGGGACGATGCCACGTCGGCTGGAATCAGACCAAAGCCAAAGCTCAAAAAACCTGGACAGCATCACTGCCCGGAATGGTTTTTATGAAAAGCCCCTGCCTGTTTCACGCTGTTGTTGAGACCTGGGCACTTCCTGTCTCAACAATGACCTGTCGGCAACCAGGTCCCATGGCTAAACCAGCCTGGTCAGACCAGGCCAGATCAGATCAGATCAGAAAGCTGATATTGGGTACCGGTTCGTCACCATTCACCAGGACTACCTTTTTACGTGCCATCTTCAACTCACCGCCCTCACGGCGCAACTGGTAGGTGATACGGCCGGCCCAGATGTGCATGTCGTGGGTTGACTGTATTGCCATCTCTACGAGGATGAAATTGACACCGACGGTGTATTCATCGCCTTCTTCGGCTTCGAGCTCAATCGGAGAAATCACCCTGTTCATCGGCGACGGTGGCACCTGACTATGACGGGTACCACTGTTCAGTGACTTGATGCGGGTGTGGATACGCGCGCGATTATCGTTGAGGTGGGAAACATGTTTTTCCGGGTCCATATCCGGACCACGGGGCACCCAGTAATGACCATCATCGGTCCACAGACTCTCCCAATCGCTATAGCGCGATTCGTCGCAGTAGCGCGACTCCTTGAGTATGAACTGTGTTAACTCGCTGATCAGTTCATAACTTGCCATGCCATCCTCCTTGTAGCGGTTTGTGATGCAACATCCAGATGTGCCTCATCACAAGTCCTGATTCGTTATGTTTTGATTAAACGCGAATTACTCCGCGCTTGGTTTAAATTAAGTATTTTTTAGCATCTCCTGACGGTGACGCCGCCAGAAGCCGCGGTTTACTGTTTCATCGGACATGTGCGAGACGATCTTGCCGTCTTCTTCATATTCACGATGTTTGCCGCGGCTCAAATCGACCCACTCCTGCCCTCCCGCTGATAGCCCGGCCTGGTTACGTTCAGCAATCACCACATCTTCTGGGATCAGGAAAGAGGCGGGGCCCACTGCACCCTCGGTTTGGTGCACAGCGCGCTTGTTGATTTCCGGCGCGCCTTTTAGGGTCATCGGCGTGTAAAGCTGTACACACTCATCCGGACTAACCGGATAGTAGAAGACCACGTTGAGTTCACCTAGAAACAGGTTAGGGAAAATAATTGCATGGGGTGGTCCGGTGACGGTGATTTCGTGAGCTCGCTCCTCACCATACGCTTCTATCATCGCAGCGGAATAATTCTGTAACTTGGAGGCGGGCATGCGACCAAACCACTCAAAGGGTTTGTTGCGGGCACGGTATGCCACATTGAAGTCGATCTCCATGTGGCCATTACCCCAGTCGCGTACTACTGGTTCGACTGCAGACTCTGTAATCAGATCGACCGCCTGCGAATCAGTGGCGGCCATAAAAGAAGAGTGGGTGGTTTCGACATGATAGCCATCGCAGTCGTTTTCCGGCAGCATCTTCCAGTTGGCTTTGAACCTGTGCTTCAGCCAGCCCGCCTGCAAATCCAGCTCACCTGATGGTGAGAGGTCACAAGCACGATCAATCAGTGCTGTAGCCGAGCCGAGGTGCTCCGCAAGGGTAAAATCACACCCATCCAGACAGGCAAAGACGAAGCCACGGTAGCTGTCCACCTGCGCAGCCGCTGCCATGCCATATTCTGATTTGTCGAAGTCGTCTGGGTATCCATCGGCATGTGGAACTTCGATCAGATCGCCATTGAGATCAAACACCCATCCATGATAGGGACAGGCCAATACTTTTTTATTCGGTCCCTCATACCCACAAACCATGTTGGCTCGATGGGCACAGCGATTGCGCAGAACATTGACGTTGCCCCGCTTGTCGCGAATCATGATCACCGGCTGACGACCAAGCTGACGTAGCACGTAATCGCCAGCATTGGGGATTTCGCTATCATGTCCGACAAACACCCAACCATGATGAAAAATGGCTTCCATTTCATCATCAAAGATCTGTTGGCTGGTGTACATTGAGCTATGGACTTTGTCGTCCTGAATCAGATGGCTATAGTCTGGCTTTAGTCCCTGGTCTGGCATATTCATTGGCATACTCCTCTTTAACATTCTTAAATTTCATGCGGCTGCATCATCAACGCTGCTGGCGTTGCTACTCACAGCCGGGCGCTTAAAAATTTAGTTGTAGTGTGGCCCGCTTGCAGATTTCTCAACCACCCTCTACTCTGCTGACAGAGTCTTTCATGGTTATGGATTACAGCAATCTCGGTTGCTTTGGATAATCCAGATATGCACTGTGACGACGGCACAGGTTACCGGGTTACAAGAGCACTAACTAACACCCAGGCACCGGCGTTACTCTGAAATGGCTGGAAAGCATCCTGACTTACGGCGGGAGACTCTCAACCTCTCAAGGTAATTGCCAAAATCAACGGAACTATTATTGTCATCCGCTGGTTTCAAACAGCTGATCTGCAACAGGAGAAGGATAATCAGCGATGGTCAGAAAGTACAGTAAGAGAATTGACAGCGGCGATGTAAAGGCCATAGCGGCTTTTACGCTCCCTGCGAAAAGTGATCGGCCGGGCCGTGGCCCTGGTGCGAATCGGGTTTTCGATAATTGCCGAACGGTCTGCCTACTCTTGCTCTGCATGTTCAGCAGTCAATCCATCGCTGGCGATGAACCACCAGAGTGGTGTCACCAACTCCTTCCGCAACTCGAACAGCATTCAGAGCTTGGCCGCCTGGTGATCTCCAGTCAGCTTGTGGCTCACATGCGAATTGGTGTGCCGGTCAACCCCGTTAGTATCACGCTGACTGGCGTTGGGAAGGATATGCCGGTGGTCACCAGTTCCCCGCAATGTTCGGCTGCGGTTGTTTTTGATCAGCTGCCGCCGGGGCAGTACAGGATTGCATCCATTGAAGGTAGCCTGAATATCCTCACTGCTCCCAACCGGTTCCTTTACCCGTTACCGGGAGATGGTTACCGCATCATTTTTACCGGCGGGCAGACGGCACTCTATCGTGTGTCTGTGCCTCATGAGCTAAGTCCGATTGTTGAGGTAACCGCCGGCCAGACCAGTTTTGCCGGAGAGCTGGTAATTTCACCCAATCCACGCAGAATCTGGGCTATCAATATAGACTGGTACCATCAACTGGCAGCCAGATCTGCAAGCTGCGAGCGTTTTAACAAACTGCATGGCAGACAGGCCAGCTGTGACTAATGACAGCTCACTGCCGCTGGTTACCATCAGCGGTTAAGAGAATCAGAGATACCACTCCTGGGGTATTTCGGTGCTGGCAAATGGCGTCACCGATAGCGCTATCGGTTCTCCAGTTAATGGTGTGAACTGCAGTGAAACCTCGTCAGCATCGCGTCCCTGACTGAACCGGGCGACAATTCGCGCTGCCAACTCCAGGTCCTGCTGGTCCAGGTTGCCATCAACAAGGGTTAACGGGCCTGGGTGGCTGGTGACCTCAAAATAGGCAAAATTGCGCCGATAGCCGCGCAGAAAGTTGTTCTCACCCTCTTCTCTGGAGACGATCAGTTTAAAGTGGGGCCTGGGGCGTAGATGACGGCCTATTTTGAGCAGGACCACATCATCTATTTCGTAGGTTTTGGAACCCCGCGCATCCCATAAATCCTGCAATTTAGACGAATAACTCCTGTCGGTAAGAAAACAGCAGCCCCCTGCCGGTTGTGCCCAGTCGCTGAATCCCAGCTGCTGGGCCAGGGCTATTTGTGGTTTGCGACTGCGGCCGGAAAAATCGTAAAGTTGGTCCCGCTGTATCCAGCCTTCGCGTTCCGGTAGTGTTTCCGGCAACAGTCGGGCACTTAACGGCCTCACCAGGCGATCACCGATCCCCCCATCGCGCTGAATTACCGGCATGGTGTCGCGGCGTTGCGACATGGGCCGTTGACCGATGACTTCCCCGGTAATCATGAAATCGAAGTCGTGCTCCTCCATCCAAAGACGCGCTCTGTTAACCATAAATCCCTTGCAATCCAGGCAGGGGTTGAGGTTCGCTCCGTAACCATATTTAGGATTAATGACCACATCCTTGTAGGGCTCCGAGACATCCTCAATGTGGAGTTTGATACCGAGCTGTTCGGCACTCCAGAGCGCGTTGTTACGTTTTGGCCTTTCCCTGTGCTGGCTGCGAATGGCATGGGTATGGCCTTCAACGCAGAAGCCAGTAAAAAAATTGAGGCCATGTACCTCGACGCCCTGGTCAAGAACAACCCTGGCGGCAAGCATGGAATCGAGGCCGCCGGAGATAAGGGCGACGGCTTTACGTGGAGTAGAAGTCAATGATTTTTGTGAAGGGCGATAGTGGCCTGATGGGTAAAAAGATCAACGCTAGCAGGCGCCTGGGGCGTGCATTCTAACCGCTACAGCAGCGCAAATAAATCTGCTCAGGCGAGCGTGCGGAGCGACTGCCCGGAGCGAATGATAGATCAGCAAGTCAAGGGGCCGGTAAACATTCATGTTAGAGGTTTGCCAAGCAGGCCTGTCAACCCGGTTCAGGCCAGTGGTTAAAGATTGCGCTTGCCAGACCGCTAACTCATGGTCAGGAAAGAAGTTTTTGTTGTATTGAGGTGGCGATATGGTTCAGATCGAAGCAGTGACTGCAGTGATCACACTGGGGCTTCTGGTCAGCGCCCTGATTGTTTTTTGTCTTCTTGGCATCGTCTGGGGACTAAAGCGCAATCAGGTCAATACCATCGGCAGAATGCTGGTGGAGCAAATGGGGAAAAAAAGCGAATCGCAGGCGCTGCAAATGGCCGAATGGCTGCGCGACTGTTACGGTTATGATGATGCAGCGAGCGATGAACTGATTCAAAAGCTGTCGGGAGAGGAAAAAATGATGTTTAAAGCGATGCGAACCAGCGTGATCAAACAGGATTCCGCGTCGTTCCAAAAGGTTAATCACCACTACACCAAGCTGAAGGACATTTTTCGCGAAATTACCCCGGCCCTGGATGAAAACGCTGGTCTGGACCCTGCGCTGGTGGAGGAGTTTGAACAGGAGCTAGCCGCTTTAAAACAACAGCTTAGGGTCGCTGAGGAAGAAAAAAGTGTTCTCGGAAAAGAGCTACAGACCACCAACGACACATTGAATTCGGTGATCGATGAATATTCCATGATGTTCGGCCAGAAAGAGGATCTCGAAGCGCTGCAGCAGAGCAAAAACAAATTACTCAACCTGCTGGAACAGAGCTGTTTCGAGTTGGAGCAGATCGCCGCGGAGAAACAAGATAGCTCAGGAATGGGCGAAGCGGCCTGAAGTTCCAGCCAACCTCTTGCTGACTGTAACTTTATCGCTAAGACTGAGGCGCCGCAGGCAAATTTCAGCACCTCCTCCCGCAGCCACTTCTGGTACTCCTCCAGCACTCTGTTATCGGACGCAATTTTTGAGAATCCTGATAAGCTAGTGGGTCGCTCAGTGATAGGGTTTAACCATGCCGCTCAAACTGATCAGTTTCAAACTGTGTCCCTTTGTACAGCGTTCACTAATCGTATTGCTCGAAAAACAGGTCGATTTCAATATTGAATATATCGACCTTCGCAACAAACCCGAGTGGTTTTTAAAATTATCCCCGACAGGTAAGGTACCGGTACTCCTGGTTAAGGAGACCGTGCTGTTCGAGTCCTGGGCAATTAATGAGTTCCTGGAAGAAACCTATGCACCCCCGCTGCACCCGGCTGATCCGCTGATAAGGGCACAAAACAGGGCATGGATTGAGATTGCCAACCAGCTATCGGCCGCGCAGTTCCGGATGGCGATGGCAAAGCTGAAACAGGAACTGGTCGACCAGGTTGATACGGTTCGCAGCCTTTTGATGGACCTAGAATCACAGCTTGTTGCGGAGCCCTTTTTCAACGGGCCAGACTTTGCAGTGATAGATGCTGCTTTTGCGCCGTTTTTTACTCGCCAACGGGTTATCGACGCTTATCTCGGCGATGACCTTTTTGCACAGACACCACGTGTAAATGGCTATCGAGCGGCGATAATGGCGCGGGATTCAGTCAGAAACTCCGTGGTCGCGGATTACGACGATCTTTATATTCAACGGTTGCAGAATGACGGCAGCTTTTTGATAAGGCTCGGCGACTGAACGGCCGACTCTGTTTGCCGTTCCCGTTAAATGTCTAGAGGTCGCGGCGGCTGTAGGCGTGCCAGCGTTTATCGTAGAGGCGGGTGATCTTCTGTAGATAGCGTTGGGTTTCCCGAAACGGCGGAACCCCCTTGTGTTTAACCACATTGTTCTCACCCGCATTGTACGCCGCCAGCACTAGCCGCAGGTCACCTTTAAACTGGCTGAGGAGCCACTGCAGATAAGCCATGCCGCCGCGCAGATTCTGTTCCGGGTCCCAGGGGTCAGTAACACCGAATCGAGATGCCGTGGCAGGCATCAACTGCATTAAGCCCTGCGCATTAGCAGATGAGCGAGCGTCTGGCCGATAATCTGATTCCACCTGCACAACCGCTTTCACAAGCTCCGGGTCGAGGGTGTAGTGGCCGGCCCATTTATCAATCAGCTGATTGATCTGCGCGCGCTGTCGGCCAGCAGACGGTCTGGAAACGTTACGGCGCCTGGAGTCTCGCTGTTCCAACCGTGCTTTCCTGGCGGCACTGTTGACCGGTCGGTAAAAAGCCTGTTCCAGGGGCTTGTCTGTGTAGTAGCGGCGCCCCTTGCCATCCAGGTAGGCATAAATCTCTGCTTGAACTGCAGGTCCACTGATGAGAGCCACCAAAGCCAGGCTAATTGGTAGTGACCTGTTCATGGGTGATCATGGATATTTGACTAAGGGTGAAAGGGATTGGGTTGTGTTTCCGTGCGGGAGCACAGTATCAGGATAGAAAAACTGGGTCCAGAAGCTCACACAATTTATTCGAAACAAAGCGTAACAATCTGTTTCTTAAGTAACGTTTACCATATCAGCAGAAACCGCCACTGTTCAAATAGTTTTGGACGGCACCTCCATAACACCGCAAAATAGAGACCAGCTTTTTTTATCCACACAACTACGCCGTTACCCCTAGTGAAAATCAGCGCCAACTCCCACTCGTTGCAACCGCTGGCCGAAGCGCCCTCACAGCGAACGCTAGCGTCTCGTGCCAGATTGCTGACGGCTGGGCACTCCGCCCCTAACATGACTGGGGGCCCGCCACCTGCCGGTAAGTTGTTAGGCTATGCCATGACCCAGAGGCAACAGGTGGCGGCCTATGCGGTCATCGACAGTATGGGGCGCGGACTCACCCAGACAGTCGGTTCAACAGTGAGTCTGTTTGCCTGAAGTAGCAGGAGAAACTACCAACCGCAGAGCGAACAGGAGAGCGTCATGGATCACGAAAAGGTTTCTCCACAGCTGGGAGAAGACACAGACTCGTTTGTGTTGACAAGATACAGCGAGTACGTCACCCACGTAGCCGCTATGGTCAATCAATCCACGCGGCGTATCTGCATCTTCTCGCAGGATTTTGATGCAGCAATTCTTGATCAGGAAACGATCGTCACTGCCTTCAGCCGGTTTATCAGAACGCACGGACGCGTCGCCCAGGTCCATATCCTGGTTCAACGTCCGGAAACGGCTATCAGGCAGGGGCACCGCCTGGTTGAACTCGCACGGCGTTTACCTACCTTTGTGCATATCCACAGGCCGGCAGATCAACACCGGAATTTTGCTGACGCTTTCATCACTTTTGATAACAGCGGCTATCTGAGCCGTGAACTGGGTGACCGGCCAGAAGGTACCGGTTGCTACGCGGATTCGCTGCGGACGGTGGAATTGGTCAGAAAATTTGATGAACTCTGGGCCATGAGCGAAGTAGAGGCGGAATTCCGTCGCCTTGGAATTTAGCCGGCAGTGGTGGAGTGAATTAATTTATGTTGTTGTGTGCTCCCTTATCCACACGTTGGCCAGGTTGGAACCGGGTGTCCCTGATACTTCTTGCGTGGCTCGCGGTATTTTCTGGATCAATGGCGCAAACGCAACAACTCACTACTATCACATTACAACATCGTACTGCAGAAGAGCTGATTCCACTTGTCAAACCCTTGTTAACGGCCGGCGATTTCATCGCTGGCGAAAACGATAAATTACTGGTCCGCACCGACCCGAACACCTTAAACGCTTTATCAAGAGCCTTGCGGGAACTCGATCGCAGACCGGCTACTATGATCATTTCAATGCGGCAGATCAGTGGAAACGAGCTGCACGAGGAGAGAGTGTTATCCGGGTTAACTCTACGCAAGGGCGTATCAGGCAGCGACGACTCCAGGGAGAGTGATGTAACTCTCACGATTGCTAGCCAGCGTTTTGCAACAGCCGAAAGAGGCGGTCTTAATCAACAGATCAGAGTGGTTGAAGGTGGGGAGGCATTTTTTTTTACTGGAGCTGAACAACCATCCGTGGCGCTACGGCAAACCTTAAGCGGGCATCCAGGACTAATCAGCTATCAGCGCGCGGCGATCAGTGGTTTGATCGTCAAAGCAGTCAGGCTGGGTAATGCAGATGCAAGAATCGAAATACGCCAACGGAGGGAACGTTTTTCAGGTCGCACTGACGTCAGCCGGCAATCTCTGGGCACGACGTTACTGGTTAATCTGGCGGAATGGACGACGGTTGCGGGTTTAGGGTCAGGTGCGCAGATCAGGTCTACAGGAAAAACGCAGTATAGTTTCATGGAAACATCACGGGATCGACAATATCAGATCAAAGTGGAGGTGGCAGATGATCAGTAGGGCTGCCGGATTGGCGCTGGGGACACTCCTGGTATGGGGTAGCGGGTTAGTCTCTGCTGCAGATATCTACAAGTGGGTAGACGAGAATGGCCAGACCCATTTTGGTGCCCGCCCGCCGACGGAAGTTGAGTCAGAGTGGGTTAAGCCGCCGCCAAAACCGGCCCTACCGATGGATTTTGGTATAGAGCTGCGCAAACAGTTCGAACAGAAGCAGGCCGACTACACCGTCCAACGGCAACAGGAAAAGGAGAATAAAGCGCAGTTAGAGGCGGAAAAAGTGGAGCGTGAAAAAAATTGCGCGCAATCCCGAAAGGCAGTTGCCGATATCAAAAGCTACATGAATAAGCGTATGTTTGATTCTCAGGGTAATTACGTTGAAGAAGCTGAGCGATTAAAAAAACTGGCCAAAGCAGAGGAGTCGGCGAGTTTCTGGTGCGATTAAGCGGGAACCATAAGCAGTGATCAATCGGGTAGTGTGGGCGGGTAATTTTCTTCTTCTATCGGTGTTGGTCTGGGTTAGTCTTCAATTATTTAATGGGCAGAGGCAAGCTGCTCAAAAGGTGGATAAGGATACGCTTTCCGGTTTGTTATCACTCAGTACCCCGACAGTCGAGGAAAATCTGCGCACGATTACCAACGCGGGACTGTTCGGGCCGGAGGGTGACAGGGTAGAAATAGCAGGGCCTGTGGAAACTGTGTCGCCCACCCCTCTAAAGCTAATCCTGCATGGTGTAGTGTTAGCGGAAAATCCGCGGGACGGACATGCGATTATCAGCACAGAAAATGGCAGCCACAGGAGTTATGTATTGGGTGATGTATTGCCTGGAAACGCCAAACTGAGCCAGATCCTTGTTGACCGCGTAATTTTTGAGAGGGCTGGCAAACGGGAATTTTTGCGGTTGCAAGCGCGTGGCACTGAGCGGCGTTAAATCCCGTCCCTTAACTTCACCGAGTTATCTTTAGTCGGCCGCAAGCAGTGTCGTACTCTGCTGGTGGCCGATAGAGAGGCTGGGTTCTTGATGCAAAACAGAAAAAATGACCCGCTGGCTCACGGTCCGCTAGCAGCGTTGTCGACGTACTTTGCAGCGCGTAAAAATCTCAGTTTTTTATTAAAGCAAATGGTTAGGAGTCATTCATATCACATTGTTTTTATTATATGTTATCGTTAGCGTATGAGATGGAGAAGGTGGTGGGTGCGATCAAACTATGGCATTTCAATCTTGAATTCGGTGATTAACGGAACGGTCACGATGAACCCCAATTCCCGCAGCAACGCTTTTACAGACTTCTTTAATCGAACAGTCAGGTTAATCCTGCTGGTACTGCTGATATGGCCAGTCTCGGCACGGGTTCAGGAAATTACTCTTAACCTTCAGGATGCCGATATCCATGCGCTGATCAGCACCGTCGCCGAGGTTACGGGCACCAATTTCGTGATTGACCCCCGCGTTACTGGAAAGGTAACCGTCATCTCCAGTCAGCCGATGAGTCATGAGGAGCTTTACGATGTTTTCCTCTCTATTCTCGATGTCCACGGCTTTTCTGCGGTTGGCAGTGGAGAGGTGATTAAAATTGTTCCTAACGTTAATGCCAAAACCAGTGGTGTGGTTGCCGGAGCCGCACCCACCGACATTGTTGGTGGGGATATTGTGACCGAGGTGGTGGAGGTTAGGAACGTATCGGCACAGCAGATTCTGCCCGCTTTAAGGCCGCTTGTTCCCCAATACGCTCACCTCGCGGCATTCCCAAATTCGGGGATCCTTGTGATCAGCGATCACTCCTATAACGTCGAGCGGATCAAGGCGCTGATTCGCCGGGTCGATGTTGTTACTGGCGCCGAAGCTGAATTGATCAAGCTGGACAATGCCTCTGCTGAAGAGCTGGCAGGAGCTTTGACCGCTTTGCAGTCCAGCGTTGGAAATAGCCTGCAAGGCGTCGATTTTATAGCTGACGTGAGAACCAACAGCATTCTACTCAGTGGTGAACAGTCGGGGCGCGTGAGGATGCGCGGTGTTATTGCACATCTGGATATGCCGACGGATGGCCAGTCCAACACCCATGTGGTCTATCTCAAATATGCCACTGCGGAAGAGCTGGCCCCGCTGTTGGCCGGAACGCTTGAGTCATCTGCTGATCAAGGTGGGGTGCAGACCTCTATCCAGGCTGATCCGCATACTAATTCCCTGGTCATCAGTGCCGCGAGGCCCGTGTTTAATACCTTGCGTGAGACGATCAGAAAGCTCGACGTACGCCGCTCTCAGGTACTGGTAGAGGCGATAATTGCCGATGTCAGCCACGACACTGCGGATGAACTCGGCGTTCAGTGGCTGATCGATGGCAGCGGCGACGGTAGTGGACCGGTTGCTGGAACGGTGTTTAGCAGTGGCGGTTCCAATATTGCTGATGTCGCTCAGAGCGCGTTGGGCGGTGACCCGATAGTCAGCAGAGGCTTGAGTCTCGCTGTTGGTAACCTCAACAGGAATGGGACTAGTTTTGCTGGATTGTTAAGAGCACTTACAGCAGATGTAAGTACCAACATTCTTTCCACACCGTCGATTATGACTCTGGATAATCAGGAGGCGGAAATTCTGGTTGGTCAGTCCGTGCCATTTGTGACCGGGCAGTTTACCAACACCGGTGCAGCAGCCGGTTCGGTGAACCCTTTTCAGACCATTGAGCGTGAAGATGTGGGTGTCAGTCTGAAGGTGACGCCCCAGATCAGCGAAAGCAATACCATTAAGCTCGACCTGCATCAGGAAGTCTCCAGCATTTCGGCGGATAGCTCTACCGCTGGTGCCAGTGACCTGGTTACCGACAAGCGTTCAATTCGAACTTCGGTTCTGGTCGAGAGTAATGAAACCCTGGTACTAGGTGGGCTGATAGATAACCAAACGGTCACCGTCGAAGAGAAGGTGCCGGTGTTGGGCAGCCTTCCCCTGGTTGGGTCATTGTTCCGCTTTCAGTCAAACGAACGAGACAAACGTAAACTGATGGTCTTTCTAAAGCCGGAAATTGTTCGTACTGCGGCTGATGCCACTCTCGTCACCGGGGGGAAATATCGCTCAATGCGTGCTGCGCAACTGGCACAGCGACTGATGGCAGAAGAGAAGTTTTCCAGTGGTCTACCGGTGGAAATCCTGCCGAAGCTGGATGCTGAGATAGATCAGCGCTAGCTGTGAACGTGTCCGATTCAGCGCAGTGGACTGATCGCGGCAAAGATGAGCTGCTAAAGTTACCCTACCGCTTTGCTAAACAGTATGGGGTGGTAGTGGAGTCGAGAGACGCCGCCGTTCCCCTGGTCCACTGTAGTGAAAGTGGATCTCCCTTAGCGATACTGGAGATTCAACGTTACTATGGCGGCGTCGCCGGACTGGAAATTCACCCCCAGGCCATTTTTGAAAGAATTCTCCACGATGCGTATACCGCAGATCGTAGTTCATCTTCCGAAATAGCAGTTGATCTTGAAGGTCGATCCGATCTGCGTAGCCTGGTTGATCAACTTCCCCCCCCCGAAGACCTGCTTGATGAAGATGGTGACGCGCCAATCATCAGTTTGCTCAATGCCTTGCTGGCGGAGGCGATCAGGTTGTCAGCGTCAGATGTACATCTGGAACCCTATGCTGATCAATTAATCGCCAGGCTGCGTGTAGATGGCGTGTTGCGAGAGGTGTTGACGTTGGACGTGGGGTTGGCACCGCTGATTGCATCCCGGGTCAAGGTGATGGCGCGCTTGGATATCGCTGAAAAGCGCGTGCCCCAGGATGGCCGTATCGCTGTCCAGTCTGGCGACAGGCAGGTGGATCTGCGGGTTTCGACACTGCCTTCGGCCCACGGTGAACGTGTGGTGATGCGAATTCTTGATCAACAAGCATCGCTTTTACGTGTTGATCAGCTGGGATTGACCAGCCGGCAGAGCCGGGATCTTGATGCGCTGATACAAAAACCCAATGGTATCCTGCTTGTCACCGGACCGACCGGTTCAGGTAAAACGACAACCCTCTATGCGCTGCTAAGTCGGCTTAATGATCGATCTACCAATATCATGACTGTTGAGGACCCGGTTGAATACCATTTGCCGGGTGTTGGGCAGACCCAGGTCAATCCTAAAGTAGGTCTTGACTTTGCGCGGGGGTTGAGAGCGATCCTGCGACAGGACCCTGATGTCGTGATGGTTGGAGAGATACGCGACCTCGAAACTGCGAAAACCTCTATTCAGGCCAGTCTGACCGGACATTTGGTGTTGTCTACATTACACACCAATACTGCTATTGGAGCGGCATCCAGGTTGCGGGATATGGGCATTGAATCTTATCAACTTGCGGCCGGACTCAGTGGTCTGATTGCCCAGCGGCTTGTCAGGGAGCTATGTCCCCAGTGTAAGGTGAAGGAAACGCCATCTGAAGTGATCAGCAAGCAGTGGAAGCTGGGGGCAGAAGAATCGATCTATCGGGCGGGAGAAGGTTGTGCCGCTTGTGACTACACGGGGTATCGTGGTCGCCTGGCAGTGTTTGAGGTGGTGGCCGTTGACGATTCGCTACGACAGTTAATTCATGATGACGCCCCGGAATCTGAATTGATTAAGGCGGTACGATCGTACTCGGAAGGGTTGCGGGAGAGCGGCAGGGTTGCACTGCTGGCTGGTAAAACTTCGGTCGACGAGCTGGTCCGCATCGTGGACTAGAGAGCCTTAATCGGATCCGAGTATCTAAATGCCTGTCTACCGCTATAAAGCTCTTGATCAACAGGGCAGAAACAGGCGTGGTCGTATCAGCGCAGAGTCGTCAGTAGAAGCTGGTCGGTCTTTGCGCAGGGATGGCCTTAACCCGTTACAGATGGTTGAGGTTCCGGGTGGAAAAGCGCCTGAGAAGTTATCACTGAACCGCACCAAAAAATCGCTGTCTCGAAGAGAATTGGCATTGGTGTTGCGCCAAGTAGCAACGATGCTGCGTAGTGGCGAGTCGCTTACTGAAGTGCTGGCAGCGATAGAGAGGCAATCCCCTCGACACCAGAGAGAGCTGCTGACGGCTATCCGTCAGCGTGTATTGGAAGGTGAAACCCTGGCCCATGCCCTGGCGCGATTTCCCGACGATTTCAAGCCGCTCCAAATCGCCTCGGTGACAGCTGGAGAAAGGACTGGTCGACTGGACGAAACACTTTTCCAGCTGGCCCGGCATGTAGAAGAACAGAACAATCTGAGAAGAGATTTACTGCTTGCGCTGATCTACCCTGCGGTTCTGGCGTTGGCCGCGATCGGTGTGGTCGTCGCGTTGTTGGTTTTTGTCATGCCCCAGTTGGTGGAAGTGTTCGATGCAGTCGACATGACACTACCCGTTCTGACTCGTCTGCTGCTGGCAGTTAGCCGGGGATTACAGGAATTTGGCGGGTTCCTGTTGCTGATTCTATTGGTTGCTACGATTGGTATAGCGTTTGTTTATCGGTCCCAGGGGGGCAGGCTGTCCATAGACAGGCTGTTATTGAGAGCCCCAGTGACAGGCAGACTGATTATGGATCTCGAGGTGTCGCGTTTTACCAGGACGATGGCGCTGGTGTGTGGTAATGCGGTGCCTGTTCCGGAGGCTGTACGGCTTTCGACCGCTGCTGTTGGTAACAGAGAGGTTTCATCGCAACTTGGCCGGGTACGCCAGGATATTATCAGGGGTGTTTCACTGAGTAATGCCCTCACCCAACACGGGAACTTTCCGCCCCTGCTGGTGCAAATGGTGCACACCGGTGAATCGAACGGTAATCTCGGTGAGTCTCTGGAATATGCGGCTGGTTTAATGGAGACGGAGTTGAAAAATCGACTGCTGATTATCACCGGGGTATTGGAGCCGGCACTGATTCTGATCATGGGGGGCGTAGTGCTGTTGATCGTTCTGTCGATACTTGTTCCGGTTCTGGATATGAACACCCTGGTTTACTAGCCAGATAAATGGGAATTCACAAGACGAGGTTCGAAGTGAAAGAAAGATCATCAGCGGTACAGACGGCCGGTTTCACGCTTATTGAAGTGATGATCGTGGTTGCTATTTTGAGCGTGCTGGCTGCATTGGTCGTGCCAAGAATAATGTCTCGACCGGGCGAGGCGAGGGTGGTCAGGGCTGGACATGATATCCGTGCGATTGAAGCTGCCCTGGATCTTTATAGACTCGATAATTTTCGCTATCCGACCACAGCCCAGGGGTTGTCTGCACTGGTTGCCAGTCCACAGTTAGAGCCACGGGCAACAAACTGGAATGCTGATGGTTATCTCAGGAAATTACCCAAGGACCCCTGGGGACAGCCCTATGGTTATCAACATCCGGGGGAGAAAGCTAGCATCGAGGTCTATTCCCTGGGAGCTGATGGCACTCCCGGTGGGGAGGGTGAGAATGCCGATATTTTCAACTGGAGTCTGGACTGACGGTCTTGATCTCTTTGAACCCCGGTGCAAAAAACACTCGTCGCGGATTCACGCTTATCGAGGTACTGATTGTACTGGCTATCTTAACGGTCCTGGTCGGTGCAGTTAGCTGGAATTTCACTTTTACAGATCAGCAGCGTCAGCGGGTGCTTATGGAGAAACTGGTGCTACAGGTTAACCATGCAGGTATGGTCAGTACCATGACAGGGCGTGCTTTCGGTGTTGGTTTTTCAAGTGGTGAATATCGGTTCTTTGAATACCGTTTACAGGACAATGAAGGCTACGGCTGGTCGGTCAGTGAGAGGAGGGCGTTGCAAGCAGGGCGACTGAAACAGGGTGCCTGGCGCCTGATAGTAGATGGCATAGAAGTGCCCCTGAATGCCGGGCAGGTAAGAGAGCCACAGTTACACATTGCTGTTGACGAGCCACAGCCAGAGTTTGAAATTTCCATACGCCCTGGCGAATCCCCGAGAGTTATCGCCGGAGAATCGCAGTCGGCGAGACTGGCCCCATAACGGTAGCAAAGGAATGAACACTTTGTCCTTTCGGCCGATATCCGCAAACGGGTTTACGCTGCTGGAAGTGTTAATCGCAACTTTGGTAGCGGCGACCGTTCTGACTGGTAGCTATCGGGTTATCGGTTCCGCGGCGCGTAATCAACACATGATCAATCAAAGGGTTGTTGCCGGTTGGGTGGCAAATGATCATCTGGCTGCCATCCAACTGGGGCTTGTCCCGGTGGCTGTTGGGGAGCGCAGCGGCGAAGTTTCTATGGCTGGGCGAATCTGGAAGTGGCGGCGACAGGTGCAGTCTGCGGCTGATCAGCGGCTGAGACGCATCTCAGTTTCGGTAGCCACTGAGGGTGAAGCAGAGTTTAGTGTGACCTATAACGCTTTTGTGTCATCAGAGGATGATCTTAAGTGAAACCGCTGACCCAAAATGGTTTAACGCTACTGGAGCTGCTGGTTGCTTTCGCATTGCTGGCGGTGGTCTCGGTACTGGTGTTTTCCGCAATCACTCATACGCTTCGTTCCCGCGAAATCATGGCTCGGCAAAGTGATGCGTGGCGGGAACTGCAACACATCGTCATGGTTATGGAAAGCGATTTTTCTCGTCTTGTGGAGCGGCCACGGCGTGATATCGGTGGAAATCGTGAGGCTGCTTTTTACTCTCAGGGTGGCGGCGAACAATTCAGCTTGACTCTGGTTGTTCATCGTGCCGATACAGTATCGGGGCGGAGACTGAGCAACCTCCGTCAGGTTGTCTACAACTATTCCGCGGGGGTATTGCTGCGCGGCTACTGGACTCACCTTGATCATTTCCCTGGTGCAAGTGCGCATAATAAGCAACTGAGCGGTAATCTTGAACGACTCGAACTGGTTTATCTGGGTAATGAGAAGCACTGGTACTCGCAATGGCCCCCGGTAAATTACAGTGGTGATCGTGTGCGGCTGCTACCACGCGCCATTAAGGCCAGGCTGGAGATGCCCGAAATAGGCTATGTCGAGCGAATTTTTCTGACTGGGGTGGGCGGGTGAGTCTACAAAAAGACAGAGGAATCGCGCTTGTTTCCGTACTGCTATTGACGGTTGTCATCTCCATGATGGTCGTTTCGATCAGTAACCGTCTACAGATAGACGTGCACCGGTCAGCTTACCTGAGTAGTCATCAACAGGCGGCCTGGTACGCATTGAGTGCGGAGAACTGGGCGCGCAGGGTTTTAGACGATGATGACCCCACGGTGGACAGTCTGGATGAAGACTGGGCTCTCAATGTGCGCGAGTTACCCATTGAAGAGGGGGTTGTTGCGGGGCAATTGATCGATTCCCAGAGTCGCCTGAACCTAAATGGTTTGTTGATTGGTGATCACGTCGATCAGGTGAGTTTTGGAAGACTAAGCAGACTATTTAAACAGCTCGGTATTGATGGCCGACATCTCAACGCGCTCGTTGACTGGATTGACCGGGATTCCATTGCCCGTGACGGCGGTGCTGAAGATGAATATTACGCGACGCTCTCACCGGCTTACCGCAGTGCAAATGACCGACTTGCAGACTTTTCCGAATTGTTGCTTGTCAAGGGATTTAATGAAGTCATCCTGGATAAATTGAGGCCGTATCTGGTGGTTTTGCCCGAACCGACCCCAATTAACGTCAACACTGCATCACCAGAGCTGCTCGAAGTGCTTTTTTCCGATCGTAGTCTGGATGTCTCTGGAACAGTGCAGCGCAGAAATAGCAAGCCTTATAGCAGTCTGGAAGAATTTTTTTCACTTGCGCTGACCGGGGATACGGTCGGTGATCGTGAACGCGCCGGGATTGCGGTTTCCAGCAACTATTTCCACTTGCACACTACTGTCGAGCTTGGTCCCTATACGTTGCATCAGAATGCGTTGTTAGTCAGGAAAAACAGACGCACGGTCAGCTCAAGACGTTGGCGGGGGGGGGCATAAGTGGCGTCCAGCAAATGGTTGTTGTGGCAAAAGGAGGTGCCTGGGGCGTGGCAGTGGTGTCGGATCGAGAAGAGGGGTCTACTTGAAGTTCCTGTTCAGGATGGCGCATTAGAGACCGCTGCAAATATGATCGGTGGTGCGGAGACTGCTGTGTTGCTCCGCGGAGAGAACCTACTGGTCAGAAGGGTTGAGCTTGCCGCGCGAAGTCTCAGCAAGGCCCGTCAGGCTTTGCGATTTAGACTCGCAGATGAACTCCTGTCTGATCCACAGGATCTGCATTTTTGTCTTACGCGTACGGCTGAGCCGAATCTGTTTGATGTGGTCGTCGTCGACAAAACCTGGTTGAGGGGATTGTTGGAACAATTTTCAGCGGCCGGGATCAAGGTCTCCGCCGTGTATCCGGATATGCTGGCGCTGCCGTGGAGCCAAACCGACGGTGGCGGTACTTTGCTCTACGAAACCGAGCGATGCGTGGTTCGGACCGGAGTTAATAGTGGTTACGCGATATCCCGGGATATCGCAGACAAATTCCACAATAATCTCGACGAGCCGGAGGAATTATCTTTGTTGAATCAGGTCGGTAATCCGAATCGGTTTGCCGTAAAGGGTGCGGAACCCTCCGATTCACCGGTTCTGGATTCACTGGTCGTGGTTGATTCGCCGCTGGTGTTGTTTGCGCGAGGCCTGGATCAGAGTAGATCAGTCAATTTGCTACAGGGGGAGTTTAAACGCCCCGGTTTTTCGTTTCGCGTAACCCCGGTTGATGTCGCTGTTGGTCTGATTACGGCGATATTGGCGATGAGTGCGCTGTGGTCATATGGGATGCATCAGCAATATCGATACACAGTTGATCTTTCTCTGGCGGAATTGGACAAATTTTCCCGTAGTGAATTGGGGGAGGCTTTTCAGTCAACTGACCGCATGCAACAGCAGCTGCTTGACGACCTGCGCCAGCGTCGTGATCTTGACATAGCACAGCCTCGATTTCTGCAAATGCTGGCTACCGTATCAAAGCTTCTTCCAGACGGTGCGCAGTTGAAGCGTATCAGGGTAACGCCTGAGGAGTTGGAGCTCTGTTTATCGTCAGAGCTGTTGAGGGGCCCGATGGGAAAACTGATCCAGCAATTACCCGGCGAAGCTCGGCTCGATGAGAGTTCCGGTGAGTTGATTTTGCTTTGGCGCTTTGGTTCCGGCGTAACAAGGAGTCTGCCGTGAGGCCGCACCTTGTGAGGGGAAGCCTATGGACCATTATCGTGCTGATGACGTTAGTTAATGTGGTCACATTGTGGATGTGGAGGAGTTCAGTCGCGGAATATCAAGCGTTGCAGCGGGGTATTACGCGAATTGTTCAGGCGGTCGAAAGTTTCCACGAGGAACCAACAACAGCACCGGGGTCAGGCGACGGTACCGTTTCTGATCCATTGAAGGTGATGAAAACTGTCGAGCGTGTCGCCAAACGGGCACGAATGGAGCAGTTATTAACAACCATAGAGCAGCAAGGCGGCGAGTTGGCGTTAACGTTTGAAGAGGTCCGATTCAACAGCCTTATCGGTTGGTTGGTGACATTGGAGCGGGAAGGTGTTCAAGTCATTAGCGTTGTTGCCAGGCGTACTGCTAAAGCAGGTATGGTGTTTGTTGAGGTCGTAGTCAGATAGTTTTCCCTGATCAGTCCAATTAAGGTCAATCCCGAAAGACGCTAACCATAGTGATCAACATATTATGAATTCCAAAATGCCGGTGTTACTCATCGTAGAGGATGATGAAGGGCTGCGCAGTCAACTTAAGTGGGCATTTGAGGATTATGAGGTGATCCTAGCAGGTGATCGGGGGTCTGCCCTGGAGGCTGTTGAACAGCATCGCCCATCTGTGGTGACGCTGGACCTTGGGTTGCCGCCCGATCCTGACAACGCATCTGAAGGCTTGGCAGCGCTCAGTGACATATTACTGAAATCACCAGAGACGAAAATTATAGTTGTCACTGGCAATGATGACCGTTCAGTGGCTGTAGAAAGTGTGGCCCGTGGAGCTTACGATTTTTGTGAAAAACCGATCGATCTTGAGCTACTGAAATTGATCCTCGGGAGGGCTGTCCGGCTCGCTGGCCTGGAGCGCGAAAACCGCAGGCTCAAAGAAGCCTCGGGTGAGAAGCAGTCGGCGATAAAGGGTGCCAGCAAGCAGCTTTCATCAGTGTTACATACAGTAGATAAAGTCGCGGATAGCGATTTGAGTATTCTCATTCTTGGTGAGAGCGGTACGGGCAAGGAGCTTATTGCTGGCGCGCTGCACAGTCAGAGTAGCCGTTCGAGCGGCCCTTTTGTAGCGATCAACTGTGCCTCAATCCCCAACGAATTATTGGAAAGTGAGCTGTTTGGCTATGAAAAAGGGGCCTTTACTGGTGCTACCCGCTCTACTCCGGGAAAAATCGAACTCGCTAACGGCGGAACCCTGTTTCTGGATGAGATCGGTGACATGCCTATCGGGTTGCAGGCAAAGATATTACGGTTTCTACAGGAGCGTGTAATCGAACGCGTTGGTGGTCGCCAGGAAATCGCTGTCGATGTACGTATCGTGTCAGCGACCCACCGCGATATCGATCAGTTGATAAATCAGGAGCTGTTTCGTCAGGATCTCTATTTTCGTATTGGTGAAATTGAAGTGACCGTTCCCCCGCTACGGGAGCGAGCCGGTGACGCGGAGCTGCTTGCAAAAAGTTTTCTGCAGCAGTTTGCCCAGGAATCGCAAAAGTCAGTTAAAGGATTTACTCCAGAAGCGATACAGCTCATCAATAGCTATTCGTGGCCAGGAAACGTTCGTGAGTTAAAAAGTAGTGTGAAACGTGGTGTGATTATGGCCGATGGAGCTCTTGTCAATGATCAAGATTTGGGTTTGCGTCAGGCTAGTGTTGCAGTAGAAGAGCAAATAGTGGACCTGAAGCAAGCGCGCAATCTGGCTGAGAAACGCGCTTTGGAAACGGCGTTGGTAAGGTCCGATTACAATATAGCGAGTGCGGCAAAATTGCTGGGTATAACACGGCCAACCATGTATGCCTTGATGGATAAGGTTGGCGTTAAGAGAAAACAATAATGCTGGTTGGTTAATCAGTGTTCAGTGAATCGAGATTATTTTATGAATTTAACTGATGAAACTTGTATCGCTATTATCGGTCTGGGGTATGTTGGTCTGCCCTTGGCGTTAGCGTTTGGTAAACATTACCGTACTATTGGTTTTGATACCAATGAACACAGGGTCAGGGAATTAGGTGAAGGTAAAGACTCAACGCTAGAGGTAGAGGGTTTTGAGATTAAAAGTGCGACCAGGCTGGAATGCACGAATAATCCAGAGCTACTCGAAGTGGCAGATGTTTTTATAGTAACAGTGCCGACACCAATCACGTCCAGTAAGCGGCCTGATTTTGGCCCCTTAAAAAAGGCATCGAGAATGGTTGGGCAGAGGATGCGGTCTGGCGCGGTTGTGATTTACGAGTCGACGGTTTATCCGGGAGCGACCGAAGAAGTGTGTGCGCCAATTTTGGAGGCTGAATCCGGTTTAAAAAAAGATGATGGTTTTTATTTAGGGTACAGTCCTGAGAGAATTGTCCCTGGAGACAAAAATAGACGATTGGAAAAAATCACAAAAATCACGTCTGGATCGACATTGGAAGCAGCGGAATTTGTCGATGAACTTTATAATAAAATTATATCTGCTGGTACCTATAAGGCCCAAAGCATTCAGGTGGCTGAGGCTGCTAAGGTAATAGAAAACATACAGCGGGATATTAATATCTCATTAATTAATGAGCTGGCATTGATATTTGATAGACTGAATCTGGATACGTTACAGGTTCTTGAGGCCGCTGGGACCAAGTGGAATTTTTTGCCTTTCAGGCCCGGATTGGTTGGCGGGCATTGTATTGGCATAGACCCCTATTATTTAACTCACAAAGCCCAACAGGTAGGCTATCATCCGGAGGTCATACTGTCGGGGCGTAGATTAAATGATGAAATGGGTTACTTTATTGCAGAAAAGATAATCAAAAAAATGATCGCCAAAGGTCATTCAATTAACGCTGCTAAAGTTCTGGTGATGGGGTTGTCATTTAAGGAGAACTGCCCAGATATTCGTAATACTAAAGTACTCGACCTTATTGATGGGTTAGCTGACTATAGTGTGGAAGTTGAAGTATATGATCCATGGGTCTCCCCTGGCGAAGCCAAACAGGAGTATGAACTGGATTTGATAGAAAAGCTTGTGGAGGGCCGTTATCAGGGAATGGTGGTTGCTGTGCCCCACGAACAGTTCAGGGAAATGGGTGTGGAGAGAATTCGTAGCCTTGGGACTGAAGATGCAGTGCTGTTTGACATTAAGGGGTTGTTTGGCCTGGACCAGGTGGATGGCAGGCTTTAATTGGACGATTTTTAAAAGTTGAAGATGTGTCTGCGAGTTGGATTTGATTGATGATAGACGGCTAACTGACCTGATGTTTCCCTGGCTAAATAATTGAGTGATTCTCTGCGGTTTATAAACATAGCGAGCTATGGTCTGGCGTTCGTATGCTCTCTTGGTTTTTTTCTTCTTCTAATAGTTAACTGGCGCAAGAGTTCCTCAGGATTCCTGACAGTCATCGCTGTGTTTCTCGGTGGCGTTCTGTTTTTCCTCTCCGGGTGGTCAGTTTTCTTTGATCTCTATAACTTTCAGCAAATTCTAGCAGTTGATTTTCTCCGGACACTGTCCTGGGTAGCATTGTTAGTGGGTTTGTTAAAAGGCGGTTTTTCTGATGATTCGGTCGTGGGGAAATGGGTTTTTCGTGGGGCCTATTTTGTATTGGCTTCCGTGGTGCTTTTTTTTCTCGTCTATCTGTTGTTTCCCCAGTTCAGGGTTTTAACGCGGATAGACAGGTTTCCATTTTTTGTACTTATAGTAGTTAACTTCATTATTATCTGGCTCGTTGAGCAGCTATATAGAAATAGTGAGCCAGTAGATCGAGGAGCGTTGAAGTATTTGTGCCTGGGTGTGTTGGTCTGGTCTGTTTTTGACACAATGCTCTATGTGGATACGTTTCTCTTTAACAGGCTTAATCCAAATTTCTGGGCAACTAGAGGTTTTGTTCACACCTTTTCAATTCCCATGCTGGCAGTAGCTATCACCAGAAACCCCCAGTTGGACGTACGGCTGTTTGTTTCCAGACAGGCAGCGTTTTTCAGTGCATCGCTAATGGTTGGTGGGACCTATCTGTTATTGACCGCCATCGCCGGGTATTTAATGCGATCTGTGGGCGGGGAATGGGCAGAAGCGGTATCGGTGGTGGTGATCAGTCTGGCGCTGATCGCTTTTATCATCGTCAGCTTGTCAGAAAGGGTGCGCGCGGAAATCAAGTATTTCATCGCGACTCATTTTTATCAGAATAAGTATGATTACCGTGAACAGTGGCTGAAATTTACCAAACGTTTAGCGGACGATGCGGAGCTCGGGGGGTATCGACTGGTATTGACGGCCTTTTGCGAAACACTAAACAGCCCTGGTGGGGTACTTTGGGTAAGGAAACCTTCCGGTTTATGGTTTGCTGCCGAAACTCTGGAATGGGGTGCGCCCTCACCGGAAGTCGATTTCGAGCCGCTGGTTGAACATCTCAGGGAAAAGGGGTTATCGGCGGTGGACCTCAGCGCGGGGGCAGTGGCATTGACCGGTGAGCAGGAGCTGGTGCCCGTTGCCGTAACCGGGGATATGGAGGCGAACTGGTGGTTTGTGGTGTTGCCCGGGAGTGAGCAGGCTATCCTGCAGATCAGGCCTTCCGTCGTTGCTCGGCACCTCGATTCGGAAGACAAGCAGTTGATGGTCGTTTTGGCAGACCAGGCGGGCGCGTACCTGTCGCTGATGCTCGCAAATACCAAGCTGGCTGAGGTGCGGCAGTTTGAAGCCTACAATAGGCTTTCGGCATTTTTGGTACATGATTTAAAAAATATTGTTGCTCAATTGAAGTTAATCACTAGCAACGCTGATAAACATAAGAATAATCCAGAGTTTGTCATTGACGCCTTTCGTACGGTTGATAGTGCGGCGGCGCGATTAGATAAGGTGCTACAGCACCTGCGTAATCGCGCGAAGAGTGTCGACGAGGAGCCCCCGCAAAGAGTTGACCTGAAGAGTCTGCTGGTCCGGGTTGTTGAAGAGAGGGCAGCGTCCCGGCCCAAACCCAAACTGGAACTGGGCAGTGAGGAAGTTTTCGTCAACAGTGTCGAGGAAAGGCTGAAAAATGTCCTCACCCACCTGATTCAGAACGCACAGGAAGCATCCGAAGATGATGGAGTGGTGAAAGTGAGCGTGGCGCCGCAACCATCTGAAATGGTCGTGGTCGCAATTGAGGATAGTGGATGTGGAATGAGTGAGGAGTTTGTTAACCGAAAACTGTTTAAGCCATTTGTGACCACCAAAGGCAACTCTGGTATGGGAATAGGCATGTACGAGAGCAAGCAATTTCTTGAAAGCACCGGTGGGTCGATTACGGTCAATAGCGTTGAAGGGACGGGCACGACCGTTTCAATACAACTTCCGCTAGCCTGATCGTTTAGCCCGGATGGGCACAGGTTACTTAACTAGAGATGAACGAAAGGATCATATGTAAATGAATGTATTGATTTTGGGTGGTGATGGCTACCTTGGGTGGCCTACAGCAATGGCCTTTGCTGCTAAAGGTCACACAGTTACTGTCGTCGACAACTATTTACGCAGGAATATTGCCCGGGAAACCAGTTCTGAGCCGTTACTGGATGCTCCCAATCTGAACAAGCGAGCGGAGATTTTTGCTTCGCTGTCGGGCTATTCCATAGATGTGGTGATCGGCGATTGTTCAGATCACGAATTGATCTCCGGAGTGGTGGAAAAAACCGTTCCAGACGTTTTGGTCCACTACGCGGAACAACCGAGCGCACCCTATTCAATGCGCAGTCGGCAGAGTGCTGATCTGACGCTGCGAAATAACCTGGGCACTACATTTGCCGCAATCTGGGCGGTTCTGGAACATGCACCGGAGTGTCATATTATTAAACTGGGTACGATGGGTGAATATGGCACCCCAAATATCGATATTGAAGAGGGGTGGCTGGAGATTACGCACAAAAACCGCTCGCAAAAATTCCTCTACCCTCGTCAGGCCGGAAGCCTGTACCACACCACTAAGGTCCTCGATACTGACCTGCTCTGGTTTTATGTGAGGCTCTACGGCCTGAGAGTTAGTGACTTGATGCAGGGTCCGGTGTATGGCATTGAAACTGAAGAGTCAAAACTGGCTGACGACCTTCTGCCCAATTTTCATTACGACGATATTTTTGGCACGGTGGTAAACCGGTTTCTGGTTCAGGCTGTGGCGGGTGTGCCGCTTACGGTTTATGGAAAGGGTGGCCAGACCAGAGGCTATCTCAATCTAAAGGATACCTTGCAGTGTGTCGAACTGGCAGCTTTAAACCCGCCTGAGGCGGGTGAGTTGAGAATACTTAATCAGTTAACCGAACTGTTTTCGGTTAATCAATTGGCAGAGACGGTGGCCCGGGTCGGGAACGAGAAGGGCCTGGATGTAAAAATCAACCCGATCGAGAATCCCAGGAAAGAACTTGAGGACCACTATTACAATGTCGAACACTCCGGTCTTCTGGAATTGGGGTTAAAACCCCACTACATGACCGATGATGTGGTCGGTGGCATGCTCGATATGATTATTAACAACCGTGATTCCATTGACCCCAGTCGGATCATGCCAAGAGTCAGGTGGAGTTGATTTGCGCTGGTTAATTACAGGTGGTTGTGGGTTTATTGGGATTAATCTGATTCACAGGCTGCTGGAACACCCCGCTTCCCAGATACAGGTGCTGGATAACCTTTCCGTCGGCACTACTGAAGCTTTGGCTTCGGTAGCTGAATATGTCGAAGGTGAGACGATGCAGGCCGATGCCAGGGTCACCCTGACGCAGGGGGATATTTTGGATGTCGAGCTGGTTAATAAGGTTTGCGGCTCTGCTGATGTCGTGGTGCACCTGGCGGCAAATACCGGTGTTCACCAGTCGGTCATGAACCCAGGGCTGGACTGTGACATCAATGTGGTCGGTACGCAGAATATGCTTAGTGCGGCACACAAGGCGGGCTGTTCCCGATTTGTGTTTGCGTCCAGCGGTGCGCCGGTCGGTGAGGTGGAGCCGCCAATCCATGAAGAGTTAGCACCGCACCCGGTGTCACCTTACGGAGCCAGCAAGTTGGCTGGAGAGGGATACTGTTCGGCCTATTTTCGTACCTACGGTCTGGAGACCGTGGCGCTTCGGTTTGGCAATATTTATGGGCCGAGGTCGGCACACAAAAGTAGTGTGGTAGCTAAATTTATTACTCAGATGATCAACGGCGAGTTACTGGAAGTTTATGGTTCCGGCAATCAAACCCGCGATTTCATCTATATTGAAGAACTGGTCAGGGCAGTGGAACAGGCCGCTTCAGTTCCCGGTATTGGAGGCGAGATATTTCAAATAGCCTCAAATCGAGAAACAACCGTTAATGAACTTGTTGAGCTGCTGCAGGAAGTTGCAGTTGGTCTGGGAGTTGCTGTTCCCGAGGTCTTTTACAGTGATCCCAGGCTTGGCGATGTAATGCGAAATTATTCGGATACCAGTAAAGCCAGGTCCCGTCTCGGGTGGTCTTCGTCAATTGATTTGCGGCAGGGGTTGCAGAGCACTTTCGAGTGGTTTCTCCAAAACAGATCGCAATAGTGCGGTAGATCTGGATGATCCGGTCAATTCAATGGTGAAAAAAAATGAGTTTTAGACTATTTGAAAAATCGTTGCTCATGTCTGTTGCTCTGCTGCTTTTGTCGGCGTGCTCTTCAGGGGTAAAGAAAGCCGATTTATCGAGTGAAAGCAGCTGGTCGCCCTACCGAATTGGTGCTGGAGATGTGCTGGATGTTTTCGTCTGGAGAAATCCAGATGTAACGGTAGCAGGTGTGCCGGTTCGCCCGGACGGCCGGTTAACCATCCCGCTGGTGGAAAATATTGAAGCGGTTGGCAAAACGCCCGAGGAGCTGGCGCGCGTTATTGAAGAGGAACTTGCCAGCTATATCAGGTCCCCCAGAGTCACGGTAACCGTCAAGCAGTTTGTTGGTGATTACTCACAGCAGGTCAGGGTCGTTGGAGAGGCTCTGGAACCGGCTTCGTTACCCTATCGGGAGGGTATGAGAGTGATAGATCTGATTATTCTGGTTGGCGGCCTGACCGAATATGCTGCGGGAAACAGTGCCATGATTATTCGGCATAACGAGCGCATTCCCGTGCGCCTGGACGATATTCTCGTCAAGGGTCAATTTGAATCCAATATTCCATTGTTGCCTGGGGACACATTGTTGATACCCCTTGATTGGTTCTAATTAACCACGTTTTACGAGAGTGAACAGTAGGTAGCGCAGCAATGGATGATCTTTTCCGGCAGGTCAAGGCAATTGTGTGGAAGGTTATGCACTTCCGCTGGCTCGCATTGGGTTTTTTCGTGATTGTCTGTCTGACTGGGTGGAGCGTGGTCTGGCTTTTACCGAATCAATATGAGGTCAAAGCGCAGGTCTATGTCGACACTCAGTCGGTGTTGAGGCCATTGCTGAAAGGTTTGGCGGTTGATAATACCGTTAAGGAACAGGCTGCCCTGTTGATGAGGAGGACTTTGTTGGCGCGACCCAATATCGAAAAAATCATCCTGGAAACTGATCTTGATCTTACCGTTACGACGGATAAAGAGATGGAGCGGCTGGTTCTATCTCTCGCCAACGGTATTGATGTGAAGGGTCATGCTGACCGGCGTCGACCTGACGCCAACATATACACAGTCAGGTATGTCAATACCAATGCCACTACCGCTTTTAAAGTGGTTGAAGAACTACTCAGTGTATTTCTTGAGAGTACCCTGGGAATGACCCGGCAGGATTCTACCGGTGCCGCGCAGTTTCTAAATCGGCAAATAGAAGAGTATCGGGTTCGTCTCGAGGAGTCGGATGACGCGATCAAACGCTTCAATACCAAGTACTCCAATATGTTACCCGACGAAAAGATGGGTTTTTATCAGCGGCTGTCCCAGGCTGAGTTGATACTTCAGGAAGCGGAACTTGATCAAAAAGAAGCCCGTTTCAGGCTGGAGCAGCTTAATACCCAGATATCGAAAATTGATCAGAAAATTTCTGCCGCGGTTATGGAGAACAAGGGTCAGGGTGTTGCGGACAAAATTAGTGCACTTGAATTGCATCTGGGTGATTTGCAGTTGCGCTATACAGACGACCATCCCGATGTGATTTCCACCCTGTCGGCGCTAGAGAAGTTAAAAAATAGCGCCAATGAGATCGCTCCAGAATCTTCAGGAAGTAAAGTGCTGGTAGACAACCCGGTTTACCAGGAGCTGAGCATTTTACAAAGTCAGGCTGAGGCGGAGCTTGCCGGATTAGGCGTCCGGGTAGAGGAATATCGTCGCCGAGTGGCTGATCTGCGCTCACGTTTTGAGACTTTTCCTCAGATCGAAGCAGAATACACGGCCTTGGTAAGGGACTACGACGTTACTTTGCAGACCTATCAGGAATTGGTGCAGAGAAGAGAATCCGCAACGATTTCTGAACAGGCCGATAAAAGTGGTGACACCGTGCAGTTCAGGGTCATAGAGCCTCCGGTGATGCCATTGACGCCAATAGGGCCCAACCGTCCCATGTTCCTCTCGGCGGTACTTGCGATTGCGATCGGTATCGCAACAGGCCTGGCGATGGTATTTGCCCAGCTGAGGGGGGCCATATATTCCAAAACCGAGCTGGAGGACGAATTTTCGCTGCCGGTCCTTGGGGAGATTTCAATGGCCTGGAGCGCCAAGCAGGTGCGGCGCAAGCGTTTTGATATTGTTGCTCTGGTGGTCAGTGGACTGGGTATGCTGCTTCTTTTCGCTGCCCTGTTGTACTACCAAATCGCCATTGTCGGACTGCCGCTTGGGTGAAACAAATGACCTCCATAGAAAAAGCTGTTAACCGGCTGGTCGGTAAACCTGGAGCGGAAGGAACCCTGGCGAGTTCTAAGCTTCCAGGCGATGCGGCCGAGGCGTTTTCCAGTCATTCTGACGCTTCCGCTGAGCAGAAAAAACTGGTTAAGTTGGATCGGCCACTCATGGCGGCCAATAGTCTGCTGCTACCGGAAATGGGTAGTTCGCCGCTGGCCGATCAGTTCAGGCGAATCAAGCAACCGCTGTTGCGCAGACTCGACTCTCAGTCAGGAAGCAATGCGCTATCCAATGTCGTGATGGTGACCAGCTCGCTTGAGGGTGAAGGTAAAACCTACACATCGATAAACCTGGCGATCTCTATTGCCATGGAGTTGGATAGAACCGCACTGCTGGTAGACCTTGATGTGGTCAAAAAGTCAGTAGTTTCTCAGCTTGGAATTGCCGTGGATCCGGGGTTGTCTGATTATCTGATCAATCGCGAAGTGGAAATTGCCAATATTATTCACTCTACTGATATCGACCGGTTCAAGTTAATACCTGCGGGTAACGCAAAGCAGATCGAGGCCAATGCAGAGCTCCTGACCAGTGAAAAAATGAAGGCGTTCCTGCTTGAGTTATCTACTCGCTACAAAGACCGGGTAATTGTTCTCGATACGCCCCCTTTACTGGCCTCGTCCATTGCTAAAGGACTCGCTTTTATGGCTGGTCATCTGGTTATGGTTGTAGAAGCGGAGAAAACCTCTTCAACCATTATTTCAGAGTCGTTGCAGTATCTCGATGGCAGCAGGTTTGCCGGATTTGTGCTTAACAAGACCAATTTGGCCAGTTCCAAGGATAGTGTCTACGGATCATATGGCTAAATCGGGAGCGGCGTGCCGAAACTCGCATGGGCGACGGGTTTTTACAGTCTTTACCGTTCTCTGTTTGTGCTCTTCTCATGCCATTGCTCAAATGTACTTTCAGCCGCGTCTGGAGTTAGAGCTTGACTATGTCGAGAATATCGATCTGGTCAAATCTGGCGGGCGCTCAGACTGGATTGCGCAATTAAATCCTGGTTTTGATCTGGCGATCGATTCTCCAGGCGCCGCGGTTTTCGTTGAGTATCAGTTGCAAACGTTAAACCATCAGGATCTGTCAGAGTTTGACGATGAGTATCATCAGGTCAATGGCTCTGCGGAACTTCGCTGGATAGAGAATGCGTTGACGCAAAATATTTTCGTTAATCGCACCCAGCAGGTTGTTTCTTTTGACAGACCTGGTGGATATAACCAGCTTACCAATTCTAATAATCTTACTGACAGTACGGTTTATGGCACACAGATGTACTGGACCAGCCTGCCCAGTGGCAAATTGCAAACAGAGTTGTCAGTCGGGGCTTTTCGGGTTGATGAGGAGGTTGATAGTAATAGCCTGCTCTACTCTTTTGAGGTATCACCCTATCGTTCCGAGGGTCGGTTTTCGTGGTCGATAACTTCTAACTATAGAGTCGTTGATTATGAAACGGGTCTTGATGCTACTCATTCTCAAAGCGAGTTTGAGGTCGATTTTGCGCTGACCGATCTATTGTCGATCGTTGCCAGTGTGGGCTATGACAAAGATGTCAGTCGCTCGGTCTTCCGATCCAGTAGTGAGCGTGGTGATAGTAATTCAGTCGGTTTTAACTGGCAGCCCAAGGGACAAGCGGAAATTAGCGTACGTTACGAGCAACATTACTATGGTGATTATTTTTCCGGTGAGTTCTCAATTCCGCTGAACCGCTTAGAGTTGAACATCGAAACCGGTCAGGAGGTCGTTAGTGGGAGTGATCTAAGCCGTGACAATATTTTTGATCCGACAGGAATTCTCCAGTCACTGGTCGGCATCGATACCGCACAAGTTTTTACCAATGATTTTTTTAAGGGTTCTGCACGATACGTGTACCCTAGAGGCTTTCTGAATCTAGCGCTTGTTGTTGAGGACCGGTCAACCGAATTAGAACTGTTCGGTGTGGAACAGGAGGAGACCTTTGAGACCGTTACGTTTGAATGGTTCCATAAACTAAACCGGCGTTTGTCGGTATCAACACGAATTGATTACGATGAGCGGGAGCTTCGAGATGGAGTGCGTTACGATGAACTTTTCTCCACCGTGGAATTGTCCTATGAGCCTCGCCCCGGGTTGACTTTCAGAGTATTCAGCGGTTTTGGAAACGGCTCTTCCGACGCAGATGTGTTCGATTATCTTTCCCGGGTTTTTGGTGCTGGATTGATCATAGAACTTTAACCGACAAAATTTATGTATCTTGACTTTTTTGGCCTGAGTGCCAAACCGTTTCAATTAACGGCCGATCCGCGTTTCCTCTATCCGAGCAAGGCCCATTCCCGCGCCATAGCCTATCTGAGTTATGGGTTGAGTCAGGCGGAAGGGTTTATTGTGATCACCGGTGATATAGGCACTGGTAAGACCACTCTGGTTAAAAATCTGTTTTCCGAGATTGATTCGTCAAGGTTAACTGCCGCGCAGCTGGTTACGACTCAGGTGGATGATTTTGACCTGATGAAACTTATTAATGCGGCATTCCGGCTGGAGTATAAAGGGCTGGCCAAGGGTGATCTTCTGCAACAGTTTCAGGCATTTCTTGAAGCAGAAGCGGCGCAGGGGAAGCGCGTTTTGTTAGTGATTGACGAAGCCCAGAATCTTCCTATCAGGACATTGGAAGAGCTAAGGATGCTGTCTAACTATGAGGTGGACGGAAAACCGATGCTGCAGTGTTTTTTACTCGGCCAAAAAGAGTTTCGCATCACTATTGGCTCGCCTCAGTTAAAGCAGTTGAGGGAGAGAGTCATTGCATCGACAGGGCTGCAGCCGCTGAGCAAGCAGGATACCCAGCTCTATACCAACCATCGCCTAACGCTGTGTGGGTGGAAAGATGATCCGCAAATCGAGCAGGCGGCGCACGATTCCGTATACCAGATCACTGGGGGAATCCCGAGAAAAATCAATTTGCTCTGGGACCGCATTTTTCTATATGCCTGCCTGGAAGAGGTTCACCGAATTGATGAGTCACTGGTTGCCGCCGTAGAAGCCGAAATGGCTGAGGAGAGATACAGCGAAACCGCCGTGGAAGAACATACCTTTTCAGTTAAAGAGAACGAAGACATTCATGGGAGACTGGCAGCGCTTGAGAGCGTTGCTCTGAGTCTTGCCAAAGACTACAAGGAGTTTTCTATCAAGGTTAGAGAGACGATTCTGCGTGATCAATAAGCAGTGGGTGACGAAAAGATGGGTGTAATCAATGCCATGACGGTCGACGTTGAAGACTATTATCAAGTGTCAGCGTTTGAAAAGGTAATTGACCGGGCAGAGTGGACCAACCGCCCTTCACGTGTTGATCAGAATACGCTCAGGTGTCTGGACCTTTTTCTTGAAGCCAAGGTCAAGGCGACATTTTTTGTTCTTGGTATCGTGGCAGAACAATATCCCGACCTGGTGAGAAAAATTGCTGACCAGGGGCACGAGGTTGCCAGCCATGGATACTCCCATGTCAGGGTAATGCATCAGAATGAGGAAGAATTTTTAGCAGATATAGACAGGACTAAAAAAATTCTTGAGGATCTTTCTGCAAAAGAGGTTCTGGGGTATCGAGCAGCCAGTTACTCAATAAGCCGAGAGACGCCATGGGCTTATGATGCATTGGTTAAAGCCGGCTACCGCTACAGTTCCAGCGTTTATCCGATCAACCATGATCTGTACGGGGACACCAGTCTGCCAAGATTGCCCTATCCGGTTTGTTCGGGAGCATTAACTGAAATACCGATAACAACGATGCAGGTATTGGGTAGGAATTTCCCCGTGGGCGGAGGAGGGTACTTTCGACTATTCCCTTATAGTTATTCCAGTTTTGGCCTGAAACGTGTTAATAAACAGAGTGCGGGAGTGTTCTACTTCCACCCGTGGGAGCTGGACCCCGAGCAGCCGAGAGAGCTCGGACTGCCGCTTAAAACCCGATTTCGCCACTATACGAATCTGGGAAAAATGGAACCTAAACTTAAAAAATTACTGTCTGATTTCGAGTGGGGCCGGCTTGCTGACCTGGTAAGTCTTGAACACCATCAATTTTTATAGATTAAGACCTTTTACAGTGAGCGAAAATTCTGTAACTCTAGTGCATGCAGCCGACCATTCCGGTTGGAATGAATATGTAAGGCAAAACCAAAACGCTAGCCATTATCACCGCTTTGAGATTGCTGATCTCATCTCTACTGTCTTCCAGCAACACCCCATCTACCTCAAGAGTTTAGGCCCAGATAATAAGATTAACGGGATTCTGCCCTTCGTCAGGCTAAAGAGTCTGGTATTTGGCCATTATTGTGTCTCCCTGCCCTATTTTAATTACGGTGGCGTAGTAGCCGATACACCAGAAGTGGCTAAAGAACTGATTGATCAAGCAATCGGTATAGCTGACGACCATGGCTGCTCCCATTTTGAATTTCGCCATCAGGCTCCTGTTGAAGGTGACCTGCGGGTGAGGTCGGACAAAGTGATGATGCACCTTCAGCTCCCGGATGATTACGATACTTTGGTGGGTGGCTTCAAATCCAAATTGCGTTCTCAGATACGCAGACCGGCCAAAGCAGGGGCAGTAGCTACGGTTGGGGGCATTGAGCTGCTTGACCAGTTTTATCAGGTGTTTGCGGAGAATATGCGGGACCTTGGAACACCGGTTTACGCGAGACAGTTTTTCCAGAAGTTATTGGCGTGCAAATTTCTCAATCCCGAAATTGTAATCATTTCGGTAACTGGGGAGCCTGCAGCGGCCGGGCTACTGGTGTCAGATGGTTACCGAATGGAGATTCCATGGGCCTCTTCGCGAAGAAAATTTAATAGTATTTCCGCAAATATGATGCTTTATGGCGAGGTGCTGCGGGCCGCGGTGGAGGCCGGCTGTAAGGTCTTTGATTTTGGCCGCTCAACAGTTGATTCGGGCACTTATCGGTTTAAAAAACAGTGGGGGGCTGAACCGATACCATTAAACTGGCAATACTGGCTGGCGGCTGGGCGTGATATGCCTGGATTATCGCCTGATAACCCAAAATATAATTTGGCCATTAAGGCATGGCAGCGCCTACCACTTCCTGTAGCCAACCTGATCGGCCCGCATCTGGTTCGTAGCTTGCCCTGAGCGGGGCTAATCCTGCCAATGGATGTGATCGAACAGAAATGGGCAGGACTCTATCAGCATTCAATTGCACCCCATTACCTGCAGTCGTGGGAATGGTATTTACAGCCGGTGAAGGTATTAATCACGGAGTCTGCAAGTGATGGGATCCCGGTCGCCGGCTCCAGGTTGCTCCGTATTCCGGTCGTCGGAGGAAAATTTGCTCATTACAAAGTACCGCGCGGGCCAATCTTTTCAGGCATTGATGCCCTGCGTCAGCATCTAGCAGAACTATGTGAGTGGCTACCGGCAGATGCGCTTACGCTATCCGTTTCGCCTTATTTCTATGCGGATGACCCGCTTTGTAATGAGATTGACTGCGGGTTGCGGGAAGCTGGGTTTGAATCAATTGTGGCCGCGGACCATAGCTATTACCAGACTACACCCAGAATTTCGCTGGCAGAGGAGCTGGCGGTCATCATGGCGCGATACCGGCCAGCTTTTCGACGCCAACTTGCCAAAGCAGAGAAAGCGGGTATCCGGGTTGAAGTTCGCCAGGATAAAAACGCACTGCGGAATTATGTTGAAGGACACTCTGCTGCAAACCTTGCACGCGGTGCACCGGCGCCCGATGAGGCCCTGATTGAAGCGTGGCACAAGCAATTAGCTAGCTCACCGGAAAGCATGAGACTTAGTTTTGCGGTATGGAAGGATTGCAACATAGCAGGTCAGATATCCATGCGTTGCGGGGAGATTGAGGTTTACGAGTGGGGTTACAGTAATCCTGACCCCCAGTTCGCAGGGTTGCCGAAAAGTCATCTCTTGCACCATCAAACCCTGGTTCATGCGAAAGAGTCGGGCTGTCTATTTTATGATCTGGGTGGCTACTGGAGAGGTGAGGGTAATACCAACAGTATTAACCGATTTAAATCGATGATGTCTGGTGAACTCGTGGACATGTTGCCCCCTTATCAGTTTGTCAGGCGACCCCTGATCAATAGCTCTTTAAAAATTGCCAGGAAGATCAGGGCAAATTACTTATAAAAGGCAACGTATTTATGGAGAAAAGGTGAAGATAGTCCATTTTATAGATACTAGAGGGGTAGGGGGTGCTGAAACGGTAATGATTCAATGCGTCATGGGGTTGAAGAATTTCGGACATCAGGTGGAGATTTGGCATCTAGGGAGTGCCTGGGTATCGGAATCCTGTAGAGAAAAAGGCATTAAAGATCGGGTCATTTGGGCTCCTAACCTTTATAAAAAGTCGTATCTCTTACCGGTTGCTTTGCTTTTGCTTATAGTTCAGTGCTATCGGTACCGCGTTGATATTATACATTCCCATATCTACACTGCGGTAGCATCTATTGCAGTTATTGCCCCATTCCTTAGAGCACGGCATATAGGGACTTTGCACGATACCTGGTTTATGGAGAACAGGTATGCTCTAAGAAAATTACTACTTAGGATGGCTGTTTTTTTTGGTACTAAGCTGGTTGTTATATCAGAAGATATGCGCGCAAAAGTAGAGAATAAAATAGGTATTAAAGCTGATGCTATGTCTGTAGTTTATAATGGTACTGATGCTACAGAGTTTGTGCCTGATGAAAAAATTGACCGTAACAATAAAACAAAAGTGATATGCGTGGCTCGCCTGATACCAAGAAAAAGAATAGATCTATTGTTAGATGCCTCCCGGGAACTGAAGCAGAAAGGCTATTGTTTTGATATGACTGTGGTTGGTGGTGGTGAATTGGAGGGTCGGCTTAGGGAGATTGTTAGTGAGTCTGAATTATCAGACACAATCAAATTGCTCGGCGAGAGAAAGGATATTCCCCTATTACTCCGTAGCAGCAATATCTTTGTGTTGCCATCTGACGATGAAGGGCTGCCATGCAGCATCATAGAGGCTATGGCTAGTGGTCTGCCGGTGGTTGCCAGTGATGTGGGTGGGGTACGTGAACTGGTAGTAGATGATGAGAACGGGTTCCTGTTTCCAGCTGGGAATGGAGCTGAGCTATTCGGTGCGCTGGAAAAATTAATTCGCGACAGTGAGGTTCAAAAAAAACTTGGGCGCAGGTCCCGGGAAATGTTTGAGCAGCACTTCTCGACAGATGTCATGGCCTCCAGCTATCTGGAGGTTTATGAAGAGTGACCGGAGAAAGTGGACAACGCGACCCGGTTGACCTTGCAGCGAGCTCCACCTGGTCGCCTGTATTGAGCGCAATGAAATCGAATGGCGCGCCCGACAGGATTCGAACCTGTGACCTTCGGCTTCGGAGGCCGACACTCTATCCAGCTGAGCTACGGGCGCTTTGATTTAGTTCCCTGATCGTGAGCTTCTCAAGGGGCCGCGAAGCTTACCCGAAACTCTGTGTACAGTCCATCAGCCAGCTATCGAATGGGGCGGTTTCCCGTTATAATTGCTTGCTGACCAGTTGAGCCGCCCTGTCATCTGAAGAGGCGGTTACCGACTCTTCATTATTTTCCAGTACCGTTTGTTTTTAAGGAATAGCCGTGAGCGATCAACAGGACTCCGTCGTTAACAATTTTTCCATCATGATCATGGCGATGACCGCAATGGTGGTGGTGTTAATCCTGCTTGGAACCGTTATTGGTGGGATCGTTGATAAGGGGCCAGGGCCGATTGAAATTGCTGCTGCCGATGAACGGATTGAACCGGTGGGGAAGGTGGCGCTGGCTGACGGCACTGTGTTTGTATCAAGTGCGGTAGCGCCGGTCATGAAAGAAGTTGTTGAGGAAGTGGCGGCCGTAGAGCCAGAACCAGTGGCTCAGGTACCGATGGATGGAGAAGGAGTCTACAACAGTGCCTGTATGACCTGTCACGCTACCGGCCTGGCCGGAGCACCTACTTATGGTGATAAAGGGGCCTGGGAAGAACGCATCGCTAAGGGTATTGATGTGTTATATGAGCACTCAATAAAGGGGTTCCAGGCGATGCCACCGAAGGGTGGATTCATGCATATTCCAGACGACCAGATCAATCTGGCAGTGGATTATATGGTTGAGGCCGCACAATAAGCCGGCATCAATCCGGCCTGATATTAATTCAGCACAGCCTGATGCCAAACGGCCAGAGGTCGTTGGCGGCACCAGGCGTCTGAAACTGCTGGTTTTTTGGTGGTTAGCCGACCGTTTTGCGGATAATCAGGCACGCATTAGTGCCGCCAAACCCAAAGCTGTTGGACATGACGGTGTCAAGTTCTGCACCGTCGATGCGTTCACGAACTAGCGGTATCTCCTCTGCCTCCGGATCGAGGGTGTCGATGTTGGCGGATGCGGTGATAAACCCGTTCTGTTGCATCAACAGTGAGTAGATTGCTTCGTTAACGCCAGCTGCGCCAAGAGCGTGACCGGTTAGTGATTTGGTGGAGCTAATCGGTGGTATCTCTGTGCCGAATACCTGGCGTATCGCCTCCAGTTCCTTGACGTCACCGACGGGTGTGCTGGTTCCGTGTGCGTTGATATAGTCGATGGGTGTGTTGGTAGTTGCCAGAGCTTGCTGCATGCAGCGGACCGCCCCTTCCCCTGACGGTTGAACCATGTCAAATCCATCAGAAGTGGCGCCATAGCCGACCAGCTCGCCATAGATCCTGGCGCCACGAGCGCGCGCCGTCTCCAGCTCCTCCAGCACCAGCATGCCACCCCCTCCGGAGATGACAAACCCGTCACGGTCTTTGTCAAATGCGCGCGAAGCGAGGGTGGGGGTTTCGTTATATTTGCTTGACAGGGCACCCATGCCGTCGAACAGTACCGATAGCGTCCAGTCAACTTCCTCGCCGCCACCAGCAAATACCCGGTCCTGCTTACCCATCTGAATCAGCTCTGCTGCGTGCCCAATGCAATGCGCGCTGGTCGAGCAGGCTGAGGTCATTGAGTAGTTAACCCCGCGGATGGCAAAAGCAGTGCTCAGACAGGCGGAAACCGTACTGCCCATGGTGCGGGTGACCATATAAGGGCCGACCCGGCGGATGCCTTTTTCGCGTAGAGTGTCGATCGCAAGTAGATTATTGGCGGTCGACGCACCCCCTGACCCGGCGACCAGTCCGGTACGTTCGTTGGTGACCTCGAGATCACTCAGTCCGGCATCTTCAATCGCTTCTTTCATCGCCAGGTAGGCGAATGCCGAGGCGTCACCCATAAAGCGGTAGAGTTTGCGATCGATCAGTTCAGCGGCGTTGATGCGGATCGGTCCGTGTACACGGGAGCGCAGCCCCTGCTGCTCATACTCCTCGCTGAACTCGATACCGGAACTGCCGTCGCGTAGTGAATTGGTAACTTGTTCTGCACCGATACCGATGCTGGAGAGAATCCCCAGTCCGGTGATTACGACTCTACGGTCCATCTGTGTTGTTAAACCTCACTGGTTATCAGTGAACAGGCCAACCCGCAGCCCGGATGCCGCGTAAATAACTTCGCCATCTGCATCCATGGTGGCGTCAGCAATGCCCATAGTCAATTTGCGGGTGATCAACCGTTTCATGTTGATACGATAGGTCACCAATTTTTTGTCGGGGGTGACTTCGCCGCTGAAGCGCACCTCATCCGAACCCAGGGCCCGTCCTTTACCGGGGTGGCCCTGCCAACCGAGGAAAAAGCCCACCAGTTGCCACATCGCATCAAGGCCCAAACAACCAGGCATCACCGGGTCATTCTCAAAATGGCAGGCAAAGAACCAGAGATTGGGGTCAATATCCAACTCGGCTTGAATGAATCCTTTACCATAGTCGCCTCCAGCTTCATTGATGGAGACGATCCGATCAAACATTAACATCGGTGGTAGTGGTAACTGTGCGTTTCCGGGGCCATATAATTCACCGCGAGCGCAGGCAAGTAACTGGTCGTGGTCGAAATGATCGGGTCTGTTTAACAAATTTGATTCGCTCGTTAGAGAATTTACAGTTGGCCGACCGGCTGGTCGCTGGAGCGGCGCATTATAACTTAGCCTGCTGTTACTGGTGGTGGAGTCGTCAAGGGTGATGGGATCAACAGGCCAAACCGCTTTTTTATCTCCTAGCTCGCAACGTGAACGGGTTCAGTCATGAGAGAGTTCATCAATAACTGGTCGCGGCGTAATTTTTCCGATCCGCAGGTGATCGAGTTGATCATTGTGCTGGCGATTGGGTTCGGAGTGGTGATCGTTGCCGGTCAGATGCTGGCGCCGGTCCTTGCCGCCGTGGTGATCGCCTATATCCTTGAAGCGCTGGTGTCGGCTCTTGAGAAAGTCGGCCTGCCGCGTCTCGCTGCGGTTTTAGTGATCTCGGTGACCACGTTTGGATTACTGCCGCTGGTTCTGTTTGGTCTGGTGCCAGAACTGTTTGAACAGCTCAAGGCCCTGGTGCAACAGACCCCGGAGATGCTCAGAGCCGGTCGCAGCAGTCTATTGAAACTGCAGAGCGAATATGCCGAATATATTTCGGTCGAGCAACTCGACCTGCTCGTCAGCACGCTGGCAACCCAGCTGGGGCACTGGGGTCAGTCATTTGTCAGCAACCCGCTATCGACTCTGGTTAACCTGATCACCATGGTGGTCTATCTGGTGCTGGTGCCGTTCCTGGTGTTTTTTTTTCTCAAGGATAAACAGTTAATCATTGGCTGGCTCGGCCAGCAGTTACCCGCCGGAAAACCGCTTCTGGCCAGTGTCTGGCGCGAGATGGAACATCAAATGGGTAACTACCTGCGTGGCAAGTTTGTTGAGATTGTCATTGTTGGCGTCGCCAGCGCTGCGACTTTCTCTATTATTGGGCTGGAGTACTCACTGTTGCTGGGTGTACTGACCGGGCTTTCGGTGATCATTCCCTACGTTGGCGCGGTGGTGGTGACTTTGCCTGTGGCGATGGTTGGTTTTGCCCAGTGGGGCTGGAGCAGCGAGTTTGGTTACCTGTTGCTTGCCTACGGAGTGATCCAGGCGATCGACGGAAACGTGCTGGTACCGCTGCTGTTCTCTGAAGCAGTTAATCTTCATCCGGTAGCGATTATCGTTGCCGTGCTCTTTTTTGGCGGAATCTGGGGGCTATGGGGAGTGTTTTTTGCTATTCCGCTGGCGACTCTGGTGAAAGCAGTGGCAGATGCCTGGCCAAAAAGCGTAGAGATAGTGGACGCTGCTGCGGGAGAAGGGGCGTTGGGAGAATCCCAGCAGATAACTGACCTAACCGCTACCGCTGAATAGCGACGGCTAACAGTTACTACTTACTCCAGGCCGAGTTGCGACCAGAGCTGGTCAATTTTCTCTTTGACCTGCCCCTCCTGGTGTATGGGTCGACCCCACTCCCGGGTTACTTCGCCAGTCCACTTGTTGGTGGCGTCGATACCTATTTTGGAACCCAGTCCGGTGTCTGGTGAAGCAAAATCGAGGCTATCAATGGGGCTCCGCTCCACCAGTGTGGTGTCGCGCGCCGGGTCAACCCGGGTTACCAGCGCCCAGACGACATCGGACCAGTTACGCAGGTCGATATCCTCATCGACGACGATGATTGCCTTGGTGTACATGAACTGTCTAAGGACCGACCAGATGCCAAACATCACCCGGTTGGCATGGCCGGCATACTGTTTACGAATGCTCACCAGAGCGAGCCGGTAGGAACAGGCCTCCGCCGGCAGATAGAAATCGATAATCTCCGGGAACTGCTTTTGCAACAGCGGCAGATAGAGTTCATTTAAAGCCAGGCCCAAAACCGCTGGCTCGTCCGGCGGGCGGCCGGTGTGGGTTGAGTGATAGATTGGCCGGTCGCGATGGTAGAGACTGGTGACTGTCATCACCGGGAACTGGTCGACTTCGTTGTAATAGCCGGTGTGGTCGCCAAAGGGGCCTTCGTCGGCGTAGTCGCCAGGATTAATGACCCCTTCCAGTACCCATTCCGATTCGCTTGGAACTGCCAGTCCGGCAGCGCCGACCGGGGTCAGTCGAGTGGCTGACTGGCGCAGTAGTCCGGCAAACTGAAACTCGCCAAGGTTGTCAGGGATCGGCATCACCGCCGCCAGCATACTTGCCGGGTCTGCCCCTATGGCGACCGCCACCGGAAAGGGTTTGCCAGGGTATTTCTGTTGCCAGGCCTGAAAATCGAGCGCTCCGCCACGATGGCCCAGCCAGCGCATGATCAGACGATTGCTGGCGATCTTCTGTAGCCGATAGATGCCGACGTTCTGGCGCCGCTGGCCCGGCCCACGGGTGACCACCATGGCCCAGGTGATTAGTGGTCCGGCATCCTGCGGCCAGCAGGTCTGGATTGGCATGCAGTCCAGGTCAACTGCTCCACCGCTCAGACTGTTCTGTTTAAAGGGCGCGTTTCTGACTCGCCGCGGTCGCAGAGAAAGCAGGCGTTTCAGTGCCGGCCATTTTTCCCTGAGCTGTTGTAGGTTTTCTGGCGCATTGGGCTCTCTGAGTTCTGCCAACAGCCTGCCCAGGTCGCCCAGATCTGCTGTTGAAGAGAGCCCCAGGCCAAGGGCAATGCGCTCCTGAGTACCAAAAAGATTAGTCAGCAGCCGGTGATCAGAACCAGATGGCTGGTTAAACAGCAGTGCCGGTCCAGCGCGGCGTAGCACCCGGTCGCTGATCTCAGTGACCTCCAGGGCCGGGTTAATCGGCTGATCAATCTGTTTCACCAACTGGTGGTCTTCCAGCAGCGAGAGAAACTCGCGCAGATTGTTCATCGGTTGCAGTCCTCAACCAGCATCAGGAAGCCATTGGTGTGGAACGGCTTAGCAGGTCGAGCGCAATTCCAGCGAAAACGATGCCGCCCCACCAGTTGTTGCGCAAAAATGCGCTAAAGCAGGCTTGCCGCTCGCGCTTACGGATCAGCAGCTGCAGATGAATTGATAGTAGTCCGGCGCAGCCCAGCAACAGGAAAAAGGCTCCATCAAGTCCGCTCTGCTCGTGTAGTCCAACCAGTAGCAGAGTGGTCAGTGCCGATAACTGAAGCAGGGCAACCGCGTGCAGATCATTGCGGCCAAACAGGATTGCGGTAGACCGCAGCCCAATACGCAGATCATCGTCACGATCGACCATTGCGTACTGTGTGTCATAGGCAATGGTCCAGAAAATATTGGCAATCACCAGCAGCCAGGCAAGCGTTGGCACGGTGCCCTGAATCGCCGCAAAGGCCATCGGTATGCCCCAGCCGAAAGCGACGCCCAGATAGGCTTGTGGCAGATAGGTGAAGCGTTTGAAAAGTGGGTAGGTGCCAGCCAATAGCGCGGCGACAATCGATAGTATGATCGTGAGACGATTCAGCTGCAGTACCAGCAGAAAGCTGATCAGCGACAGCAGGGCAGCGAGCCAGAGAGCGTGGGTGGAGGGAATACGTCCGCGAGCCAGTGGCCGGTTCTCCGTGCGCTTCACCTCACCATCGACCGCACGATCAAAATAATCGTTGATCGCGCAGCCGGCACTGCGCATCAGGATCACTCCAAGGGTGAAAATCAGTAATATTTTTGACTCAGGAATTCCACCCGCCGCCAGCCAGAGCGCCCACCAGGTCGGCCAGAGCAGCAGCAGAATACCGATGGGCCGGTTTAACCGCAGTAGCTGCAAATAGGTGTAGAGAGTAATTCGCTTGGTCTCGGGAACGCTGGCAGCCATAAGGGGCCTGTAAACCTGCTTGTCATCGGAATGGGGCGCCGGGCTGATTCTACCAGCTTGCCCAGCGTAGACACCGGCTAAACCTCGACGTAGTTTTCCGCGCCGCGCAGCCACCTT
>JBPEXY010000212.1:0-3580 GCA_052031065.1 Immundisolibacteraceae bacterium | reverse complement strand
GCGTTACTGGTTGGCCCGGTCGTGGCAGAGATGGAGCGTAGTTTTGAGCGCTTCTGGGAGAGCCCGTTGACCATGTCGGTCATTGATTTACTGGCTGACCAGACACCTTTGCTGACTGCTGATCAAATCACCGCGCACTATCGATACCTTCACGCCTACGCTGCTGACCCGGCCAACTACACAGCGGAAGTGCGAAACGCACTGGCTAACCTAGACCAGAAGTTCACTGACGTGATTGCAGAAACCCGATGGGGCGACATTCTGTTCCTGAGTGATGCGCCGGGAAAAAACGACGGCTCCTCCGGACTTGGCGGTGGCGGACTAACGACTACTGCACTGACACAGGCAGTCGCTAGTGCAGAGCAGCGCATTACCATACAAAGCCCCTACCTGGTGATTCCAGAAGGCGGAATGGAACTGTTTGCCGCGCTGATCAGACGTGGCGTAACTGTTCGAATACACACCAACTCTCTCGCGGCTACGGATAACCTGCTCGCTTTTTCCGGTTACGCCCGCCAGCGGCAGCGTTTACGCCAAATCGGCATTCAGCTGTTCGAATATAAGCCGGACCCGGAAATCCAACGCCGGTTAGTCGATCGCTACGCGGCGTTACGTGCTCATGCTCCATTGTTTGCAGTGCATGCTAAAACACTGGTGGTCGACGGCAACACGCTCTATATCGGAACCTTTAACCTGGACCCACGTTCCGCCAACCTGAATACCGAGGTTGGTGTGCTAACCGAAAACCACCACATCGCTGCGGAGGTAGAAGCGGCTATTGAGCGGGATATGCTCCCGGGTAACAGCTGGCAGCCGACAGAGACCAACAGTGACCAGCATGCACCCTGGAGCAAACGACTGCCACTTCAGCTGCTTAAATTGCTCCCTCTTGAACCGGTGTTATAGGAGCGTTAACCTGCGCTCGACACAGTGCGCTGGCAACGCCGGGCAACATTCATCAGCCGCCTAAACAACGCCCCGCCACTAGCTGAATGCGCCGTCAGCGTTTCTACACAGTATCTCTAACGTTATCAGGAGCAGCCTCAATTGAGTCATCTATCATCCAGTCTGATTTGCCTGATGCTGTTTTTTGGACTCACCGGCCTGGCGGGCGCCGCAGCGCAGCTACAGTCGGGTACAGAGTTTTCGCCACTGATTCTGGATGATCAGCACGGCCAGTCATTAAGAACCACTACCGATACCAGGCTGGTGCTGTTTACCAGTGACATGGAGGGTGGAAAGATTGTCAGAAAGCTGCTCGACGAGCGAGCCGATGCCGCGGAGATTCTCGAAAATGCCGGGGCATTCTACGTCAGCGATGTGAGCGCGATGCCAGCGATGATCCGGCGCATGATGGCGCTACCGGCGATGCGTAAACGGCCCTATCCGATCATGCTCGACAGTGGGGGTAAGAAAACCTCTTCGCTACCGCGCCGACCTGGGGCGGTCACCCTACTGCGGCTTGAGCACTCCATGATCACCACAGTCGATTTTATCAGCGAGCCGGCTCAACTGGCTAAAGTACTGGGTATCCAGTACTCCCCTAACAGCAACTAAGCCGCGCTCTGTTCAACGTCAGGCAGTGCGTTGAGTCGGGGCATCACTTTCTCGGCGAATAATCGCATGCCTTTTTCCGCCTCGTCGTAGGGCATGTTGCCGTAGCTGAACACGCCGACAAAGGTGTTGTTACCGAACTTGCGACGAATCTCCATAATCTGCTCAAAACATTGATCGGGGGTTCCATACACCTGCAGCGACATAAAAAACTCCGCCACTGCGTCGGTGCCTACCTCACTGAACCCTTCGGCCCACCTGGCGTACTGTTCGTGCCCTTTAATGTTCTGAAAATGCTCCCCGCCAAATTCGTAATGTCTGGCGGCCTCAACGTAATAGTCAGTGAGATAGATGTGTGCCAGCTCCTGGGCGCGAGCTTCATCCTCATGGCACACCACCCAGCAGGCTGCTATTGGCGCCGGCGCCGCACGCTGATGCACAGCCGCGAAGCGCTCCCGATAAGCCGCCAGATCTGCGGCGTGCTCCTCCCACTTTTTCTGCGGTATCACCAGAATCCCGGCGCCCAGATCAGCCATGATCTGCGATGATTCTGGTGAAATGGCGGCGGCGTAGGTGCGATCGCGGAAACTTTTGAACGGTGCCGGGCGAATATCCCGTAGTGGCTGCTGGAAATGCTCTCCCGCGATCTCCATTCGGCCAGTTTCCAGTGCTTCCAGCACAGCGTTGGCTGACTCGACAAAGATCTCCCTGGAACAGTTCTGATCTACCCCAAGCCCCTCATATTCGATCCGGCCGATACCGCGGCCTATGCCGAGGATGGTGCGGCCGTTGCAGAGATGATCGAGCATGGCAATGCGCTCTGCGACCACAACCGGTTTATGCCAGGGCAGTACGATCACCATTGATCCGAGCTTGATGGTCTGCGTCTGCCCGGCCATGAAGGCGAGAAACTGCAGCGGGTCCGGAGTCATGGTGTAGTCGGTGAAGTGGTGTTCAACGGTCCATAGAGAATCGAAACCTAGCGGCTCTGCCAGTTTTGCCAGCTCCAGTTCAGCACGATAAACATCAAAATCGGAGCGAAAGCGCTCCTTGTTCTGGAAAATGATTGATACACCTACGTCCACACTCTACTCCCTTGATAGAACTGCGTGTGCCAGCGATACGGCTTCCTAACTGGACACGTCTACGCACACCGTAGCAGCTAGCAACAGTGCCGGCGGTCTAACTCAACACCTCTAGCGAGTAGCTATTCTACCGGTTGTCCAGATGTGCCAGCGGCCGATCTCATCCCTGCAGGTAAGCTTTGTACTCGGGCACGCCTTCATCCAGCTGCACGCCGAGGCTGTTTAAAGCCATCGACAGCATGTTGTACTGTCCCACCGTAAAAATCAGGTCCATCACCTGCTTATCGCTGTACTGCCGTTTCAACTTCGCCCAGGTGGCATCAGTAATAAAAGCGTCACTGTGCAGTTCATCAACGGCAGTTATGACTGCACGCATATGGTCATCCCAGAGCGGGTCGTCGGCACCTTTGGAAACGGCAACAACCTCTTCCTTCGGCACCCCTGCTTTTTGCGACAACAGAATGTGTTGGCCAAATTCGTAACCTGACTGACAGAGCCAGCCGATGCGCAGAATCACCAGTTCACGTTCGCGGGGCGGCAGGGTGTTGGAATCATCAAACAACAGGTGGGTGGAAAACCCCATCCAGGCCGCACAAAGGGCCGGATGGTTGGCCATCGCCTTAAGCAGATTAAAAACGTTATCGCTATCGCTCAGGCTCGCCTGCAGATCGCTGGACTGTGTACCCATCCCCTCGCGCTGCTCAGCGGTCCACTCACTGGGGTTCAGGCAGGGTACTCGTGGCTCGTTCAACCGCATGGTTGCCTCCTCTCTTTATAGAATTATCTGCAAACATCATTGGAACTGTTCCTGCACCAGCATCATGAAAAAATGTGCCCAGCGCAAATCAGCTGATTCTGACCCTGCTCACCATCAACGTCGGTTCTACGTTCGTATAGTTGGGGACATCGGCCATGATCTCTTCGGCGTTCGGACCAAAACT
>JBPEXY010000211.1:0-8889 GCA_052031065.1 Immundisolibacteraceae bacterium | reverse complement strand
AGTGCTGCCGGCACTGTCGATGGTAACCAAACACCTGGGGCTGATTGCCACCTCATCGACCACCTACAACGAGCCGTATAACATCGCGCGTAAATTCGCCACGCTGGATCATATCAGCGGTGGCCGCGCCGGCTGGAACATCGTCACCTCGGCCAATCCCCAGGAAGCGCTCAATTTTGGTCTTGAAGAGGCGCTGGAACATGACACCCGCTATCGCCGTGGTCGTGAGTGTTACGAAGTGGTCACCAAACTTTGGGACAGCTGGGAAGATGATGCTTTCCTGATGGACCAGGAATCCGGAATCTTCGCGGATCTGGACAAAATGCACCCGCCGCATCACAAAGGCGAGTTTTACTCAGTAGACGGCGCGCTCAATATCGCCAGGCCGGTTCAGGGCTGGCCGCTGATCGTCCAGGCTGGCGCCTCGGAAGCGGGCCGTCAGTTTGCCGCTGAGGTGGCGGAGATGGTCTTTGCCGCGGCCAGTGATATGAAAGATGCGCAGAACTATTACGCTGATGTAAAAAAACGTGCCGAACAGGCAGGGCGTAATCGTGACCACCTGAAAATATTACCCGGGAACTTCGTGGTGGTGGCCGATACCGTTGCGGAGGCGAAAGCGATCAAGCGCAAACTGGACAGCATGGTCAACCCGGCCAGTGGTATCGGTACGCTCTCCGTGCAGCTCGGATGTGACGCTTCCGAGTTCGATCTGGATGGCCCCCTGCCGGAGATTCCGCCGACCAATGCCAGCCATACCTCACGACAGAAGTTGATCGATATGGCCCGTGAAGACAACATGACCGTGCGTGAGCTGGCACAACATGTGGGCGGCGCCTTTGGTGCACTGGAAATGGTTGGCACCGCGCAGACCATCGCTGACGAGATGGAGGAGTGGTTGATGAGCGATGCCTGTGACGGCTTCAACATCATGTTTCCCTACCTGCCCGGGGGTATGGATGCCTTCGTTGACAAGCTGGTGCCGGAGCTGCAGCGCCGTGGACTTTATCGTACGGAGTATGAAGGTAACACCCTGCGCGAGAACCTGGGTGTGCCACGGCCGAAAAATCGGTACGCCAACTGAATTTATCCGGCGCCGAATAGCGCCGCGCAGGCGCGCGCACTGGAAGGGAAGTACCAGTGGGCATAGGAGGCGGTGAGGCCAGCCTGGCGGATGACCCCTTCGGATCGCTGGCCGGTGGGAGACTCACACCAGGCGGCGAACGCGGGCGTCGCTGTTGGCAGAAACCGGGAATAATGAAAGGTGTGGCCACGCAGCTTTTCAGGTTCGCTGGTTAACTCGTCCATCAGCTTACCCAGCTGGAGCTGGGTTGCCCCCAGGCCGCCGAGTTGCGACTGCATCTGCGCGGCGCCATTGACCACTCCGGCCATGGAATGGCGGCGGCCGTTGCCATCGATCAGTCCATCCAGCAGATAGAGCATCCCGCCACACTCAGCCACCACCGGTCGGCCAGAATCGCAGAACGCGCGGACTGACCGCAGCATTTCTGTATTGCTGGCGAGCTGCGCGGCGTGGAGTTCGGGATAGCCACCGGGAACATAGAGGGCATCTGCAGCTGGAACGGCACGATCTGCAAGCGGCGAGAACATGATCAGCTCCGCGCCCATTTCCCGCAACAGGTCGAGGTTGGCGGCGTAGAAAAAACAGAAGGCAGCATCTGCAGCCACGGCGATGCGCTGTCCCTTTAGCAGCGCTTCGATCGGTGGTAACTGAACCGGCGCAAACTCGACTGCTGCCGGCAGTCTGTTAAGAGCCGTTTCGGTAATCAGGTCTGCAGCGGCATCCAGCCGACTCTCCAGCTGCTCGATATCGTTGGCCATATGCAGGCCGAGTTGCCGTTCCGGCAATGTCACCTGTGGGTCGGCGGCCAGCCAACCGAGAAAAACCAGCGGGTCGGGCACGCTAGCGGCCACCATGCGACCGTGACCTGCGCCGGCGACCCGGTTGGCGACGACCCCGGCAATCCGCAGCTGTGGCCGGTAACTGGCCAGCCCTTGAGCAACTGCGCCAAAGGTTTGCGCCATTGCCGCTGCATCAATGGTGACCACCACCGGCAGATCAAACTGTTCCGCCAGGTCGGCACTGCTCGGGTCACCATCGAACAGCCCCATCACCCCTTCCACCAGGATTAAATCTGCGTCGCCAGCTGCTTCATGGAGCAGGTGTCGGCAGCGGTGGTCACCTGTCATCCATAAATCAAGCGGATGAACCGGGCTACCACTTGCTGTCGCCAGCAGGCTTGGGTCAATAAAATCAGGGCCGGTTTTGAACACCCTTACCCGTCGCCCCTGACCGGAGTGATACCTGGCCAGCGCTGCGGTTAACGTGGTTTTTCCCTGACCCGACGCAGGTGCCGAAATCAGCAGCGCGGGACATGAATGTGATTTTCCCAAAGGTGTTGAACGGCCGGTTTCAGGAGCGCGGCAGACTCAAGTCGCACTGGTTGCTGTACTGGTTGCTGTTCAGGGCATCGTCGCGAGCCTGTTCTACCCAGCGTGTCTCTGCCGGGTCGCAGGTTTCCGGCTGACATCGCTGCAGATAACCCTCCACCGCGCGCTTCAGATCGCAGTGTTGCAGGTTCGCCGCAGCCCTGGCGTAGAGATACCAGTAGGCGGGCCATTCGGCATCGGCATCCACTGCCTGTCTTGCTGCTATCAGTGCAGCTTCGCCGTTGTTAAGCCGTTCCAGCTCTATCCAGCCAGCGTAATAGTGGGGGTAGGCGAGTTCCGGTTGACTGATCAGTAGTTTGCGGTAGATGGCGGCGGCCTGCTGATACTGCTTCAGGTCTTTAAGTAGAGAGGCGTATTGAAACAGGGCGTCTTCGTCATAGGGGTGCAATGCAAGTGCGGAATCAATGTCTGCCAATGCCTTGTCCAGGTCGCCCAGCTGCGCGTGCAAGCGGCTTCGGTCGACATAGTTGCTGATGATTTTGGGGTCGACGGTGATCGCGTTGCTGTAATCGATCAACGCGGCTTCCGGCTTCTCCAGCTCCTCGTAGGCTTCGGCTCGTGTCCTGAATGAGGCGGAGCGGTATCCCTGCTGCAGGGCGAGGCTCTCCAGTTTAACCACGCGGGGATAGTCGCCGACATTTAAAGCCTGCTCGGCTTTTGCGTGGTAGAGCTCACCGGCCAACAGCTGCAGTAGCGGATTGGCCGAGCTCTGGTTGTCAATTTCCCGTAGTGCGCGGCGCATCTGGCACCAGGAGCCGCCGCGATCCGGGTGCAGGTAGTGGAGTTGATACCAGCGTAGTGCATAGCTGTCGGGGTGATTGCTGAGCGCGCTGGCAAGCAGTTCATTCGCGTCGGCCGCTGACAGATCTTCGCTGGCAAGGTGATATAGGGCTGCGGCTGCCAGGGTAAAGTCCGGGCGTAATTTCAGTGCGGTAGTAAAGGCGTCGTGTGCACGGCTGGAGTGATCATCCAGCCGCTCGCGCATCTCTGTACTCATTTGATCGCGGTAATAATTCCAGTCCAGCAGTTGCGCACGATTGCGGTGGTAGGTACCGAGTGCCTGATGGGCGACGTAACTGGCAGGCATTTGCGCCACCCACTGCTCAAGCTGTCGGAGCCTTTGCGGGGTAAAGGTTCCCAGGTGTTCATAGCCACTATAGGCATACAGTTCTGCGCCTCTGTTTCCCTGCCAATAGGCCTGGTGCTGCTCGTCAAACAGCGCGTGGAGTTGCTGGTAGTGACCTGCGGTGAGATGGTCGTAGAGTGGTGTTGCCGCCATCGTTGGCGTGGAGTGGTCATCGCCGGTCAGTAATTCCGGTTCAGGGAGCGGAGCGGGCTGTCCCTGGCGAAAACGGGCAACGCGTTCTTCGGTCAGAGGGTGGCTGGAGAAGAAATCGAGCACCTGCGAGGCATCGATATCGATAGAGTCCCACCAGCCACCTTCGGCATCTGCCAGGTCTTCCGGTTTTTCGCCGTCGGGTCGTGTCCGGGTCGGTCGGGATTCGTCAGGGGCGTCGTACTCTGCCAGGGCGGCAAACTCGAGGCGGTCCATGATGTTGGCGAAGTGTTCGGTGGCGATACCGCGGCGCTCCATCACCTGCAGTGCATAGCTGTCTGCTTCGGTCTCCATGTCACGCGAATAGCTGGCCTCCATCATCACGCTCGGCGCACCCACGATCAACGACCCGGCGGCAGACAGATCTCCGGTGAAGACCGTAGCCAATATCGCCAGACTCGAATGGGCGATGATCTGGCGCAGGCTGTGGCGGTGTTGAAGATGGCCGATTTCGTGCAGCAGGATGGCCTGTAACTCTTCATCCGTGTCGGCGAGTTCTACCAGCTCATCAGTCATGATGATGGTGCCATCAGGGAACGCCAGTGCATTCGGTCCAATTGCACCACCGCGGCGAAACTCAAGCCGGTAGTCGTACTCTGCGTCTGTTATCGGCAACAGCTGATTAAACTGCGTGGTCAGTTCGGCAGTGCGCTCGGCGCTGAGCGTGGTCGGATAGAAAATTAGCCGATCCATCGATTCCACGGCCACTTCGCCCATGTCATTGGTGATGCTGGCCGGAAGTGCATGGGCAATCAGTTTGCTGGTCCAGGGAATGCCCCAGACCATGCTGCTGATCACAATGACGCCAATCAACAGTAACGCACCGAGAACCACAGCAGTCGCGCTTTCCAGCCGGTGCAGCCAGTGTGAACGCCTGCCGCTGGTGGTGGACCAGCTGTCGATGATGGCGTGATCGGTTGTCTCGATGACTGCACCATCGGCAAACTGCAGTCGCCGTGGAGTGGAACCGATGCGGCTGCTGATGGAGACATCAGTCAGTGGTGTCGGCGGCTGAAGAGGCGGGTCGAGGGTGAGCTTTCCCGCCAGCAACGTGGCGCTGACCGCCTGCGATGCGGCACTGCGGCCGTCGAAATACTGGCCGGTTATCCAGCCGGCCTGGTTAGTGCTGCTAGAGTCCAAGGTCAAGATCAAAGGCGTCGATCATGCCCTCGCCCACTGAGTCCTGATTGGCATGGGAAGCGGCAAGCACCTGGTTCAGGTCACCCGCTTCCAGCGCGGTGACACTGGCAATGTAGCGGGTCATGCGTATCTGTGCCCAGGGAGTGAACAGGCCGGCAGTGGCAATGATGGCCAGGGTATTGGTCAGGTAAAGCATGCCCACCGGATGGAAGCGTAAGGCGGAACGCAGTCGAGCGCGGTCAAAATGGATGCGGTCGTAGATCAGGTTGGTGCGTTCAGCACGAAAATATCCGCCGGAATAGAGCAGGGCCATATAGGCGATTAGCACACCGATGAATATCCCCGCCGGGGCAATCGCCTCACCCGCCTCACCCAGTAGCAAGCCGATGACAAAGCCAATTGCAATCATGGCCAGCAGCACCAGGGTGAAAATGGCCCCCATCAACAGGCTGGCGACGATGTAGACGCGATAAAAGCCGCCGGCGCCGATTTTGATCTGCGCCGGTAAATTGCCGTAGCGGGTGTGGTTAACCAGCAAGCGTACCCGTAAACAGTCAAGGTAGGGCAGAAACGGTAGCGCCACCAGATAGGCAACGGTAAAGAGGAAGTCTTCCGGGCGGACGCGAAAGTCTTCTGGCAGGTTTTCGGTTTCGCCACCGGTTGCAAATAACGTCAGCGTGGCCGGGTCGACCAGGTATAGCAGCCCATAGAGTAGCCCGGTGATGGCGAGAAACATCACCAGGGGGGTGACAAAGACCCGATAAGCGGTGGCGAAACTGCAGGGAAAGTCGAAAGTGATATTGCGGTAGCTTGAATAGCGCATCCGAAAACGCCATGAAGCAACAAGAATGGCGGGAATCAGCAGCGTGCCCACCGCAAGCAGAATCATCGCCGTGGCCGGAAAAAAATTCCAGCCGACAGAGAACAGAACCAATGCCGAAAACGCGATCAATCTTCCCTTGAGAATCTGTACCGGGTCAGCCAGGTAGGCAAAGTGATGGTCGCCGAGGCTCAGGTTGCCGTAAAAATATTGCAGCCGCCGCACTTTTGCCCAGGCAGAAAAAATTCCCAGGGTCACCAGTGTCAGGAAGATATTGACGATCCAGATTTTGAAATATTCACTGCCGTTGCCGTGAAACTCCAGCGGCTGCCGCTGGAGTGTTTCGCCATCTGTTTCCGTGGTCGGTTCGGTCACTGGGCCAGTCTCCCTGGTGAAGTGTCGTCCTGATTGCGGTGAAAAATCAGAGAATACGTTAGTGGGTCTGGCTCAGTATAGAGGATCGGGCCCCGTCAGCGGGGGACATTCTGGTAGCTCGCGGTTCTGGTCAGCATCTCTGTGCACCATCTGACAAATTTTTCAGCAAACCGGCTACCGAATCAGTGCTCGAGATGAGTTGCGGATCGGTATATTCTGCGCACCCCTGGTTAATGGCGCGTCCGTGCTAACCGCCCGCTAACCGGCCGGATAGACGTTACAGCTTTCTCATTCTCGATTATGCAGGTCCCATGTTAAAACAGTTGGAACACTCTCTCGAATCAACCATCTTTCGCAGCCGCTGGCTGCTGGCACCTTTCTATCTCGGCCTGGTGCTGAGTCTGCTGCTACTGTTCGTGAAGTTCAGTCAGGAGCTTTGGCACCTGTTTACCCATGTGTTTACGGCATCCGAGGGCGACGTCATCGTCGGCATCCTGGCATTGGTGGATATGTCCCTGGTGGGTAGTTTGCTGTTGATGATTATCTTCAGCGGTTATGAAATCTTTATTTCCAAAATTGACATTACCGATCACGTCGACCGGCCCGACTGGATGGGTAAGGTCGATTTTTCTGGCCTCAAACTCAAGGTCATCGGTGCCATTGTCGCGATTTCAGCGATCGACCTGCTGAAAGCATTCATGAATATTCCCGGTGAACTGACCGACGAGCAGACCCGGTCGCTGCTCTGGAAGACCATTATTCATATGGCTTTCGTTGTTTCCGGCCTCTGCTTTGCGTTCATGGATAAAGTTGCCGGCGACACCAAAAAGCATTGAAGCGGAGCGGCTAAAGCCTGTTAGCAGAGGCCGAGAGGTGTTTGACCTGTACGAGTGGTAAAACCGGAACGGGCCGCTCAGCACCCAGGCTGCCCGGCCCATTCTGATTGTAAAGCGCGGTGGGCTTACTTGTTGAGCACGTCGGCGCGCACGGTTTCAGCAATGGCTGCGGCTTCGCCCACCAGCTCTTCGGGAACCCCAAGTTCCAGCATCGCGGCGCCGAGGTTCTCAATCACCGCGTCGAAGTGTTCGTCACTTAGCCCCTGCTCTTCCACCAGCCGTTTGTGGGCTTCGCGCATGCCCTTGCCGGGGTAGGAGGGACTGCCACCAAAGGCAAAGGTCAAAAAGGCTTTCTGATGGCCTGCCTGGGCGGTCATGTCGACCCCTTCGAAAAAGTAATTGATGCGGTCGTCAGCCAGTACTTTTTTATAAAACAGGTCCACCGCGGCATCGACCGCCGGCGCACCACCAATTTTTTCAAACAGATCGCTCATTCAAATTCTCCAGAAATATAGAAACGGTTACCGCAGTTTGCGGTGGTTGATAAAGCAAGCACCCAGGCATCCAGTGACGACCCCGGCGATGGTTCTTTGGGGTCGTTACCGGCAGTGCTTTGGTTCACGGGTCTATTCCAATGAGTTGACTACTCGTTATCAGGGACGGCGTGTTGGCGGGCGAACTCGACCATGTAGTCGACCGCCGATTTCACCTCGGCATCGGTCAGTGCATCGTTGCCTCCTCGCGCTGGCATCATCGTGTCGTCGGGTCCAAAAAAACCTTCCAACGCGTGCTGGTAAAGCAGCTCAATGGGTTTATCCAGTCGCGGTTGCCAGGCCTGCGCATCAGTAGGCATCGGTGCGCCGGCAAAACCATAGCCGTGACACCCCTCACAGGTACCGATCCACACTGCCCGCCCCGCACTCAGTTGTGGGTCATCGGCAAACTGCGGGTAGTCGGCGACGGCCTGCTGGCCACACAGGACCAGCAGACCGGCCATAACCTTGCGTAGCCGGTGGCTATTCATCGGCTATTAACTATCCAGCGGAATACGAATCACCACGCCGCCCATCACATCACCGATTTTGAAATCGCGCTTCGGTGAATCCTTATGTTTGTTGTGGCAGGAGACGCAGACCGGCGCGACGCCCACATCGGGGTAGACGGCGGTGAAATAGTTCACCCCCCCAAGCACCTCCTCGGTGTAGTAGTTGTCGCCCTTATTGTCGATGATGTACTGCAGCCCGGTTTTTTCCGCTTCGGTTTTTGGGGCGTTCTGGCTGTTGATTGGCCACAGTGACTGCAGCGAGTAGCTGAAATTCACATCCGGCAACTTGGCCGCCCGTTCAGCCACCATTTCCGAGCCGAAGCGAAACATTTGTGCTGGTAGTACCAGTGCCTGTTCATCCTCAAAATGCTCGCTGGCGGTGATCACCTTGTCTTTCTTGGTCAGCCGGTTGACGATCTTGCGCGTATAAACAGTGCGGTCCGAATCCATGACCAGGTGCAACGCATCGGCCATGGTGCGCGGCGTGATTACCGCTTCCTCGCCAGGCCCCGCGTGCAGCGCTGGCGCCGCAAGCGCTGCGCCGAGCAGGGAGGTGGCGATCAGTTTGTGGGAGCTCTTCATGGTTTTCTCCTTTGGGGGTGGTGGGGTTATGAAGTCGGTTAAAAAAGTTCGCCGCCGGTCTCTTCAAGGCTTCTTTCATGCACTTCCCGGGCCATATCCATACTTTCCAGGTGCACTTCCGGGCGACCGGAAAAGTTGCGTTTAATCAGAGCTTCATCGGCCAGTGCGTCGATGCTGAATTCCAGTCCGTGGCAGTGCAGGCAGGCGGGGCGAATCATCTTTTCGTTGGGGTTGAGGGTGGCGTTCTGGTTGTGTTCCACCAGAATGCGGGTGGTCCATTCATCCA
>JBPEXY010000210.1:0-15273 GCA_052031065.1 Immundisolibacteraceae bacterium | reverse complement strand
GCGGTGCCAGAGGCTCCCCCAACAGCCCCGGCTGTAGTTCGCGCATCAACTGCTGCATCAGCAGCAACGCCTGCATTTCTCCCGGTTGCAACCAGAGCCCCGGCAACTCCCATGCAGCCGCTTGCGGGTCGTATCGATAACCATCCTGTTCACGGTCGTAGACAATCGGCGCACCGAGATAATCGCGCATATCCTCTATGCAGCGGTTACGAGTGGCGCGAGAGCATTCCAGCTGCTGTTCAATCTCCCGGCCGCTGACCGGAGTACGTCGCCCGGCCAACAACTGATGCAACCGAAATATGCGATCGAATCGATCCATCGCTGATTACCTACCCCCAAAGTCCCAAACCCTTACGATGTGATTTTTCCACCGCAGTGTAATACTCCCTGCCCGCAAACAGACAGACCGGCGATAATCCGGTCAACGTACCACCACAGACCAAAGGAGCAACCATGACTACCGCCCTGGATATTTTTAACCGCGATGCCTATGCCAAACATCTTGGCATTGAGCTGGTAGAAGCCGCTGACGGCAACGCGCTGGTGAAAATGGAAATCAAACCATTTCACCTCAATGGCGGTGGTCGCGTGCATGGCGGTGCGCTGTTATCACTGGCCGATTTTGCGCTGGCAGCCTCTGCCATCAGTAGAGGTGATTACGGCAGCGCGGTGAGCGTGCAGATGAATTTCATGAAGGGCGTCGGCGAGGGTACTTTATGGGCGCGGGGCGAAGAACTTTCTCACGGCCGTTCCATTCGCCACTATCGGATCACGGTGGAGGATGACCAGCAAACACTGATCGGCAGTTTTCAGGGCACGGTCTACATCATGCAGAACCCGGAAAAACTGCTCAAACAGTCGCAGAAATAGGCTTGTCGTTTAAGCATCTAGCGGCTTGATCCGCCAACACTCTGGCCTTGCGGAGATATCCCCAAAATTTGTGGATAACTTTGTGGGTTAAAGTGGTAAATGGACCCCGATCCCTGTCGTTAAGCGGGTCGCTGTTAAATTGCTTAAAAATTTAACAATTCTGTAATATTCATATTTATCAACTACTTATGAAGCTATTTTTACCTATAACATTCATAGGCGGCAATTAGTTACCGCTCCGTTTCACTTTTCCACTTTGCTGTGCGTAACTGCCTAAAAAAACAGAGGTGTCAACCCCTTTTTTCGGGTTTTTTACGCCACTGTCGCCAAACCATTGGAGAGCACCACCTGCTCTCTTTTCGGCACCAGGCAACGAAAGGAAACCTGATCGCCATCTCGCCACATTTCAGTGCGCAACAGCTCGCCAGGGTAGACCGGTGCAGAGAACCTGAGACGCATCGATTTGAGACGACTGGCGTCATAGTCACAGCAGCTTTTCAGAATTGCATGGCCTGCCACTCCCATGGTTGCCAGGCCGTGCAGAATAGGCCGTTCAAACCCTGCTTTTTTAGCAATCTCGGGGTCGGCATGCAGGGGGTTGTAATCTCCGCTTAGCCGGTAAATCAGTGCGGCCTGCTCCACCAGAGGTAAATCACAACTCAGGTCGGCAGGACGCTCCGGAACCGTGTGCGGCACGTAAGGAGCCGGATCATTACCACCACAGCCACCGTCACCACGGCAGAATGTGGTTGAGGTCAGCGTGGCCAGCAGGTCACCGTTAGCCTGATCGAACACCTTGCGTTCACTGTAGACCAGCGCGCCCTTGTCGGCGCCCTTGTCGTTAATGCCAGTGACACGACTTTCACCCACCACGGTACCGGCTACCGGCAACGGTTTATGAATCTGTAGCCCCTGCTCACCATGCACCAGCCTGACCGCGTTGATGCCGGTTGCCGGGTCACCCATCCAGAAGCCGGGATAGCCCAACACCACCGCTTGCGTTGGAGCTGCCTGCAGCTCTTTTTCATACACAAACCGCAACTGACCGCAGTCCATCGGATCGGCACCATAGCCAACACCAAGGGCATACAGAATGGTGTCACGCTCACTATAGGTGTGGGTCCGCTCTTCGATCTTCCAGTTCAGTATGGTGTCGTAATCCATGGCAGCATCGCTTTACTTCAGATATTCGGTTAGTAGTCAGATCGGATCCCAGCTAAACACGTCAGGTGAGCGTTCCAGCGGGTAAAGGTCAGTTTTGAAGGCCGGTACCAACCGTTCCGCCAGTGTCTCGGGGCTCCAGCCTTCGCTGTTATGAATGGAGCGTATCGGCCGCGACTGACTCATCAGGAAAACCTCGTTACGACGCACCGCGAATATCTGTCCGCTGACCTCGGCGGCAGCATCGCTGAGCAGAAACACCGCCACCGGCGCAATATTCTCCGGCCCCATTTTTTTCAGTTTTTCCACCCGCGCCTGCTGCTCCGGCGTATCGGTGGGAATGGAACCGATCATGCGACTCCAGGCAAACGGCGAGATGCAGTTGGAACGAACACCGAACCGCTCCATATCCAGCGCGATTGAACGCGACAGCCCAGCGACACCCAGCTTGGCCGCGGAATAGTTGGCCTGGCCAAAATTGCCCACCAAACCGGACGTGGATGTCATGTGCACATAGGCACCGCTCTGCTGGCCACGAAAATGGGTGGCCGCCGCGCGGCTGACATAAAAACTGCCCATCAAGTGCACCTGCACCACTGCCTCGAAATCCTCCGGTTCCATTTTGTGGAAGTACTTGTCCCTGAGAATACCAGCGTTATTGACCACCCCATCGATGCGGCCAAAACTGTCAAGCGCCGTTTCAATAATGCGCTGGGCACTCTGCCAGTCACTGACACTGTCGGGGCTGATCACTGCCTGACCACCGTCCGCCTTAATCTGCCCAATCACCTCCTGCGCAGGAGCCTGGTCGCGCCCTTCCCCACTGACACTGCCCCCAATATCGTTCACCACCACCTGGGCACCCGCGCGACCCGCCGCCAGCGCGATCTCTTTACCAATACCACCACCAGCACCGGTCACGACAACCACTTTACCTTCAAGGTTAGCCTGCATATTCATTGTGCTTTCCTGTTAATTTTTTAGATTGATGACAGCCGCTATCAGAGCGTCGATTCGGTACCCAGAATCACCGTGACCTGAGCTGAGAGCACACCACCATTACCGTGAGCCAGGCCCAGCTGGGGATCGGAAAGTTGCCGTTCACCCGCCTCACCGCGCAGCTGACGCACCACCTCCACCACCGGGAAAATTCCATACATTCCCGGGTGGCAGCAGGAGAGGCCTCCACCATTGGTATTCACCGGCAACTCGCCTCCTGGCGCGATTCGCCCCTCGGCAACAAACGGCCCACCCTCGCCCTTCTTACAGAAACCGAGATCTTCGAGAAACAGGATCGGGTTGATGGTAAAAGCGTCGTACAGCCCAAGCAGATCAATATCCTGCGGGCCGACGCCGGCCATCGCGTAGGCGCGCTGGCCAGAGTCCACGGCAGCGGTTTCGGTCAGGTCCGGCATGCTGGTGATCTGCCGGTGTCGGGTCGCCGCCGCACCGCCGAGAAAATAGACCGGCTGTTTCGGGAAATCCTTCGCCCGCTCAGAGCGGACCATCACCACGGCACCGCCGCCATCGGTTACCAGACAGCAATCGCGTACTGTCAGCGGATCGCTGATCATACGACTTTGCAGCACCTCCTCAACCGAAGTATCAGCCCGCTCAAAAGCCTCCGGATTCAGCTGCGCCCAACGCCTGGCAGCAACCGCCACTTCTGCCAGCTGCTCCCTTGTGGTGCCGTATTCATGCATATGGCGTGCCGTGGACAGTGCATAACTGGATATCGGATAACGCGGGCTGTAGGGCATCTCATAGGGCTGCTGCTCAGACATGGTTGCCAGGCCGCCGACACTGGTGCGCTGGTTACTGCCGTAACAGATCAGTGCGACATTACAGAGTCCCGCTTCCAGTGCCAGCGCAGCACTGGTGAGGAAATTCACGAATGAAGCACCACCGATCATGCTGCCATCAAAATAGTCAGGGCGAATGCCCAGATACTCGGCGGTGGATAAGGTCGACATAAAGTGAAACGATGAGCCGGTGAACAGCCCATCGACATCACGAATAGAAAGCCCGGCATCCGCCAGCGCCACCAATGAAGATTCTGCGAGGATATCGAGGGCATTCCGACCGCCCGCTGCCTCCCCCATACCGCTGTGGCCAACACCAACAACCGCTGCTGCACCTCTTAATTTATGTGCCATCAGTTGTTACCCCCACCGGCGTTCTGCGGATCAAAGACGATCACCTTGCGCCCCGGAGTTTTAGCGTCGTCGATAATTCGCGCACTGACTGCTGCACCGATAGTGACCTGCTCTGCGGCGATACCCTCCACCCGGCTCATCATCCGGGCGCCTTCCTCAAGCTCAATAATGGCAACATTGTAGGGTCCGCCCTTCTCCTCTCGGCGCCTGACCACCGTCGTGGAATAGACCACGCCCTTGCCACTCACCGGTTGCCACTCCAGCTCGTCACTACCACAATGGGGGCAGAGGACACGAGGATAGAAAACATATTCGTTACAGCTGCTGCACTGCTGCAGGCGAAACTCACCGAGGCCAAGAAAATGCTGGAACTGCATATCAGGGCCTGGGTTGATCATAGTGTCATGATCGGCAGACATATCTCCCCCTGGTTTTAGAGCCGGTCGCCGCCAGGACCACCGGTAATTTGCAGCGCAACAGGATAAACCAAAACTGCCCAACAATAAGGTGCCTGTTTTAACCGGCAACCGGCTATTTAATGAGATAAATCAGGGGCAAGGCGCCCAGGCGAATAACAGCCGAGAGTCAGCTTACGCGGAGGAGCACAGCATTATGGGATCGAAAAGTACTCAGGGGAAACAGGCAGATACCGGAAACGGTTTCGTGTCCGACCTGCTCTCTGACGACGTAGCACTGGTTAGCGGTGGCGGTAGTGGCATTGGCCGGGCCTGCGCACTGCAGCTGGCCCGCTGTGGCGCCAGCGTCATCGTTATGGGACGAAGAGAGGAAATGCTGCAGGAGACCTGTAACCTGTTGGCCAGTGAAGGTTATCAGGGCACCGCGCTGGTCGGTGATACTCGTGACGCGGAACAGATTGAACAGGTCTACAAAGAGATCGAACAGACTTTTGGCCGCCTCAACCTGCTGGTGAATAACGCTGGTGGTCAGTTCGTCTCAGCGGCGCGCGACATTTCCAACAAAGGCTTCGAGGCAGTGATTCGGAACAACCTTATCGGCACCTGGCAGATGACCAAAGCTGCGGCTGACCGATTTATGTTTGATCGTGGTGGCCGGGTGATCTGTATCACCGCGGCAGTGCGTTCCGGCTTTGCCGGGTTTGCTCACACTGCGGCCGCTCGTAGCGGAGTTGCAAGCCTGGTCAAGACGCTGGCGGTGGAGTGGGCAGAATATGGCATTCGTCTCAACTGTGTTGCCCCCGGCACCATCGAAACCAGTGGTATGGGTCAGTATCCGATCCCGGCTACGGAATGGACGCGATGCGAACGCAACCTGTTTGGCCACATGGGCGAACCCAACGACATTGCCAATATGGTGGTCTACCTGGCATCGCCGATGGCCAAATTCATCACTGGCGAGGAGTTTTATATCGATGCTGGCGAGACCCTGCACCTGGGTCATGACGCCCGCGACATGATTAATGCGAAGATGTTTGCCAACCGGCAGCGTGCTGACGGGGCTGAGTAGCCCCGTCATTTGCTGTTTAACCTGCAGACACAAAACTCACGAGATTACTCGATGGCAAGAATACCGGCGATCAGCGGATCGATCTGTTCGACCGACAAATGTGGGTGCGGCGCCATCGGCAGCGGCCCCCAGGTGCCACTACCGCCATTTTTCACTTTAGATACCAGAAGTTCATGCGCACCCTCAACGCCACGGTATTTGTCTGCCACCTGCTTGTAACTGGGACCGACCAGAGGCGCATCCATTTTATGGCAGGCAACGCAGCCAACGGCAGCGAGTGACGCTTGCAGGTCACTGGCCTGCGCGGAGCCAACACCAGCAACCAATGTCAGCGCGGCAACCGCTAATCCCAACTGATTTCTCATTTTTCACTCCTGACTAGAATATCCTTGTTCTGGGTCGTCAACAGAACCGACCCCGCAATCCCTGCTCCTCATCTGGGTGAGGCCAAATGAGGCGGGACATTGTAAGCTTATTCGGCCAGGCTTCTCTTTGCTTGAGATCAAGGGCAACTGCTGGCGCAACAGTTCTGGATTGATACTGAACAACTAGTCCACAGGACGCTGGTGACAGAATGGCAAACTGTATGCAATGGTTAATAATGTTGAATAAAAGGAGGTACGACTAATGAGCACCCTGAGCGCGAAACATATTCTTGCACCACTGGATTTTTCTGATCCCTCAATGCAGGCACTGGATGCGGCGGCGGATCTGGCCAGGACCTATGATGGCGAATTACTGATTGCCTATGTTGCCGAGCCCGCTCCATTTTCACCAGAACTGGTGGTACCCGCTGACGGCTACGAAAAAAAGGTTACCGACAAAGCCACCGAAAGGCTTGAAGAGATCACCAAAAGTCACATTGCCAATGGCGTACCCACCCGTTACAAAATCTGCTTTGGCCAGGCCTATGATCAGATCATTAAAGTTGCTGATGAAGAAAACATTGACCTGATCGTGATGGCCACCCATGGCCATGCCGGCCTGAAACATATGCTATTGGGCAGCACGACAGAACGGGTGGTAAGAGCCGCAAAATGTGCGGTACTGACGATGAAGTACAGTGGTTAGCCGACAAGTACACAGGGGTAAGGTTTTCACCCGACCCAGGCCGGTAGTCTTCTACCGGCCTTTTTATTTACGGTAGAAACGATACAGGGTGTCTCGAAACAGCTGCGCACGTGCCGGCAGCCCCCGCTCAACCCACTGCTGACGAGTAACCGCGACCTGCTGCGCGAACCTGATTCGGTGCTCAGATTCCTGCACAGCAAAATTATCAATACTGACCTGAAACGGAAACCCTGCTGCCTCGGCAAACAGAGACTCCAGCGCCTGCGGTTTAACCTCCAGCCGTTCAAATTCCCGCTGCTGTTGCTGATTCCTCTGCGGACGGTACCAGTAGCCAAAATCAACCTGTAACCTGCGCTGCGGGCCCGCAATGCACCAGTGAGCAACCTCGTGGAGTGCGCTGGCAAAATATCCATGAGCAAACTGAAGTAGGTGAAAGTCACTCGAGGCTACTGCGGGTAAATAGAGAGGCTCATCTCCACCGCGAACCAGTCGGCAACGATATTGCCGCTCAAATAGCGTATTGAAGAGCCTGATCAGGTCTTCCGGGTCATGCCTCGCTGACAGTTGATCAGCCCTCTGCCAGCAAAGTTCGCAGCTCAATCAAAGCTGCATTGGCACGACTGATATAAGAAGTCATGACCAGCGAATAGTTGGCCATCAGTCCAAAGCCATCACCGTTAAGAACCATCGGGCTGGTCACCGGCTGCAGACTACCCTCAAGCGCAACGATAATCTGCCGTAAGCTCGCCTGTGCATTCTTTTTCTCAAGTACAGCGGCAAAATCAATCTCCACCGCTTTGAGAAAATGAAGCAGGGCCCAGGCGGTGCCGCGAGCTTCATAGAACACATCATCGATTTGCAGCCACGGCGTCGCCACCTGCTCGACAGGTGCTGAAACGGTAGACTGCACCGCTGCAGCGTCTCCGGCAAGGTCAACGTTGACCCGCTGCTCACCAACACTGGCTGCGAGCTGTTGCGCCACTCCGCCAATTCTTTTCTGCACCAGCGCCAGCCAGGCGCGCAGATTATCGGCACGGGCGTAAAACTGAGTATCGCTCTGTTGGCGTTCCCGCAGCCTCTGTTCGAATTCCACCAGCGCATCAATGCCCTTCTGATACTCAGTCTCGCTGGCTGGGAACATCCACGAATCATTCGGCAAACTGAATTGCGGATCTGCCAACGCCAGCAGCTGATGTTCAAGGGACTGGGTCTGCGAGCGGGAAAAATCATTACGCAGTGAGCGCGCCAGATCACGCACCTGGGTCAGCACCCCCAGCTCCCATGCTGGCATATCATCAAGAAAAAGAAACGGTGGCGTCACATCATTGGTAATGTAACCACCGCTTTTATCCAGTAATGTTCCAGCCACCTCAACCAGCGTTAATACCGTGGCACTGCCAACGACTGCCTGTTTATCCCTGACCAGCGCCGCAGGGGAGAAAGGCTCCGGTTCATTGGAAACAAAAAAAGTCACCCCCACCATCAACAGTAATAGCAGTAGAACCGCCACTATCGATAGTTTTCCCGCCAGTAGTGCTTTCATGTCCCTGCTCCTGTGTCCTGCTTCACTGAGAACTCCGGTGCCAAAAACCGATTGCCAGAGCCAAGATTATGATCGAAAAAAAGCGTGGGTGTGCTCAAAGACACACCCACGCTCTTCATTTTTAACAGGACACGGACGCAACCGCACCCCGGCTAGAGGTTATAACCGGTCTCTTCGTGCTGAGTGAGATCCAGTCCCTGTACTTCAGAATCGGCATCGACACGTAAACGAACCATCAGATCCACCAGCTTAAGCAGCACAAAACTGGCCAACGCTGACCAAATTAGAGTCGCAACGACGGCAATCGCCTGCACCTTGAGCTGACCTCCGACGGTCACCCCTTCGGCCAGACCTGCCCCACCGTAAGCTGCCGAGACCAGAACGCCAGCCAGTAAAGTACCGATAATGCCACCCACACCATGGACCGAGAACACATCCAGAGAGTCATCAAGATGGATGACATTTTTGATATACATGGTAGCCCAGTAACAGATAAACCCCGCGACCAGCCCAATCACCAACGCGGCACCGACACCAACAAACCCTGACGCTGGCGTAATACTCCCGAGGCCAGCGACCATCCCGGTCACGGCACCCAGTGCACTCGGTTTGCCGTGCCGCAGCCACTCGATAACAATCCAGACCAGCGCGCCGGTTGCCGCGCTGACATGAGTGACCAGCATGGCCATCGCTGCATCACCATTCGCAGCCAACGCACTGCCACCGTTAAAACCAAACCAGCCAACCCAGAGCATGGAAGCGCCGGTAATGGTCATGGTCATGTTGTGCGGCGGCATCGCTTTTTCCGGGAACCCTTTGCGGCGCCCGATCAACATTGCCGCCACCAGTGCCGAAATACCCGCAGTAATGTGGACTACCGTACCACCGGCGAAATCGAGCACACCCATCTGGCCAAGCCAACCACCACCCCACACCCAATGACAAACTGGAGCATAGACCAGAAACAGCCAACCGATAGAGAACAGCAGCATGGCGGAGAACTTCATCCGCTCGGCAAAACCACCAACAACCAGCGCTGGCGTGATGATCGCGAAGGTCATCTGAAACAGCAGAAAGATTGACTCAGGTATTGATCCAGACAGGGAACCTCGCGACACCTCCGCGAGCATGAAGTTACTACTTCCGCCAATCCAGTTATTCAGGGATCCGCCGTCGGAGAAAGCGAGACTGTATCCAAAAAAGATCCAGAACAGGCTGGCCACACAGGCGATGGCAAAACACTGCATCAATACCGACAGGACATTGTGCACCCTGACCAGCCCACCATAAAAAAGCGCCAGGCCAGGCAGCGTCATCAACAGTACCAGCGCAGTGGAAGTCATGATCCAGGCGCTATCGCCAGAATCAATGGACTCGCCAGCCTGGCCAGAGAACGGTATCAACGCCAGTGCAAGCAACAGCCGCCAGCGGCTGTCGGCAAGGATATTAAGTTTCATACTCCCCCCGTTGGGATCGACGGCTACCACCGCTTCTTTACGGTGCCGGCCCGTTATTTGTGTTTGATTCGGCCATCACTGACAGCCTGAGTGCGGCACTCGTTAAAGTGCTTCCGGCCCTGTTTCTCCGGTGCGGATTCGAATAACCTGCTCCAGCGACTGCACGAAAATTTTGCCATCGCCGATTTTTCCGGTGTCAGCTGCCGCACGGATGGCATCAATAACCGCCTCTACCCGATCGTCATCGACACCCACCTCTATTTTTATTTTGGGCAGAAAATCGACCACATATTCGGCACCGCGGTATACCTCTGTGTGGCCTCGCTGACGACCAAACCCCCTGACTTCCGTCACTGTCATACCCTGGATACCGATGTTGCTTAGCGCTTCTCGGACATCATCCTGCTTAAACGGCTTGATAACCGCAGTGACCAGTTTCATGACTAATCCTCTTCGTTGAGTTAAGACACTATCGTTTTGCCACCGTACAACCACCGCCACCATCCCCGCGGATAGCGGACACCACTCATCTATCGCCGGCAGCCTACCGATACCAGGGAGAAACGCAGTACAACACTACTCGCCGCCAACTACATTCGGGCACTTCGCAATCTCTCCCGGAGGCGATTATTACAATTCGACCGGATTAAGTCATTGCTCATAACTGGTTCACCCCCTCAGCCTGCAGCTGATTCTCGCTGTGAGCTGTTAAACTGACCATCGCCTTTCCATTTACCGATCACTCCAGACCACAACCCCATAATGAAAATACTTGGTCCCTTTCTGGTCCTGCTATTAAAACTGTTTCATGCCGCCTGCGGCCAAATCCCTTCACAAAAAATCATTAACCGAATCGGTGCTCTGTTAGGAGGAATAAATTTCACTCTACAGCGTGGACGCCGTCACACTGCCCTAACTAATCTGGAACGAATATTGGGGGATCAATACTCTCCCGCGGAAAGAAAAACCATCGCCCGCCAGAGCTTCAATTCAGTATCGTCGGTCTATTTTGAGATTTTCTGGGACCCTGAACGACACGGACGCAAGTTCAGCGACTGGGCACCCATAGAAGGACTAGAGCATCTACAGCGGGCTCACCAATTGGGAAAGGGTGTGGTGATAGCCACTCCGCACATTGGCAACTGGGCGGTCGCTGCCAGAGCCATCATTCAGGAAGGCTATTCTATTGGCGGCCTACACCGCCCCTCTGCCATTCCTGCAGTGCGGGATCACTTTAATCAGACCCTGCACCAGGTTGGGATTCACCCGACCCATACGCCATTGCCACCTGGCGGGTTCCAGAACATCCTCAACCAGATTGCCGAGGGCATGGTATTCGTGGTCGTCTCCGATCGCCGTTCCAATGATTACCTGCTCGATTTTCTGGGCTATCCGGCGTGGACCGCTCATGGGGTAGCGACCCTCCATCTGCGTAGCGGCGCACCGCTGCTGGTCTGCTATTCAGTGCGCGAAGGAGATCATCACCGGGTGGTTATAGAACCCCCTATTGAACACCAGCCCAGCGGTGATGTGCAGAAAGATACCGTGCAAATTCTGCAGCAGGTCAATGACCGCTTTTCAGAGATTATTCGCCGTTATCCGCAGCAGTGGCTATGGCTCCATGACCGCTGGCGCGGCAGACGCAAATCGCAACCCTGGGCCGCCGCTGATCAGGTTGATCAATCGCCGCAATAACGGCGAAAAAACTTGACGCTGTTCAGGTATCGTCGGTAGGGTTAGCGCCCTGTTTCGAAGCCTGTTCATAACCCGATCACCGGGACGCGCAACGGTCTCAAAACAATCAGATCAATTCTTTATCATCAAGGAGTAACTTGCCGTGGCATCAGTAACTGAACTTGGATACCTGGGCCTGGGCGTCAGCGACATGGACGCCTGGAAAAAATTCGCCACCGAAGTGGTTGGAATGGAACTGCTCGACGAAGGCGAGGGTGACCGCTTCTACCTGCGTATGGATTACACCCACCATCGTATCGTCGTCCACAACAGTGGTGAAGATGACCTCATCTATGCCGGCTGGCGGGTTGCGGGTCCGCAAGAATTTGCGGAGATGAAGCAGCAACTCAGTGATTACGGGATGGAGTTTACTGAAGGCACTCCCGCCGAATGTCAGGAGCGTCGCGTGCTCGACCTGGTCAAGTTCACCGACCCCGGCGGCAATCCCACTGAAGTATTCCACGGCCCGCAGGTGGACACCCACGCCCCCTTCCACCCTGGTCGACCGAAGCACGGCAAGTTCGTGACCGAAGGTGAAGGCATCGGCCACATGATTCTGCGCCAGCCCGACATCCCCGGCGCTATCGATTTTTACTCCAAAGTATTTGGCATGCGCGGTACGGTTGAATACAAACTGCCGATGCCAGGCGCACCGGACGGCGTTGCACAGCCAATATTCATGCACTGCAACGGTCGTGACCACAGCCTGGCTTTCGGTTTTCCGATGGAGAAACGGATCAATCATCTGATGATTGAGGTCGACAACCTGAATGACGTCGGCCTGACCCATGACATTGTCCGCCAGACCAATACCCCGGTGGCGATCCAGCTCGGCGCCCACGCCAACGACCAGATGTTCTCCTTCTACTTTGGCAACCCGTCAGGTTGGCTGTTCGAATACGGCTATGGTGCGCGCAAATCGACCCATCAGAGTGAGTACTACGTACGTGACACCTACGGCCACCAACCGGAACAGACCGGTTTTGGCATGGACGTGGAGATGTAATCCAGTCCAGAAATCACACAAAAAAGCCCGCCTCTCGGCGGGCTTTTTAATGCGTCAACTAATTGGAGAACTGAACTCCCGCTTTCGAATCCGGGCCTGCTCTGAAATCAGCGCATTACAAACGGGTTAGGCGTCTCTTCGGCGGTGCTGATCCAGACCGTTTTGGTCTGCAAATATGCATTGATCGCCTCCATCCCGTTTTCACGACCAAGCCCACTTAGTTTGTAGCCACCAAATGGCGCCATCACGCTGACTGCCCGATAAGTATTGATCCAGACAGTACCGGCCTCAATGGCATTGGAAACATTTATCGCCCGGCGCATGCTCTGGGTCCAGATGCCGGCAGCGAGACCATAAAGGATGTCGTTGGCGATCTCGATCGCCTCATCCTCATCGTCAAACGGTATCACCGACAACACGGGCCCAAACACCTCTTCCTGGGCAATGCGCATGCTGTTATTCACATCGGCAAAAATCGTCGGTTGCACAAACTGTTCGCCGACTTCGGGCGCCGGACCTCCGCCCAAAACACAGCGCGCTCCTTCACCCCGGGCAATATCAATGTAATCCAGAATTTTCTGGTACTGAGCCGGCGTGGTCACCGGACCGACCTGGGTCGTCGCCAATGTCGGGTCGCCCATAGTTGCCTGGCTGGCAAACTCCGTCAGCCGTTGCAGAAACTGATCATAAATTGAGCGTTGCACCAGCAGCCGGGACCCGGCGAGACAGGTCTGGCCACTGGCAGCAAAAATTCCGGCGACCGCACCTTTGACCGCATCATCGAGATTGGCGTCATCAAACACGATATTGGGGGATTTGCCGCCCAGCTCCAGTGTGACCGGTTTGAGCTGCCGGGCGGCAGATTCGTAAATCAACTTGCCACCCGGTTCACCGCCAGTAAATGCCACCTTGGCAACATGACGATGATCTACCAGTGGCGCACCCACCTCGTTACCAAAGCCGGTAACGGTGTTGATCACTCCGGCGGGGAAACCGGCCTGATCGACCAGTTTCATCAGCTCCAGCGCTGACGCGGAAGTAAACTCAGAAGGCTTGAGTATGAAGGTATTACCGGCTGCCAGTGCCGGAGCCAGCTTCCAGGTCGCCAGCAACAGCGGTGAGTTCCATGGGGTGATACCAACCACCACGCCAAGTGGTTCCCGGCGGGTATAGGTCATCACATCCGGCTTGTCGATAGGCAACACCGCTCCCTCGATCTTATCCGCCAGCCCGGCGTAATACCGATACCACTGGGGCAGATAGTTCATCTGGCCAAGCATCTCTGCCATCAACTTACCGTTATCGCGCACCTCAATGGTCGCCAGCTGCGCGGCATTCTCGGCAATCAGGTCAGCAAGGCAGTGCAACAGCTCTGCCCGTTGATGTCCTTTCATCTGTGACCACTCGCCTGACTTGAACGCCTGTCTGGCTGCTTTTACGGCGCGCTCGGCATCTTCAGCGTTGCCACGCGGAATCTCTGCCCAGGCCTCGCCACTGTAGGGATTATGACTTTGTAGCCACTCGCCACTGGCAGGATCACACCACTGGCCATCGATATAGTGCTGATAACGGGTCATTGTGCTTTCCTCTTCTACTAAAGAGCCTGAAAAAGAGCGGCGGTTTTGGGCTGTTCGAGCAACCGTTTCAACAACCGGTAAACCGCCAGATCAAAATCTCGGGGTGGCTGCTCGACCAGTTCCTGAAAAGCCGGCTCATCGTCCGCATAGCCAACATAGCGCCAATGGTCAAAGAGATGGGCACGGGTCTTTTCCGGCCAGGACTGCTGCTCACGCAGCACCACACGGCCGTCAAATGGCCAGTCCGGTTCACGCAGACGAGCCAGGGCGACGCGCAACCCTGTCTGCTGGCGCAGTGGATCGGCAACGGGTGGACACACCCCTTCAGAGTGAACAGGACAACTCAACCCCTCAAGTCCGGTCTCAGCGATGCACACCGGCTGTTTACGCACTGCTGCCTGAACCGCTGAAATTGCATCTTCCCTGTTACGAAACAACCCGAAACAGATCTCGTCCTCTGCAATCTGCTGGGCAGGCACAAATTCGATTCGATTACCATCACCACCACGCAGCACCAGGGTCTCGGTACCGATGTGCGCAGCAGCCGAATTCATCGCTGGTGACAGTGCTTCGACCAACCGTATCTCTTCCAGCTCCGCGCCGATAATGCCGACCGTTTCCAGCCAATCGATAGCCACAACACGCTGCTGGATCTCGCTACTGCGCCGGTTTCCCGACCCCGCCGCGAGCTGGGCGATGACCTTTGCCCGTAAATTCTTCGCCTTGCCAACCAGCAGAGGTTGACGCTCAGCATCGAAAAACTGGTAGACCCCGGCGGTTTCCGGCAAATCATCCAGAGCATCAATGGCCAGCTGGGGAGGCAGGGATAGGGGCGTGGACAGCTCTTCAATCTGTCGGGTGACCTCCTCACCATCGTGCTCACGGTAACTAAGCTGCAGAAACTCCCACAGCACTGCGGCATCCCCAAAAGCCCGGTGACGCGCTTCACACGGCAGTTTGTGTCGGGAAATCAGCGAATCGAGATTATGTTTCTGATATTGCGGGTAGAGTCGCCGGGAAAGCTTAACCGTGCACAGCAGATCGGCGTGATAGTGGTGGCCCGACAGGCGAAATTCGTGGCGCAGAAAACTGTAATCAAACCGGGCATTGTGGGCCACCAGTAGTCGGCCCTGAATCATATCCAGTAGCTGATCAGCTATCTCTGCAAAGCGCGGCGCGTCGGCAACCATCTCATCGTCAATACCTATGTAGC
>JBPEXY010000021.1:0-1688 GCA_052031065.1 Immundisolibacteraceae bacterium | reverse complement strand
TGAACGCTGACAATATTCATTAGCGCAGTGATCCGGCCAGTTGGAGCGACTGGAGACTCTGGATCTACAGTTTGCGCAAATAGGGCTGGATGCCGGTGATCTGGATGATTCTTGCCGAGAGCTCCTCAATGGAGAGATGGGTGGTCTCCAGAAATGGTATTTTGTGTTTGCGGTAGAGTTTTTCTGCCTGGCGAACTTCAAACTGGCATTGGGCTAGTGACGCATAGCGGCTGTCGGGGCGCCGTTCCTGACGGATCTGCTGAATCCTGATCGGGTCAATAGTCAGCGCAAATAACTTGTCGGTGAGCCCCGCCAGTGAGGCAGGCAGGCGCTGATCTTCGAGGTCCTCTTCGGTAATGGGAAAGTTGGCCGCTTTGAGACCGTACTGGACGCTCAGGTAAACACAGGTGGGGGTTTTGGCTGCGCGCGAAACGCCAATCATGATGATGTCGGCCTGCTCCAGTCGATTGGAGTCGACCCCGTCATCATGAGCCAGTGTAAAATCCAGTGCATCAATGCGATTGTCGTACTCACTGGTGTGGCCGAGTCCGTGGACTTTGATATCTTCCTTGACCGCAGGAACCCCCAGAGACTGCTCCAGTGGCCCGGTAAATGTTTCCAGAAAATCGAAACAGAGCGCATCGGTCTGGCGGGTGATGGCGCGGATTACCGGATCTGCAAGCGTGCTGAAGACGATGGGTGGCAGACCACTTTGTTGATGGTCGAGCAGAATCTGGTCGCGCGCCTCCTCCGCTTTGACGATGGTGTCGATAAACGGCAGATTACGCCGCTTAAACTGTACCCGCGGGAATGGTGCCAGCAGTGCATTACCGAGGGTTTCAACAGAAATGCCGGTGTGGTCTGAGAGGAAAAAAATAGAACGGGTTCTAGCCGCCATGGTGAACTCTTGATGAATGGATTAGCGTCGCCAGTCTGGTTCGTAGCGGCGTCAGGTTCAAGCGGTCTGGGTTGTAAGTAGTGACCGCAGAACACTTTCTGGAGCAGCAAATATGTTAACAGTTGTGGCGACCGCCCTGCGCGGTTTTGCCATGGGCAGTGCGGACGTGGTCCCGGGTGTCAGTGGTGGTACGGTGGCTTATATCCTCGGCATCTACCCGCGCCTGTTGGGTGCGATCTCGGGTCTTGGCGCCGGTACTTTGCGCCTTCTCTATCGTGGCCAATGGCGTACCCTCTGGTATCGTCATGATCTTGGATTCCTGATCACTCTTGGCGTTGGCCTGTTTGGCGCGCTGCTGTTTTTTACCCGGGTGGTACCGATTCCCCAGCTGTTGCGAGATCATCCTCAGCCGGTTTACGGGCTTTTTTTTGGCCTGATCGTCGGATCTTTACTGCTGCTGACGCGGGAGTTGGGTCGCCATCGTGGCGTCGATCTGTTGTGGATGGGGCTGGGTACTCTGGTCGGCCTGCTACTGGTTAATCTGGTGCCGTTGGAGACACCCAAAACAGCGTTATTTGTGTTCGTGAGTGGCGCAATCGCAATAACCGCGATGATTCTGCCCGGGGTGTCGGGTTCGTTTATTCTGCTGATCCTGCATCAGTACGAGCATGTCTTCGGTGCATTGGGTAGTTTTCGTCTACAGGTGATCGGGCCGTTTGCTGCGGGTTGTCTGGTCGGGGTGTTGCTGTTTTCCCGGCTGTTGGGCTGGCTGTTGAGCCGGTTTCCGCGG
>JBPEXY010000209.1:0-2283 GCA_052031065.1 Immundisolibacteraceae bacterium | reverse complement strand
GGGCTTCATCTTGAAACCAAACGTCAATGCGATCGAGTGCAACGTGCCCAGGTGAATCGCCACCAGTTTGCTAGACACCTTTGAGTTAGAGAAAATGACTCAAACAGAGGTGAGTATGAGCAACAAACGCTATCCCGAAGAATTCAAGATCGAAGCCGTTAAGCAAGTGACCGTTGCCGGCCACAGTGTCGCTGATGTTGCTGAACGATTAGGTGAGATACACGATCTTGCGGCGGTGCTCTACCAGGTCTTCAATACATCCTCGTCATATTGGAAGAACCCCATTAACATTCAAAGGAATAACAGAAAGCTTAAAAATTAAATGCACATACTTTTAAAACTGATCATTCGGTAACAACGCAGAAAAAGCCCTACGCAACTGTCCTGTTGTGCGTTTTTCTGCAGGCCAGTTGCGCTGCTGCTCTAACACCCACACCTGCACTGCACGATAATTATTATAGCGACGACTAACCCCCAGATATCGGGCCAGCCCATACCCAGGCTGAATGTTGAAGCTGCGTATCAGCCACTCGGCCAGATCGTATGTCTTAGGAGGAATCCAGATGCTGCTGTACATTTGTTGCTGAATCATAAACACCTCCTAACGGTTACCAACCAGATTCTCAAACGCTGATCCGTCCATGCGGGTCAGGTTCGGGATGTAGCGCGAATACACCTTGAACAGCATTTCCGTAGAAGAATGTCCCAATACCCGTGCCACCCATTCCGGGTTCTCACCTGAAGCCAGAAACAACGTGGCGGCAGTATGTCGTGTTTGGTAGGGCCTGCGCGTTGCTAGGCCCAGGTAACGCAGCAGCGGATACCAGACTCTTTTGGTGACGTTGTTCTGATCCAGTGGCTCTCCGGCGGAGTTACAAAACACATAGGGGCTGATGCGTCCGGTGCTAGCACGCTGAGCCATCAGGGCATCGTAGACCGGCCCAAGCATGGGAATTTCGCGCTGAGAACCATTGTTTTTGGTGTATTCGGTTTGGCCGGCAATTAATGTTTCACGCACCAGAATCTGCCGGCGCTCAAAATCAATGTACTGCCACTTCAGGCCATCTATCTCACCGGTACGCATGCCGGTAAAAAAGCGCACGGTGTAGTAGTTGCGATAATCGGCACGCACGTTTTCGAGGATCTTGTTCACTTCGACGAGTGAGAAAGGTTCGATGTGGATTTTCTTCATCTTTAAAGGACGGATGTTCCGGTATGGATTTTCAAAGCCATAACGGTCGCATGCTTCATCCATGATCATCCGCAACACTCCCATCCGGTTGTTGAGTGTCTTGGCTGACAGAGTGGCATTGCCGCAACGCCCTGGAATCGCCGCCTGCTGCAAGCGAAAGTTGAGCAGATCCTCTTTGGTGATCTGATTCAGCGGTTGATCACCAAAGGCTGGCAGCAATGCGCTGTCGAGCAAGGAACGCACATTGCGTAGGTGCGATGCCCGCCACTCGATGGACTTTTCTGTGAACCACTGTTGGCAGAACTCAGCGAAGGTTGGTGTGGCCGGGCCTTTTTTGATTCCCACAGCGGGTGCCTGCTGATAACGCTCTTCCAATGCTTCAGCCTTGGCCGCATTGGGGCTGTTGGGGAAAAACTCCCGGTAATTGAATTCCCCCAGAATGATTTTGGCTTCGATACGCTGCATCAGCGTTTCCAGCTGTTTCCGATTGCGAGGGATATCATCGAGTAGCGTTTGCTCTCGGTAACGCTGCCCTTTATAGCGAAAATCCAGAAACAGCTTATTGGTTTCCGGGCGCGCTCTTACCTTAGCCATGGCATACACCTCCGCGCGCCATAGGAATGGCGACCGTATCGGCAGTGTTGGTTAGCATTTCCTGTTCAATGGCTTCCCACAGATACAGGATCTTGCGTCCACCAAACGGGCGGATGTAATGCTTGCCCTCCAGCAAGACATTGTCCTTCAGTGAGTTGCGGATAGTTCTTGCGTCATATTTGATGCGTGCAGACAGCTCTTCGGTTGTCAGATATGTCGTATTCATGAGAATATTTGCTCCTGTTGCGATCATCGAATGATAATTTAAGTTATCAGATGATTATTAATATAAACACACCTGGGAGCATTTCAAGTGGTTTTTGATAATTTTTATTATCACTGGTGCATTCTATGATCCGGTTTCATCTGAAAAAGCTGATTGCGGACAAAGAGTTTGCTGAAAAGCGGCGCATCACCATTGCGGAGATTTCGGAAGAGACCGGGATCAATCGTATGACCCTGTCAAAGATTCTGAACCATCCAGGCCACAGCACGGT
>JBPEXY010000208.1:0-22720 GCA_052031065.1 Immundisolibacteraceae bacterium | reverse complement strand
GCGAGCCCTGTTGGCAACACTGCTAACCCTCAGCCCAATAGCGGCCACAGCGGATGTGGCGCTGATTGTCAACCCTGCCAATTCAGTCAGTGAGATCAGTATTGACGAAGCCAAACGACTCTATCTAGGCAAAACCGGAAACTACCCGGATGGCAGTACGGCAGAAGTCATCGACCAGGCAGCTGGTGAATCTTCAAGGGCGGTGTTCTATAAAAAAGTTGTCGGTAAAAGCGAATCTCAGGCCAAAGCCTACTGGTCAAAACAGATATTCACCGGCAAAGGCACCCCACCAGAAGAAGTCAATGGGGATGATGCGGTCAAAGCCAAGGTAGCCAGTACCCCCTCGGCGGTCGGCTACATTGACGCCGCTGCAGTTGACGGCTCGGTTAAGCAGGTTCTGCTGGTACAGTGATCGTTTGCAATCCTGCCCCTGCTTCATGCTAGGGGCAGGATTGTTCTCGACCTTCCCACAGCTACAACAACGGATGACCTGACAGGCCATATTCTGTACGGCCGTAGGCTATCATGTTGTCCTCATAGATCTGGCCGAGATGGATGGCGATCATGAACAGATCCCGCGCGGCAATCTCCAGCGGATCACCCGAATTGGCCGCCATACCCCCCAACAGTTCGAGCGCGCGAAAACAGATATCAGAGGTCGTTTTACCAATCGACGAGCGCCAGGCGTTCATGCGGTTACTGTCGTTATCCGGCACGGTAACCGTGCCAGCCACCACCCAGGCTTCAACCTGCTCTATGTAGCGCTCATGGAGCGCTACGGCGTTATCGAGCTTCACCATTACATCGGCGAGGTTGCGTTGCGCAATCGGTGATTCCCATTCCTTCATGCCGTAAAGCACCCGTTCACGGGAATGAATCCGCTGTTTCAGATCCTTGACGACTCGCTCTGCAGTTCCCACCGAGATGGCACCAAAACCAAGACAGAAAAAAGGCATAAAAGGAGCACGATAGATCGGCTCGTCAACGTCATACTCACCGCCCACCGGCTGCCCGGTGGCCTTGATATGGGCCAGTGGCAGAATTCTACGCCAGGGCGAAAACACCGAATCGACTTTAACACTATGGCTACCGGTACCGCGCAGTCCAAAGGGATTCCAGTCATTGAGAATTTCAATTTCAGAGGTTTTGACGGTCACCAGACAGGGCTGAGCGCCTTCATACCCCGGCACTTCGACAAAGGCGCCGAGGCCGATCCAGTCATCCCAGGCAACGCCGCTGCCAAACTTCCACTCACCGGACAGATTGACCCCGCCGTCGACATACTCGACCTTGCCGATAGGGAAAAAGATATCCGCGGTAAATCCATCTGAATCATAAATCTCCTGCCGTCCTTCCGGTGGCAGATAGGCAACCCACTGCTCGTGCAGGGCGGTGAAGTAGGTCAACCAGGCGGCGGAAGCGTTGTACCGGGCAACCGTACGCACCACCTCGGAAAAGGTTCGTGGCCCCATACCGAAGCCACCATAGCGCTTCGGACGTAACAGTTTGTGAATTTCAGCAGCATGAACTGCATCGCGCAGTTCTGCTCCAAAACCGCCAGCCCGTTCCGCTTCAGGAATCAATGGAACAGAGGCCTGACCAATCTCATCTGCCCGCCTAACCATCTCCTCGTGTGTCATTTCCACACCCTGTGTCCTCTGTTGGTATCGGTTTAACGCTGAGCGTTGACTAGAAGCTAAAAATGCGGCGATCCAGAACCTCAGGCAACCGCATCATAGATGGTGGCTGGCTCAAGGGTGTCGGAATAAATCAATCCCCGAATCTCCTCCAGCTCGGCTTCGCTCAGGGGGTAAAGAAACTGTTCGTTGCGCTCACGTATGTCGAGATAGCGCATCTCGCGGGCAATCTCAAACATCGCTTCCATAGGGATCGCATTGGCCGGATCATAAGCTTCCGCGAGGCGACGTATTTCATCTGGACCGTGTTGCAGCTCGTCCTCAACCACGACTTTTTCCAGTTTCGCAGTGCCCTTGAGAAAATCATCGGTCTGTGGCGCGTTGGCAAGACACCAGTGCCAGCCACAGGAGCCACCCTCGCCCTGGGTCATTAATAATTTCGAGCTCCAGGAAGGCAGGTTGTTGTAATTGTCCATCCACAGACTGATAAACCGGTGGTGTTCCGGCCACTTACGCGCCACCACCTCCTCAGAACCGGGAAAAAAGGCGACACCGTCGGGGGTAAAACGAATGTTCAGGTAATGGAAACAGTCGTCATCAGGTATCGGCGTGTCCTTGCCAATGGTGAGGTCGAGCAATATCTGATAAGAGCGGTAGTGGTCGACCTCTTCCTTGATGATGTGGGTGAATTCATCCGCATCGCGACCACTGATACCCCCACGAATCGCCAGTCGCGCCAGGTCTCCATAAAAACTCATCGCACCATACTCGCGCGCCATCTGGATGGTCACCCAGTTGACATCAGCCTCCTGGGTACGCTTGGCAAAATAGGCATCGGTCAGACGTTGCATGGCGGTAACGCCCTGCGACATGATTCTGATGGTCTGCTCCACAATTCGATCGGCGGTCCATTCACTGCTCACGATAACTCCTCCTTTTTTAAGTCATTTAGCGACGGTATGAGCTTTCGCCGCTCCCTGCCGTTCTCTCTTGCAACGGGGCAACGCCGCTCAGACTACCCAAGGCTTTCTCCCACTGTGTCTTTAAACGATCCTCGTAGAATATTCGCACAGCCACCATAGACCGGTCACGGGATATTTCTCCGTGCATAATGGTTGTACAGGAGATTAAATCGAACGCTCTTTAACTGTGGGGCCACGCCCCACCAACAGTAAGCCGTTACGGGAGAGGAGAGAATGGACCCAGTCACCACACCCCTGTTTGATGTCAAAGATCTGGTCAGCAGAGATCGCGCGCATAGCGCCATCTATACCAGTGATGAAATTTTTGAACTGGAGATGGAGCGTATATTTCACAGCTCCTGGGTTTATCTGGGTCACCATAGTGAGATTCCCAACACCGGCGATTACCAGGTTCGCCAGGTTGGTCGTCAGTCAGTGATTATGGTGCGCGGCGAAGACGGCAAGGTACGAGCGTTGATGAACCGCTGTAGCCACCGCGGCATGGCAGTCTGTGAAGCCGAAGGCGGTAACGAAAAGTTCTTTCGTTGCTGGTACCACGGCTGGGTCTTCAGCACGGCGGGCCAGCTTCTTGATGTGCCCAAGGAGAACGGTTACGACAGTTCCTTTAACAAAAATGAATTTGCACTGGCGGAAGCTCCCTGGTCAGCTGATTATCGGGGATTCCATTTTGTCAGCCTCGCCGATCCCGGTATCGATCTAAATGGTTTTCTCGGCAACGCCCGACGCTATATCGACCCGTTTCTGGATGCTTCACCAGAAGGCGAAATCGAGGTGCTATCCGGCGTCCACCGCACCAGGTATTACGGCAACTGGAAGTTTGTTGGCATGGATGGCTACCACCCCCATTTCACCCACAAATCGGTCCTCGACATGTGGTCGAAAAGGGCAGGCGACAACCTGGCGGCGACTCACCGTGGCGACCCTTTTGCCGACGAATCGGGCAACCTGACCCGGGATATGGGCAACGGCCATGTGATGCTCGATTTCTATCCGGGTCGGGAAGACCACTATGACGACTACCTGCAAGGATTGCTGGCTAAACCCTACGGTGCTGAATATGTCGCCAGCATGGAAAAGGCTCACGGCCCTGAAAAAGCCCGTGAACAGTTGATATGGGCAGGAGACCCCCATGTTGGCATCTACCCCAACATGCAGCTCATCAATATTCAGATTCGCATCATCCGCCCGATCAGTGCGGGTGAAACAGAAGTGTTAATGTTTCCCACCCTGTTAAAAGGTGTACCTGAGGAAATCAACGCGACCCGCCTGCGCCATCATGAGTCTTTTTACGGTCCATCTGGCACCGGAGCACCCGATGATGCCGAACTGTTCGAGCGCAACCAGATCGGCCTGCATTCAACGGTTCATCCATGGATCTATCTCGGCAGAGGCCTCACCCGCCAATACACGGACGAAAACGGCGATACGGTTGGTCTGGTTTCCGATGAGGTGACCCAACGGGGGCAGCTGCAGGCCTGGGTTGAACGGATGTGCCGACAATCATAAGGGAGAACAGGATGGATTCAATTTATGCGCAGGTCTGCCGTTTTATCTATCTTGAGGCGGATCTGATGGATGAGCACCGCTTCGATGAGTGGCTCGCGCTCTGGAGCGACGAACTCCTCTATTGGGTACCCTGTAACGAGGACGACATCGACCCCAACCGTCACGTGTCGCTCATCTATGACAACCGTACCGCTCTGGAGGACCGACTCGCTCGGCTGCAAAGCCCCTCCGCCCACTCGCAGATCCCCCGCTCCAGGCTCAGACGGGTAATCAGTAATCTGGTGGTCAATGAACAGCAAGATGGGTCGCTGTTGGCAAGTTCCAATTTCCTCCTGGCGGAGTCTCGTCACCATCGCAAGAACATCTTTGCTGGCAAAAACCTGCATACACTGTCTAGAGAAAACGGCGCCTTTAAAATTAAACAGAAAAAGGTTTTGCTGATAGACAACGACGACTACATCAATAATCTTAGCTTCATCGTCTGAATCGTCACGGAGTACTGTCAATGAACGATAACGACCCGACGACCCTTGATCCGCAAATTGCCGCACTATTACAGATGCAAGCAGCGGCAAACCCGCCGCCGATGGAAACACTGCCACCGGAGGTGGTGAGAGAGGCGTTCAAAGCTCAAAGCGCTCTCCTGGCCGCCACACCGGAGCCGATGGAACGGATTGAAAATATAGCAATCCCGGGGGAAGACGGAGATCTTCCGCTACGCCTCTATTACCCGAAAACTGCGGTCAGTAATAACGGCGAACTGCTACCGATAACGGTCTTCTATCATGGCGGTGGTTGGGTCATTTGCGACCTTGATACCCATGATGACCTGTGCCGATCACTCGCTGCAGAAGCTGAGTGCCTGGTAGTTTCAGTCGACTATCGTCTGGCACCTGAGCACAAATACCCAGCAGCCGTGGACGATGCCTGGGCGGCGCTACTCTGGGTCGCTGAAAATGCAGCCTCCATCGGTGGCGATTACGAACGGATTGCGGTGGCTGGTGACAGCGCCGGGGGCAACCTGGCCGCTGTCACTGCCTTGATGGCACGGAATCAGGGCGGACCAGAACTCGCGCTGCAATTGCTGTTTTATCCGGTTACCGATATCAACGACCTGAATCGACCTTCGCATCAACAGTTCGCCGACGGCTTCGGTCTCACTCGAGCAGCAATGGCGTGGTTCAGGGAACTCTATCTACCGGAGGGACAGGACCCGAAAGATCCTCACGTTTCCCCCCTTTATGCGACAGACCTGGCCGGTTTACCCCCCGCTGTGGTCATCACCGCAGAAGCTGATGTGTTGCGTGATGAAGGTGCGGCCTATGCAACCGCGCTAAAAGAGGCAGGAAATCATGTGGAGTTCAAGCAGTCCGCAGGGATGATCCACGGCTTTGTCTCCATGGCCGGGATTGTCACAACGGGCACAACTGCCCGCAAGGAAGCCGGTGAAGCGCTACGGCGATTTTTAAAATAGACTCTGAAGCCGAAACTGATTCTTAGTCTACGACTACCTCGTATTTCAGCGTCCGAATCCATTCGCAACCGGATTCGCGTAATCAAATGACCTGTTAAGGACCTTGACCTTTGTACAAACTTGTAACTTTTTCCCTCATCGCGCTCGTTCATGCCTTTCCGCTCACTATTCATGCCACAGACCTGACCATAGCCGCTGGTAAAACGCTCACCGCTGAGGGTGATCTCAGTCTCAACCGGTTGATTATGGAAGATGGTGCAACCCTGGTTGCACCATCTGCGAGCCAGACATGGTCCCTGCAAGCACAACAGGCAGTGCTGATCGGGAAATCCTATATACGCTCTAGTGGCTTGGCGGGTCAGTCCGGGGCTAATGCGCCAATCGATACTCACGACACCCGGCCCTGTGAACAGGGTGTGGATGGAGTAGCTGGCGGAGAAGGCGAAAACGGTAGTGCCGGCACTGCCATGCAAATTACCCTGGGCATCAAACAGCTGGATCACCTGCAAATCAATGCACGGGGAGGCGACGGTGGCGTCGGTGGAAATGGCGGCAATGGTGCTCCCGGTGGCCGCGCCAAAGGATGCCATGGCGCTCAAGGTGGGAATGGCGGAGCTGGCGGCAGTGGCGGTGACGGCGGCAGTGGCGGCGATGTAACTTTTCGCTACTGGCTGGAAAACGACCAGGCCTCTGTCCCGATTACCAATTATGGCGAGGGACTCATTATCCAGACCGATGGGGGCGCTGGCGGCGAAGGTGGAAAAGCCGGCCTCGGGGGTTCGGGTGGTAAAGGACGGTTCGAAAAACGGACTACCAATATCACGGTAACCCGAGAACCCGGCAAGCGAGGTGCCGACGGTCAACCAGGAATAGACGGTCTACAGGGAGAAGATGGACGTTTTCGAATCATCGCCCTGCCTGTAGCGCCCTAAGCCGCTGTTTCGTTGAAAGATTTACAACAAAGGGCCCCCAGATCAAACAAAAAACCCGCCAAAAGCGGGTTTTTCCAGAATAAGGGGCAGGCGCTTTTCAGCAGCGCAACCCAATTATTCGCCTATAGCCACTACGATACGGCCCTTGATGGAACCATCGAGAAACTGGCCAAACTGATCCGGTAGTTGACTGAACGGCACCACCGTTTCAATTGCCTGCAGGTGTTGTGGTTTCAGGTCACCGGCAATGCGCGCCCAGATCTGCTTGCGCACCTCCATCGGGCAGAGCACCGAATCGATTCCCAACAGCGCGACACCACGAATGATAAAAGGCATCACCGTGGTGTTTAACTTAATACCCCCTGCGAGACCGCAGCTGGCAATCGCGCCCCAGGGATTGACCGTTCGGGTCAGCCAGGCAAGCGTTTCATCACCGACGGTATCAACTGCCCCAGCCCAAAGCCCTTTTTCCAGTGGACGGGTTCCCATCTCCAGCTCATGGCGATTAACAATTTCACTCGCGCCCAGTGCTCGAAGGTAATCGCTGTGGTCTGTTTTTCCGGTAAAGGCCGCCACTTCATAACCCTGCCGCGCCAACATATCAATGGCAATCGAACCGACACCACCAGTGGCACCGGTAACCAGAATTTTGCCGCTCTCGGGTGTCACATCGACCTGCTGCAAGCGGTGAACACTCAACGCAGCGGTAAAGCCGGCGGTACCAATCGCCATCGACTCCTGAAGCGAAATACCTTCGGGTAGTGCGACCAGGTGATCCGCCTGCACCTTCGCCAGCTGCGTATATCCGCCATCCATCGACTCACCGTAGCCGTAACCGGTAAGTGCAACCTGCTGCCCTTCCTCAAATCGATCGTCTGCCGACTCCAGCACGGTACCGGCCAGATCAATGCCTGCAACTCGGGGAAAACCGCGGATAATTTTGCCCGCACCGGTAGTCGCCAAAGCGTCCTTGTAATTGACCGAAGAGTAGGCGACTTTTACCAGTACTTCACCCGCCTTTGGGCTCTCGACTGTGATTTCCTCAAGTCGGGATGAGACCTTTTTATCTTCGTTCTCATGAGCACGATATGCGAGCGCAATGTGAGTCAATTGAGTACTCCTGTAGCTTGGTTCGGTAATCTTAAACTGAACTTTTAACGTTACAGCCGTTTAAAACAGCACCTTGAAACGATCAAAAGCGAAACCGCCCGGGACCGTAGGTGACTTCAGGCACTCAACGGTAAGTGACACCTCCATAAACGACAGCGCCAGGTTTAACAGCCCCTGTTCTGCCGGTGGTAGCGCTTTTATGTCGAATGGCTGCAAATATTCAGCGATAGGTTCGATTTGCGGCAACAACGCATCATAAAGTGCCTGAGACTCCTCCAATGGGGAGGTCAAGCGCGTAGTATGGCGCTCCTTCTCGCTGGACAGGTTCCATTTTGCAAGGAAGGGCTCTAACTGCGCGAACTGCTCCGGTAATTGCACACTCATTCCATACACCCCTTGCCATCGACCCACTGGTTGACCTGATGGAACTGGTGCCGCACGGCAATTTCCATTTCACCGACGATCATCGCCTTCAGCTTGCCCGACCTCATCGATTCGTGGGTCTGCTCCATGGTGCTTAGGTCTTCGTAAAGGATGTCACGCAGCAACACCTTGGTGTGCTCCTGGGCGATCTTTTGAGCGGCGGTGGTCGCTTCCAACTGGTAGATGTTCATTTCCCAGTGGGTTTCATCCACTGATACCGGCCAGAAGTTGTAGGTGAAATACCAGCCCGGACCCACGTCGATAAAGAAATTGGGAAACAGCACATTGATATCAAACCACCAGTTCTCATCACCGCTGGGGTTCATGCCTTTCAGGCCGATCACATCACCTGGCGCAAAACTGGCTCCAAATTTCCATGCCAGACCGGCTGCAGGAGTGGGCACATAGGCTGTATTGACCGGTACAGAAACCGAATGATGTGGCGGATAAAGGCGCGCCGACGTGGGCACTGCATTAGGGTTGTCCGGTGAGTTACAGGCGTCAGGCACGGTGTTTTTGTGTACTTCGGCGACGTGATAGGCCTCATGGAACGCATCGATAAAGGTCTTCCAGTTGACCGCCACTTCTGCCCGATAGCGGGCGATATGGTTGAAGTTACCAAACGGGTATTCGCCAAGATCACCGACGAGCCCACCCAGATATTCCTGCAAAGAGAGTTTCGGCTTTTCCTGGTCATTAATGAAAATGAAACCGTTCCAAATATCCAGGGTCACCGGGGGTAACTGCAGTCCATCAAAATCGGTGTACGGAAAGTACTCCTTGCCGGGCACGTGGGTGAGCTTACCTTCCAGGTCGTAGACCCAGGCGTGGTAACCGCAAAGAAACCCCTGAGTATGACCCTTTTCGCAGCCCGCTTCGGTCACCTGCATTCCGCGATGGACACAGATGTTATGAAAAGCCCGCACCTGCTGGTCCTTACCGCGCACAATGATGATCGTTGAATTGAGCACCTCAAGCCGTTTAACCAGATAGTCACCTGGCTCCGGGATTTCTTCCTCACGACCGACGTTGAGCCAGGCTTTGCGAAAGATTTTTTCCCGCTCCTTCTCAAAAAATTCCGGCGAGATATACGGCTCTACCGGAATCGGGGCAGTACCCATATCGGGGACATCTGTGGGAACCTTAATGATCAGGCGGTCTTCCGGTGCGGTCATAATCTCTCTCCACTCATGTTGACTGCGGACTACGATCTTAAGGCCGTTGTGCCCGCCAGGAAACTGTTCTCAAAGGCAATCTATATTAATAGTAATTGTCAATCAGTCTCTACCGACCAGGGCAACAGGTCGGTCTCGGTGCGATAGCGCTGTTGAAGCACTTTTTTCAGCACTTTTCCGGTGGGTCCCTTGGGCAGTTCATCGACAATCTCGATAAACTTGGGCACCTCCCACTTGGCCACCTTGTCGCGACAGAACTCGATCAACTCATCGCTACTGACCTGCTTGCCAGCGTGCAGTGCAACACCTGCGACCACAGCTTCGCCCCACTCAGGGTGCGGCGCACCAAGTACGGCAACTTCACGCACTGCTGGATGTTCGGACAGAGCCGATTCAACCACGCTGGGAAAGACATTAGCAGCGCCGGTGATGATCAGATAGTTTTTCCGGTCAGTGAGGTAGAGATAACCTTCTTCGTCAAGCTTGCCCAGATCGTTGGTGCAGAGCCATCCATCATGAAGCGCTTCTGCGGTCTGTTCAGGCAGATTGAGATAACCGAGCATGTTGGTGTCAGAGCGCATCCACACTTCGCCGGTTTCATTCGCTGGCAGAATATCGCCGTCACCATCACGAATGGTAATTTCCATATGTGGGCCGGCCTGACCACAGGATGCAAGCAGCTCGGGTTTCTCTGCCAGGCCACGCAAATGATCTTCATGGCGCAGAAAACTGACCCACCCGCCGGTAGACTCGGTAAGGCCATAAAGCTGCATCAGTTCACAGTCAAACAGTTCCAGGGTTTTGCGAATCAGGCTGGCCCGGGCTGGTGACGAGCCGTAGGTAATCAAACGCATGGAGGACATGTCGTAATCGCCCGCCTCATAGTCAATCAGCAGCCGCTGCAACATGGTCGGTACCACAATCGTACTGGTGACCCGATAACGACCAATAAAATCGAGAAATTTGTGTGATTCAAAGTCACCATTTGGCAACACCACGGTCATGCCGTTGGCCAGATTCATGGAACCGAGTACAAAGGTAATCCAGGCCGAGGCGGTGGGTGGAAACCAGACATCCTCGAAGCGCAGACCGATACAGAGAACCGTATTGACAATGGCCTCGCGCATGCCTTTCTGAGTCAGCATAACCCCTTTAGGCAACCCGGTTGTACCAGAGGTGTAGCTGTAGCAGACCAGATCATCGTCAGCCAACGCTGGCAGCACCGGTGGCTCGGTAACATCAGCGAGCAGGGCCTCATAGTCATAAGGCAGGCTATGCTCACCGCCGTAGCCGACCAGCTTGACCCCGGCTTCGATCAGCGCATCAACATGCTCGGCCAGCAACTCGACACAATTGGCTTCGATCAGCACCAATTTGCACTCGGCATCATCGATGACATGACGCATCTCACGCGGCGCAAAACGCCAATTGATGCCAGTACGCAACGCGCCTATTTTGCTACAGGCGAACCAGTGTTCGTAAACTTCAATATGTTCATGGGACAGGATCGCGACGGCATCGCCTTTTTCTACACCGAGGCCTTGCATGGCTGCGGCAAACTGATCAGAACGCTGGTGCATCTGCGGCCAACTGGCGCTGCGATCACCATCCCAATAAGCAATCTTATTGGGATAGCTGGCGGCGCAGCGCTGAACAAAATCTCGGGTAAATTGCATGTCAAAGCTCTCAAAATCAGAAACAACAAAGCCGGTGAGAAGGTTCACCGGCTCTGGCTGAAACAACACCGCAGATCAGGCAGGCTCAAACCGCAACAGAACCACACCTTCACCTTCAGTCTGGAATACCGGCTTCACCGCCATACCGATCTGCAGGTCCTTGTTGTCGATATTAACAATATTGGCCAGCAATCGAGGCCCCTCTTCCAGCTCAATCAGGGCAACGTTATAGGGCACCATTGATTCAAAAAGGGGTGAAAAGGCGCGGTGATAAACGACGAAACTATAAAGTTCGCCCTTACCTGATGCCTCTACCCACGGGACATTGTCAGAGCCACAGGCTTCGCAAATAAACGCACTCGGCGCCAACCAGGTATTGCAGTCGGCACAGCGTTGCACCATTACCTTGCCTTCTTTCATCCCTTCAAACAGCGGACGGTTCAAATCGTCCAGAACCGGCATCGGCCAACCCTGGCTCGTTTCGATATCAAACATCTCTCTGCCTCCCCTTACAAGCTGTAATGCGGACTGGTGATCATGCAGGCATGAAACTGCATGCGGCCACCATAGGCGGCACTGAGCACCAGGTCATTTTTAACCTGCCTCTCGCCGCAGTTTCCACGGGTCTGCATCACCCCCTCTGAAAGCGGGGTACCACCCTGCAGGTAATATCCGGAAAGCTGCCCACCGCCCGTATTAGTGGGGAAACTTCCTCCCGGAGCAATTTCCCCTGAAAGAACAAACTCCCCGGCACCCCCTTCGGGCACAAAGCCATAAAGCTCCAGCTGCAGCAAGGTGCAATAGCTGAAGGCATCATAGAACTCGGCAACGTCGATATCCCTGGCTTCAACACCCGCCATCGCAAAAGCTTTTTCACCGGCGAGTTTGGCACCGACATTAATCTCATTCTCATACCCGCGACGGTTGGTGACGCCACGATGGCCCTGACCCATGCCGTGAACATAGACCGGAGGCTGTGGCATATCTTTGGCTTTCTCAGCTGCAGTGACTACTACCGCAACCGCGCCGTTGACTGGAAACGAACAGTCAAACAGGTGAAACGGCTCGACCACGTACGGAGAGTTGTGGTGATCCTCCATCGTCAGTGGCTTTTTCATCATCGCCAGGGGATTTTTCAGTGCCCATTCGCGCTGAGATACGGCCACCGCACCGAGATGATCCTCATTCAGACCATATTTGTGCATATAGCGTCGGGCTCCTAAACCGTAAGCTGCGACCGGGCCATACATGGCCATTGGCGCTTCAATTCCGGTTTTACCCATCAGCGGCAAGGGCATACCAAATGCTTCCTGAGTCGAAACACCCGGCTGAATCGGCGCATCCGCAAACACACAAACCACATGACTGGCCATACCACTCTGGACCGCCAGCGTCGCCTGTTGAACCATCTGCACACCGGACGAACCTTCAGCCTCAACCACGTTGTTCAAATGCAGGTCTTTAAGCCCGGCATAGTCCTGCAGGTCCATCGGCAAGGAACTCAGGGAGGCAACCGGGCTCTTGTTGATCAACAGACCATCAATGTCGTCCTTGTTCAGCCCTGCATCCTTGATTGCGCGGTGAATAGCAATAACCGCCAGTTGCCAGGACGTGTGGGTATATTCCCGGCTCAGATCGCTCATTCCAAAGCCGACGATGGCCGCTTTGGCATCTCTTTTCGCCACGGTAGACTCCTCCTTTTCAGTTAATTATTACTGGATATTTCAAAGCAAAAAAAACGGAGCCGATGGCCCCGTTTTTTCCAGCCGTAAAGCCTGTGTCAATAATGCGCGATCAGATGATAAAAGACAAACTGGGTAGCGGCTCGTCACCATTAACCAGGGCGACTTTCTTGTAAAACATACGAAATTTATCATCCGCCCGGCGTAACCGCAGGGTTGTGCGGCCAGCCCAGAAGTTGATGTCATGGGTCGACTGAATCGCCAGTTCCACCAGGATGAAGTTGTATTGCACTTCGTATTCGCCGTCATTATCACCAGCAAAGCATTCGATATTGCTGATCACTCGGCGCATCGGCGACACCGGGATCTGGCTATAGCGGTACCCGGTTTTCAACTGCCTTATGCGGGTGGCGATTCGTTGACGATGGTCGTATAGGTGCGACACATGCTGAGTCGGGTCAAACTCACCCTCACCACGCGGCACCCAGTAGATGGCATCGTCATCCCAAAGCGCTTCCCAGTCGTCATAGCTGGATTCATCAGCCAGCCGCGCTTCCTGGTAGACAAAGCGAGTGATCGCCTTTTCTTCGGCGTCCGTAACCATATGAACCTTCCTTATACTATTCAGTGATTTTGGTGACTGTTCGGCCTTTGAAACACCGAACACCAATCCCAGGCAGGATCTCCCGTCACCACTCTGCGCGATATGGGCTGCCGACCTACAGGCCGGCAGCCCAGCAGATTGCGAATGAAAACCGTTCTAGTTGGCCATCACTTCTTTGTAATGTTTCCAGAAACCCCGGTTATTGGTTTCATCGGTCATATGTGACACCAGATTACCATTGCGCTCTTCGACCTCACGGTTCATGCCCCGGCTCATATCACACCAGGGTTCGCCCTCTTCCAGCGTGCGCTGGGTCAACTGGGCAATGGTTGCATCGTCCGCAACCAGAAAAGAGGTCGGTCCCATTGCACCCTCACTTTGACGCAACAGTCGATAGTTCAACTGTTCCGCACCTTTCAGGAACATCGGTGTATGCCACTGCACGGAGGTGCCAATGGATTCCGGCTGAAAAATGACAATATTCATTTCGCCGAGAAACAGATTGGGGAAAATACAGGCGTGGGGTGGCCCAATCCGCAATATCTCCATAGCCTTCTCTTCCCCATGCAGAGCGACCATCGCTTCGACGTATTCGGGCACCTTCTCCGGGGAAACCCCGAGCCACTTCAACGGCTCCTTGTAGCCACGGGAGAAATCGATTTCGGTGTGGCCCATGCCCCAGTCGATCACCACCCCCTCGATGGTCTCCTCTTCTTGCACAAAATCGCCATACTGGGAATCGATCGCCTGCACAAAAGACTGGTGGGTGAAATTAACGTGGTAACCGTCGGTATCGTTCTCCGGCAACATCTTCCAGTTGGAAAGATAGAGGTGCCGATCCCAACCGGCAGAGAGATTCAGCTCACCACTCGGCGACAGATCACAGGCGCGATCAAACAGTTCGGTAGCGCGGCCGAGATGCTCTTTGAGCGAAATACCCTCCTGCGCCAGGCAGGCCCAGACAAAACCGCGATAGGAGTCGGTGCGCGGCTGTTCAAGATTGTACTCACTGAGGTCGCGATCAAACCCGCCACTATAGGGCACATCTTTCAGCTCACCCTCGATACTAAACGCCCAGCCGTGGTAGGGGCAGACGAGCGCCTTTTTATTACCTTCTTTCTGGTTACAGAGCTGATTGCCACGGTGTTTACAACGATTCAGCAGCACACGTACCTGGTTATCTTTGCCGCGGATCATGATCACCGACTGTTTGCCCACCATGCGGGTTACATAATCACCAGGATTGGGAATTTCACTGTCGTGACCGACAAACACCCACCCCTTGTGGAAGATCCGGTCCATCTCATCTTCATGAACCTGAGGGTTGACATACAGCGAGCCGTGAATACGGTCTTCCTGTACCAGCTCGCCATAGTTGACCGGTGAAAAATTGTCCATGCGTCCCATGTTGCCACCTCTTTAGTGTTCTAACTGAAACAGGTAGCAGACACATTGAATCTGCTGCCTGTTCGATCCTTACCACCCTGGGCTATTAGCTTGAGTAACTGCTCAGGGCTGGAGCTAAACCATTAGATACTTGTTGTTGAAAGACACCGGTCAGATAGGGTCATCCGGCGTGTCGGTCGTCGTTAAACCGGACAGTATTGTATCCGATCACTCTTGACAATAGTTTACGCCTGCCTGATTTAGCTCATAAGCCCGGCGATTAAATCGGTGAATCGGGGACAAAATGTTCCTGACCCCGCTCCGTGGAGCCTGTGACTGTGGGCTGTTAAAGCCCGACTTGAGTCTTCTGGCGCTCTGTTCTAACTACCGCCTGCAACCAGACGAGCGCCGCCACCAGTCCAACTCCAGAAAAGCTGACCTGAATCAGGTCTTCTCCGACTGCAGGCAAACAACAATAGCAACCTCATATAGTAGTATCCATTGGAGAGCAACATGGGGCTGAAACACCGTGGCATTTTGAGAATCGCCTATCTCTGGCTCGGCCTGGATGATCCAAGACTTATCCGCTCCCGGCATTTTTATCTGGAGCAGATGGGCCTGCTGGAATCGCTACGGGAAAACAGCCGCAGTTATCTGCGCTGCTGGCATGAACACAACCGATTCGACCTGGTCCTGGAACAGCGAGAGGCCAGCGGCCTGGTAGAAATTGGTTTTCAGGTCAGGGATGAGGCTGATCTGGACCAGTTTGCGGCACACATCGCTGCAAAGGGCATCGAGGTCCACCGCAGTGCGGCGAACAGCACCCTTGCCGGTTTGGGCGATTCCATCAGCTTTACCATACCCGGTGGCCAGCAACTGCGACTTTTCGCAGAAATGGAGCAAGCCGGCTACGTTACTGGCTTTGAATCACCCGACTGGGTGACCCCCAAGCCTCTGCGAGGTACAGCCGCGCCGATGTTCCTTAATCATGTTGCGGTAACCAGTAGCGATCCGGCTGCAACCGTCGACTTCCTCAGCAAGGTACTGCAATTCGGTATTTCAGAGAAAATTGTTTCTGACACCCGCGCTGAACATGAGGTTCAGTTGCTGTCAGCACTGCTGTTCCGAATGTCCCGCGAAGTTGGTGGTCAGGAGCTGGCTATCTTTCCCGGCGAGGATGGTCATCTGCACCATATCGCCTATACCAAGGAAGACCCCAACGACATCATGGTCATCGGCACCTACCTGCGTGAACAGGGTGTTGCCATCGACCGCTATGGCCCCACCAGACAGAGTTACGGCAACACCTTTTCGATACATTTTGCTGACGATTTCAATATCCGGCTGGAACTGTGCGCTGGCGGAAGACTTATCGATCCGCACCCGGAACTTGAACCAGTCATCTGGGAAGAAAAACAGCTCGGCAAAGCACTCTCCTACTACAGCCAGGAACCGTACCCCTCATTTTTACAGCATTCGCTCTAAACTTCAGACTAAACACGCCACATCTCACAGGCCCGGCCAGGCGACCGTACCCAACTGACTGCACAGTCAGTTGGCAGCTCTATTGAACGTTCGTTCAACATCCGGCAGACTGCGGTACTGTTTATTTGAGAGACGGTTTTTGGGAGAGAACCTATGGAAGCAGTTATCCAGCCTGGCGATTCCGCCAAACGCAAGCTGGTCACCCAGGTCGGCCTGTTGCCGATGTCAATCCTCGCGCTGATGCCAATCGCGGGGTACTTCCTTGGTGGCGGTATTTTTCACTGGTTTACCGTTTTTTGGGCGGTGATCGGCCTCCAGGTACTGGATCTAATCGTTGGCGACGAAACCACCAACCCGACTGCGGAAGAAGAACAGAAGTATCTCGCCAACATCTGGTATCGCGTCAGCTGCTGGGTTTACCTGCCGAGCCAGCTGTTCACCATGTTTTTCTGCTATGACCTGATCGCTGGTACCGGCTATATCGTTTCACCTCAACCGTTGAGCGGCTTTGAAATTGTTGGCCTGGCCTTGAGCAACGCGGTTGCCGTAGGCATTGGCGGGACCCTTTCTCATGAACTGTGTCACCGTGAAAGCCGCTTTGATCGTTTCATAGGTGTGCTGGTCTTTGGTGTCTGCGGGATGGCCAACTTCATGATTTACCATAACTTCTGGCACCATATTTTTGTTGCCAGTAAGGACGATCCCGGATCAGCCAGATTTGGCGAGACCTTTTATCAGTTCGCCGGCCGCAATATCTGGGGAAAATGGCTTGCCAGCTGGCGGGTCGAGAAAGAGAAATTGCACCGTCGCGGCAAAGGTCCAGTTTCTGTCCAGAACGTGATGATCTGGTTCACCCTGGGTGAAATCATCTGGGTCGGATCGCTGATCACTCTTTTTGGCCTGGTCGCGATACCGCTATTCCTGCTGCAGTATGCCGGAGTGAGGTTTCTGCTTTCCGTCGGAGATTATCTGGAGCACTACGGCCTACACCGTCGCAAAACAGCCAACGGCGACCTGGAACGCCCGCGAACCATTCATGCCTGGGATGACGGTTACGCCATCAGCAGCGTTGTACTCGGTGTGGTTAACCGCCACTCCGACCACCACGCCAACGAAGGACGACCGTTTCAGATACTCCGGTATAGCCACGACGCACCCCGCTACCCCTGCGGTAACCTGGTAATGCTGTTCATCCCCTTTCTTCCCAGGCTCTGGTTTAGGGTCGTCAATCCGATTGTGCTCCAACACTATGACAACAGTGACACAATTCCCCATGCCGTTGCCGGTGCGTTACCAGAAAAGTATGAAAAAAATGCGGTCATCTGGTAGCTAGAAACATTTGTGCTGATTCCCACCCTGTCGTGTTGCCCCGGTAGGCGACCCCTCGTTCCCGTCATCGGGGGTTTTTTTTGGCCAAATATTATTTGGTTCGTAATCTGTTCTCATGGTTTGACGATCATCCGTCATTCAGTAGTTTCGCCCTTGACCCGGAAATAGAGAGTTGAGCTAAATTAGTCCGATGGTATTCTTTAGCGGACTCAAACTGTACCTGATTAACTGGCGCTTTATTTCCAGAAACCAGCGGTCCCAACATTCCACTTTGAGGCAACTATGATTCCAGTCACACTGCGAAAACTGGCGCTCACTCTGCTTTTTAGCGGAATAATCTCTGGTTGCGGTCCTGATACTGATCTGTCTAGCGAGGCTCATGCTGAACGGGCTCAGCAACTGCTGGATGAAGGCAAACTAAAGCCGGCCATCCTGGAAATCAAAAACGCTCTGCGTACAGAACCGGCGAACGCTGAGTTGCGTTGGCTGGCAGGCACCATTTACTTAGAAGCTGGGGAGAACGCGGCAGCCGAAAAGGAGTTTGCCAAGGCTATCGAACTAGGGATCCACAGCGTAGACAGCGAACTTCCACTTGTTCGCTCATGGGTTGCCCAGGGCAAACTTCAGGAGGGACTGGATTATTTCGGTGCAAAAGAGTTATCCAGTCTCTCTTTAGAGGCCAGAGTTCTTTATGCGGAAATACTGCTGGCGTCGGGCGAAGTTAGTCAGGCTGAAGAGCTATTAGAAGCCGTATTAGAGGAATCACCAGATCTAGTAGAGGCTCTGCTGGTCCTGGCCCGACTGGAAATTGGCAGACGAAACCTGCCGGTTGCAAAGCGCTTAATTGATGAAATTATCCTCCAGGAGGCTGACAACCCCTTTGCAAACCTGATTGCAGGCGAGCTCGCTGTGGCCCAGGAAGAACCAGACAAGGCAGGAGATTTCTTTGCCATCGCTGAGCAGGACTCAAGAACGAAAACGCTCGCAAAACTGGGGCTGGCTCGAATAGCGCTAATCCGCCTGGATTATCCCCTCGGACATTCGATAACGAGATCGATACTCGATGAGTCCCCCAATCTACCGATTGCGCGTTATCTGAAGGGTCTGCTCTATTTTCAGGAAGGCGAATATGAGAGTGCAATCAACGAACTAGAAAACGTCATCGCCGTGATTCCCAAACATACTGCCAGCCAGCTTTTATTGGGGAAAATCTATCTCGACAACAACCAACTGGAAAGAGCTAACCTGGCACTCTCAACCGTTGTAGATTCAGACCCTGAGCATCTCAGTGGCACTCAGCTACTGGCGACCACAAAACTCAGATTGGGCCAGCCCGAGGAGGCTCTATCGTTACTTGGAGAGGTCACTGCCGACTCCAATGACGCGCTAAGCCTCGTAGTCGCTGGCAGCGCACACATTGCCCTGGGGCAAACCTCTCGCGGGGCAGTATTGCTGGAAAAAGCCACCGCTATTATTGATGACCCATCACTGTTGAGAGGACCGTTAGCCAGGGCTCATATCGCAGCTGGTGACTTCGATACCGCCGTTAGCGAACTCAGAACATTAATTCAAAGCGGAACTCAAGGTCCCGAGACCCACTTGCTCCTGGCTTTCGCGCAGATCTCCAAGGGCGACCTTGCTGGTGCGTACACAGTCACAGAGGAACTCAAACAAGCCGGCTTTACTATTTTCGCTGTTAACCTGCTTGGCGCCATAGAGCTGCGTCAAAATAATCTAGATAAGGCGAAAAAACATTTTATTAGCGCCCTGGAAGAAGACCCCGCCTTTATCCCCGCGCTGATGAATCTGGGCAGAATCGAGTTAGCTCAGAACGCATTGGAGCAGGCACAAACTCATTTTAATTCTGTGTTCGAAATCGACCCAACCCATGCAGATGCTGCTCTGGCGCTGACTGAAATTCTTGTCAGAGAAGATCGTGTCGACGATGCCATCGAACTCTTACGTGAGTTTTCTGATCACAATCAAAGCTCTCGCGCATTGATTGTGCTCGCACAATTGTTATCACAAAAAGGCAAGTCTGACGAAGCACTTCAATTTGCTACGCGTGCCAATACTCTAAGTCCCACGGCGCCGGAAACTGCAATAGTGCTAGCGCTAATTCAAAACGGATTAGGATTGAATAATGAGGCTCTGACGACACTGCTGAAGGTTCCCGAGCAGAGACGAAATGGACAATTCAACCTGGCTATAGCGCAAACTGCGCAAGTGGCTAACAGACTTTCGCTGGCAAGGAGCACTCTCAACTCCCTGATTGAGGAATCCCCAACGGAAGTGTCCCCTTACGTCAATCTGATTTCCCTGGAATTAGCGGAGGGAGACCTCCTCGCTGCGCAAAAAGTACTATCTAGTCTGCCCGAAACCACTGCCGGGTATAACACCCTGTATCCTACGCTGTTCGGGGACATCCATCGTTCAGCGGGCCGATACGAATTTGCACTTGAGTATTATCAGAAAGCTTTTCAGGAAGGGGCATCGGCTAAGCTGCTGCACAGCATAGCTGGCGCACTACTCAAACTTAATCGTGAACACGAGACCATCTCGATGCTGGAGGAGTGGCTCTCTGAGCACTCGGATGATTTGCCTACGCGCTTGCTGTTGGCCAACCAGCTAATGCTGCAAGGAGATGATGGTAGCGCTATAGAACACTATGAAGAAATACTGAAATATAGTGATAGCCACCCCCTGGCACTTAATAATCTAGCGTGGCTTTATCACCAAAACGGAAATGCGAAGTCAATCGCTATCGCAAAAAAACTACTTAACCTGGGTATCGAGAACGGCGACATATTGGATACTGCTGGTTGGATAATTCTTAACGAGGGTGATATTGAACAGGGGCTCAGTGTTCTTTCACGCGCGCATGATCTTGAACCGGGATCAGCCGACATCACTTATCATCTCGCCGTAGCACTACAACGCAATGAGAAATACAGTAAAGCGAGTAAAGTCATAACAAATTTCATCAAGGCATACCCTGAGCACTCTAACAGACCAGAATTTGTCGCGATACTGGAAGGTCAGAAAGGCTCACGTTAAATCAACGCGCAATTACAGTGCGTTGCTCATCCCGGCCAGCTTGCTGTTTTGTAGAGCAACTCATAAACCCAGCGGTCCGGTATCGCCCAAACCTACCCTCAACACCTTTGGGGGATCAGCCAATAGATCGACCACTGTAGTCTCTACGGTTCTCCCGATTCCTGCCAACAACATGCAATCAACGCGAGTTTTCAAATGTTCCACCAAATCGCTCTCAGCGGACAATGGCCATTCCCACCCGGGCAATTTCACCGTAGTTGACACGAGGGCTTCTCCAACATACTGAAGTAGCTGCTGGCAAACCGGATGCGCCGAAACTCGCACCCCAATAGTGTCTCTTTTAGGCCCTACCAAACGCTTTGGAATTAATCGTGTTGCGCCTAGAATGAACGTATAGGGACCAGGCAGATGGCTTTTCAACATGCGATATTCCAGGGTTCCAACTCTCGAATAGCGGTCCAGCTGGGAAAGATCGGCACAGATCAGAGTAAACAGATGATCCCTCGGCAGATTACGTATCTGAAGCACTCTTTCATGGGGCTTTTTCTCAGTGATTCCATGTAAAAGAACATAACAACTTTCGGTCGGACAAACGACTAAACCGCCGTTGAGAATGCACTTACCAGCCTGCTCTATCAGCCGCTTCTGAGGGTTCTCTGGATGAACATGTAAAATGGTTGATTTCAACGATCGCTACCCAAAATAGTCAAGCCAAACGCTTATCATAGTGACTGATCTCTCCAACTAAACGGTCCTTGACCTATTATGCAGATATTCCTCGACTTCTTACCGGTCATCGCCTTTTTTGTTGTCTACCAACTTGACGATATCTACTCAGCTGTTGTCGCGACTGCTCTCGCCGCGGCCTCAGTGTTTGCTTTCACCTGGTACAGGAAGAAGCGAATTGAGCCTCTGCAGTTATCAAGTCTGTTGATAATCTGCGCCGCTGCAGCCTTGACGGTGTTATTTCACGACGACGCGTTCATAAAATGGAAACCGACTATCGTGAATGGTCTGTTTGCCGCGGTGTTTTCTTTCAGTCTTATCAGCAAAAAAACACTCGCTGAGCGCCTGCTCGGGTCGCAGCTGGCACTGCCTGCAAAAATTTGGCGAACGGTGACCATAAGCTGGATACTGTTTTTTATTTTTTGCGCTCTGGCAAATTATGTAGTCGCCTTTATCTACTCCGTAGATTTTGAAGACTTGAGTGAAGGTCAAAAAGCGGAGTACCAACTCATACGGACAGACGATACAGCTTATGCTGCTCTCGTACTCAACCGAACCTATGAAACCCTGACCCCAGAGGCAAGACAGAAGATCGCTGAGCGATCTGCTAACGACCGAGCGGGTGCGTACCTGCAATTCGTGCACCAGGAACAATGGGTAAATTTCAAACTGTTCGGGATGCTGGCTCTAACAATTGTTTTCATCCTGTCCCAGGGCCTCTATCTAAGCCGGTACTTGACTGAACCTGATCAGACACCAGCACCGAAACTGAGAAATACCTGAGATGCACGGAGTGCGCCAGAATATTGTAAAAAACATCAATTCATGGAATATTAGCGCGCAAACATAACAAACCCCTAGAATTTATACCTTTAGGTTATTGATTGAATGGGACTTTTTGTTATCATTCCCATTGCTTTGGACAGCGCTAACTATCACCATTAGTATATTGGGGAAAATCGCACCAGAGCGGGCGGCTGTAGCAAGCAATACCCAGTCACAATGATGAAGCTAGGCGTGTTTTGGAAATTAGCAGTCGAAACCAACGTGAACAGGACTACCTGAATGTCCAAGATAATCATTTCATTTAAAGGCGCGACCATTGCTGAGCATGAGCTTCGGCCTGGCGAGATGACTATTGGACGCAAGAGTTCCGCAGACATCCAGATTGACAGCCTTGCGGTTAGTGGAACTCATGCAAAAATCGTCACTGCAGGGGATATTGTTACCCTTGAAGATCTTGGTAGCACCAACGGCACTTTCATCAATAACGAAAAAATCACCTCCCATCAGTTCAAAAATGGCGAGGCTGCTCAAATCGGCAAACATACTATCACCTTCGTTGCTGGACCAGCGGCACACGTCGACGAGGATGACGATGATGAGGACGAATTTGAAAAGACTGTGGTGCTTGGGGTCAATGCGATGCCAGCGGCTCCGCCGCCGCCAGCTCAGCAGCCAGTTCCCCAGCCGGGTGTTGGTAGCCCTTCACCTGCTACACCACAGATTGGTGGTCTGCAGATACTAAACGGCCC
>JBPEXY010000207.1:0-3046 GCA_052031065.1 Immundisolibacteraceae bacterium | reverse complement strand
GGTGCTGCGTCACGGCCCAGGTGTGATGGGAAGGTAGCAGAAGCCGAAGGCTATCAGAAAAGCCCGGCACAAAGTGTGCCGGGCTTTTAACTAACGCTTTAGCGAATGAGAAGGTCGTCGGGGGACTTGCCGCTGGCAATAGCATCTTTGAACCATTTGGGTTTGGGTCCACGGCCAGTCCAGGTTTGCGAAGTATTTGCGGGATTATGAAATTTTGGTGGTGTCTTGGTGCGTGGGCCGGATCTGCGGCGGCCAGGTCCACGGCTTTCCGGAACCACTTCGATAGAGACACCAATTGTTGATGCTAGCTGGCGCATCTGCCGCATTACTTCAGACTTTTTCTCGCGCTGAATTTTTCTAATCATCTCTTCTGCATCAATGATCAGTTGCTGCAGTTGTTCAATAGACATTCTTGAGAGGTCTGGATTCATTGGCCTATACGCTCCACAGGTTTTATTCGGGCGCAGGATATTAGCAAATCCGAATTGAGTTGCAAATAACTCAATTCGGATTTTTGCTGAATTGAAAATTTCAATCCCGGTGCAAGGGTTGGCGAGAGAGCAGAATTCTATAAACTTTCAGATGGCTCTTTAGCCTCTATGGCGCAGATCGTGGAGAAAGGGATAACTGCAATTTCAGACTGACTATCAGCTGTAAATTTTTTTCCCAGCCTTGTGAAATTCAATCGATTTTTCACCCAGTCCCGTTTCAATTGCCGATTGCAGGTTTCCGATTCCCTGTTTATCCGCGTAATCGCGGACTTCCTGGGTGATTTTCATTGAGCAGAATTTGGGCCCGCACATTGAGCAGAAATGGGCTACCTTTGCGGAATCCTTGGGTAGTGTTTCGTCGTGGTACTGGATGGCTCTTTCCGGGTCGAGGGAAAGATTAAACTGATCATTCCAGCGAAACTCAAACCGTGCTTTGGATAGAGCGTTATCGCGAATCTGGGCTCCCGGATGTCCCTTGGCCAGGTCGGCTGCGTGAGCAGCGATCTTGTAGGCGATGATGCCTTCGCGAACATCTTCGCGGTCTGGTAACCCGAGATGTTCTTTCGGGGTGACGTAACAGAGCATCGCCGTGCCGTACCAGCCAATTTGCGCCGCGCCGATGGCCGAGGTGATGTGATCGTACCCTGGTGCTATGTCGGTGACCAGAGGCCCGAGGGTGTAAAAGGGTGCTTCATGGCAATATTCAAGCTGTAGATCCATGTTCTCCTTGATCAGCTGCATCGGGACATGCCCGGGACCCTCAATAATAGTCTGCACATCGTGCTGCCAGGCAATTTGAGTTAGTTCGCCAAGAGTCTTCAGTTCCCCCAGCTGTGCTTCGTCGTTGGCATCTGCCGCACAACCGGGTCGCAGGCCGTCACCGAGAGAAAAGGTGACATCATAGGCCGCCATGATTGCGCAGATTTCCTCGAAGTGTGTATAGAGAAAGTTTTCCTGATGATGTGCCAGGCACCATTTGGCCATGATCGAGCCGCCGCGGGAGACAATGCCAGTCAGCCGGCTGGCGGTTAGCGGGACATAACGAAGCAGCACACCTGCATGGATGGTGAAATAATCGACCCCCTGTTCCGCCTGTTCTATCAGGGTATCCTTGAAAATCTCCCAGGTCAGCTCCTCCGCTTTACCGTCTACCTTTTCCAGCGCCTGGTATATCGGCACGGTTCCTATGGGCACGGGGCTGTTGCGGAGAATCCATTCGCGGGTTTCATGGATGTTTTTACCGGTTGACAGATCCATGATGGTGTCCGCCCCCCAGCGGGTACCCCAGACCATTTTATCAACCTCCTCGGCGATAGAGGAGGTGATCGCCGAATTGCCAATGTTGCCATTTATTTTGACCAGGAAATTTCTGCCGATGATCATCGGTTCCAGTTCCGGGTGGTTGACATTGGCAGGTATAACGGCTCTGCCCCTGGCCACTTCGCTGCGGACAAACTCCGGTGTGATGTCAGCTGGAATAGCCGCGCCAAAATTTTCACCAGGGTGTTGCTGAAGAAGTAGAGCCTCCCGTACAGACTCGCGGCACTGGTTTTCGCGGATGGCGATAAATTCCATTTCCGGGGTGATAATCCCCTGCCGCGCATAATGCATCTGGCTGACGTTTTTGCCCTCAATGGCTTTACGGGGCGCGCGAATGTGCTCAAATCGGAGATGTGCTGTGGTGCTATCGAGCTGACGCTCCCGGCCATAACGGGAAGTGGGCTGGTCTAGGACCGTCGTGTCTTCGCGCATCTCAATCCAGGGTGTCCGCAACGCTGGCAGCCCTTTGCGCATGTCGAGATCAGCATCAGGATCGCTGTAAGGGCCTGAGGTGTCATAGACACAGATAGAGTCGTTGTCCTGTGCATTACCGTCTCGGTCGACCGTAGGTGACAGCGAAATTTCGCGCATGGGTACCTGGATATCATCGCGACTACCGCTGATGTAGGTTTTTCGCGACGCGGGAAAAGGTTTGACTGATTCAGGATTAAATGCAGCGCTACTACTGGTGAAGAGTTTGTCGTTTGCGTTCATCTGACGGTTCCCCTGGCAGGTGTGGTGGAGTATGCGGATTGAGGTGAGTTTAAGGCTGTGATCGGCCGGTTTCTTCAGGGGTTACACCAAATGCTTGATCAGCTACGCCATCAGGAAGCTTGATGGGGTCTGAGACTACCGGCGCCTTGTTGTTTTTTTAATTGTGAACTTGCTGGGTAGAGTGTTCCTGATTATCAGTCCCCGATCAAGCGGCGCAGGTTGTGAAGGAGGAAACACTGGGGCTGGTGTAGCGGGGTAAAAACTGCGCTCAATTTTCAACGAGTCGGGTCCTGGTGGAGGCATGGCGTAGCGAGCCGATGTGATAGAATGCAGCGGTTTTTCCAACTAAAAAATGCCTCGTGGTAGCCAACGAACCTGGTCGGGCTTATTGGTTCGTTTGGGGTGCTTTCGGACATTAATTCTGCAGGATTGATCTGTGTATGAATCAGCCAAATTTCGATGCCGCGCGCGAGAATATGATTCTCAATCAGCTGCGTTCCTGGGGAATCGTCAGCGATAAA
>JBPEXY010000206.1:0-10500 GCA_052031065.1 Immundisolibacteraceae bacterium | reverse complement strand
TGGCGGATGCCAGATGACCTGCACACGGGTGCCGGCGGGGTCGAGGCAGTAGAAACTGCGTGCACCGTCGCGGTGGGTGCGTGGTTTGGCGACGATGGTCACTGAGTGGTCGACCAGGAATTGATGCCAGAGGTCGACGTCGTCGATTTTTCTGAGTAGAAAGCCGATGTGGTCGAGCCGCTGGCCCGGTTGGTCTTTGATGGGTTGCTGGGCACGGTGCAGCGCCAGGTTGTCGCTGCCGCCGGTTAAATAGACGTTATCCTCGTCGGGCCGCCATTCCACCGCCATGCCAAGCAGCTCTACATAGAAATGTTCGCACGCCTCCAGCGGGTCTACAAACAGCGCGACGTGGTGCATACCCATGGTCGGTGGTGGGCGTTCAGCCATGGCTTTTCTCCAGCGGGGGGATGGGGCCAAACAGTTGGCCAATCTGCTCGCCGGGGTGGGGCGCTTTCATCAGTGCCTCGCCGACCAGGAAGGTGTTGACGCCAAGGTCCTGAATAAAGGCGACATCCTCTGGCGTGTGAATGCCGCTTTCGCATACCAGCAGGGCCGCTGGCGGTGCCAGCTTTGCCAGCCTGGCGGTGGTTTGCAGGGTGGTTTCAAAGCTGTGCAGGTTGCGGTTGTTAACCCCCAGCAGCTGTGGCTCGACGCGCATGGCGCGCTCCAGCTCGGCCTCGTCGTGCACTTCGATGAGCACGTCCATGCCCAGCTCCCGCGCCAGTGTGTTGAGTGCGGTTAGCTCGGCATCATCCAGCGCGGCGACGATCAGCAGCACCGCATCAGCGGCCATGGCCCGCGCTTCGTAAATCTGAAATTCGCTGACGAGGAAGTCCTTGCGGATCACCGGCAGGTGGGTTTGATTGCGCGCCTGTTGCAGGTATTCCGGCCCACCCTGAAAGAACTGCCGGTCAGTGAGCACCGACAGACAGGCGGCACCGCCTGCTGCGTACATGGCGGCAATGCTGGCAGCATCAAAATCTTCGCGAATCAGCCCCTTGCTGGGGGATGCACGTTTGATCTCGGCAATCACACCGGGCAGCCCGGCGGCGGCGCGACCGCGCAATGCGGCGCTAAAGCCACGGGTTGGCGCTGCTGCTTCGGCCTGCTGGATTATCTGCGGCAGGCCGGGGCTGGCTAGCCCGGCGGCAATCTCCTCTGCCTTGACGGCGAGGATTTTTTTTAACACATCGGCAACCATCAGTCTGCCGCCGGGAACGACTGGGTGGCCGCGACCAGGTCGGCCAGTTTTTCTGCCGCCTTGCCGCTATCAATCACTTGCGCGGCTTTAGCGATACCGCTGCTGAGATCTGCCGCCAGCCCGGCAACATAAATGGCAGCCCCGGCGTTGGCCAGCACCACGTGACGGGCAGGGCCGGATTGGCCAGCCAGCACGCTGCGGATCACCTCGACGCTCTGCTGGGCGGAGTTCACCACCAGGTCGGCAAGGGCCACCGGCGGCAGCTGCATTGATTCGGCGGTGAGGGTGTAACTTTCAACAGCGCCGTCTTTGAGTTCCGCCACCTGGGTGGGCGCTGAGAGCGAAATTTCATCCAGCCCATCGTCGCCGCGCACCACCAGCACGTGGTCACTGCCGAGCTGTTTGAGTACCTGCGCGACCGGTTCGACCAGCTCGGCATCATAAACACCAATCACCTGGCAGGGGGCCGCTGCCGGGTTAGTGAGCGGGCCAAGCAGGTTGAAGATAGTCCTGGCCCCCAGTTCCCGGCGCGGGCCGATGGCATATTTCATCGCGCCATGATGAGCAGGGGCAAACAGAAAACCAATGCCGACCTGCTCAATGGTGGCGGCCACCTGCTCTGGCGTCAGGTCGATACGCACCCCGAGCTGCTCCAGCACATCGGCACTGCCGGAGCTGCTGGAAACGGAGCGGTTGCCATGTTTGGCCACCTGCGCACCGGCCGCCGCCGCGACAATGGCCGCCGCTGTGGAGATGTTGAAGGTGTGCGAGCCATCGCCGCCGGTGCCGCAGGTATCCAACAGATGTGGGCCGGCCGCCTCAACCGGCGTTGCCAGCGAGCGCATGACCCGCGCGGCTTCGGTAATCTCGGTGATGGTCTCGCCCTTGATGCGCAGCCCGACGAGGAAACCGCCGATCTGGGCGGGGGTTGCTTCGCCCTGCATGATCAACGACATCACCTGCGACATTTCGGCGGCGCTCAGGTCTTTGCCTTCGATCACCGCGGCGATTGCCTGCTGCATATCCATACCCGCCTACCCCTCGCTCGACAGAAAATTCTTTAACAATGCGTGCCCCTGTTCAGACATGATCGACTCGGGGTGAAACTGCACCCCTTCCACCGCCAGGGTGCGATGCCGAAGGCCCATGATCTCGTCCCGCGTGCCGTCTTCATGCTGGGTCCAGGCGGTGACCTCAAGGCAGTCGGGCAGGCTCTGCGCGTCCACTACCAGTGAGTGGTAGCGGGTGGAGGTAAACGGCGATGGCAGCCCGGAGAACACGCCAACACCGGAATGGTAGATGGGCGAGAGTTTGCCGTGCATTACCTGACGGGCATGGACCACCTTGCCACCAAAAAACTGGCCGATGCATTGATGCCCCAAACAGACGCCGAGAATCGGAATTTTGCCGGCGAAGGCCTCAATCAGCTGCAGGGAGATGCCGGCCTGATCAGGGGCGCAGGGGCCGGGGGAGATCATCAGCCGTTCTGGCTGCATGGCCACCAGCTCGTCAACCGCCGCGGCATCATTGCGCACCACGGTGACATCGGCATTCAGCTCACCGAGGTACTGCACCAGGTTGTAGGTGAAGGAGTCGTAGTTATCAATCATCAGCAGCATGATGCTCACCTGCCTGTAAGGAATCCTCTGCGCGCGGCTGACCCGCCGCCTGCACCATCGCCACCGCACGGAACAGTGCACGGCGTTTGTTCAGGGTCTCCTCCCACTCGGTTGCCGGTACCGAGTCGGCAACGATGCCGCCGCCTGCCTGCACGTGCAGGGTGCCATCCTTGATCACCGCGGTGCGAATCGCAATGGCGGTGTCCATGTTGCCGTTCCAGCCGATATAACCGACCGCACCGGAGTAGACACCGCGCTTCACCGGTTCCAGCTCGTCAATGATTTCCATTGCCCTGATTTTCGGCGCGCCGGTCAGTGTGCCGGCGGGAAAGGTGGCCCTGAGCGCATCAATGGCGCCCATATCGTCCCTGACCTGGCCGTCGACATTGGAGACGATATGCATGACGTGGGAGTAGCGCTCCACCACCATCGATTCGGTCACCTCGACCGAGCCGGTCTCGGCGACCCGGCCCACATCGTTACGCCCGAGGTCGATCAGCATCAGGTGTTCCGCCAGCTCCTTGGGGTCTTCCATCAGCTCTTTTTCGTAAGCCAGGTCCTGCTCTGGAGTGGCACCCCGTGGCCGGGTGCCGGCAATCGGTCGCACCGTTAACACCCCGTCCTCAAGCCGCGCCAGCACTTCGGGCGAGGCCCCCACCACGGCAAAATCATCCAGCTGCAGGTGGAACATATAGGGCGAGGGGTTGAGATAGCGCAGCGCCCGGTAGAGGTCGATTGGCGGTGCGGTGAAATCAATCGACATGCGCTGCGACGGCACCACCTGCATGACGTCGCCATCGACAATGTACTGTTTGATGCGCTCCACCGCCTGCTCGTAACCCTGCTGGGTAAAGCTGGCGTGAAAATCGCCGTGGGTTTCGGTGAGGCCGGTTACCGGCAGCGGTTGTGGCTGCTTCGCCAGCGGCTGTTCGAGCAGCCCCACCAGCTGGTCGAGCCGGTTCAGCGCCCACTGGTAATCCCGCTCGCCATCGGCGTGGGCATGAACAATGGCATAGAGACTGCCGGAAAGGTTATCGAACACCACCAGCTCTTCGGCCACCATCAGCAGAATATCGGGCACGCCGATCGGGTCCGGCTTGCGGTTGGGCCCGAGACGCGGCTCCACGTAGCGAATGGTGTCGTACCCGAAATAGCCCACCAGCCCACCACTGAAGCGCGGCAACCCGGCCACCGGTGCCACCCTGAATTCCTGCTGGTAATCGGCAATCCACTGTAGCGGGTCTTCAACCTCGAAGCGCTCAACCGTGGCTGAGTTTTCAACCACCACTTGCTGGCCAAACACCTTGATGCGGGTCTCGGTAGGCAGGCCAATCATCGAGTAGCGGCCCCACTTTTCGCCACCCTGCACCGATTCCAGCAAAAAACTGAACGGCTGCGCCGCCAGTTTCAGGTAGGTGCTCAGCGGCGTGTCGACGTCCGCCAGCACCTGACGAAACAGCGGCACCCGGTTATAACCTTCCTGCAGAAGGCGTTGAAAAGTCTCTGGTTGCATCACTACGTGGGGAATTTGAGCTGCCTGATCGGGGCCATCATTACCCGCCAGCAACCTGGTTGAGTTCGGAGCGCATCTGGTTGATGGTCCGCTGATAGTCGTCACTGCCAAAAATCGCTGAACCGGCGACAAAGGTATCAGCACCGGCCGCCGCCACCTCGGCAATGTTGTCGACCTTGATGCCGCCATCCACCTGCAGGCGGATATCGCCGCCATGGTCATCGAGCAGCTGGCGCAATTCGGCAATTTTCTGCAGCACCGCCGGAATAAATGCCTGCCCGCCAAAACCGGGGTTAACCGACATCAGCAGCACCATATCGAGCTTGTCGATGACGTAACGCAGGCTCTCCAGCGACGTTGCCGGGTTTAGCACCAGGCCGGCCTTGCAGCCGCAATCGCGGATCAGTGACAGGGTGCGGTCAACATGGCCGGAGGCTTCCGGATGGAAGGTAATGTAATCGGCGCCGGCATCGGCAAAAGCGGGCACCAGCGCATCGACCGGTGAAATCATCAGATGCACATCGATCAGCGCATCGATGCCGTAATCGCGCAGCGCCTTGCAGACCAGTGGACCCACGGTGAGATTGGGCACATAGTGGTTATCCATGACATCGACATGGACCACATCGGCACCGGCCGCCAGTACGGCGGCAACATCTTCACCCAGACGGGCAAAATCGGCGGAGAGAATTGAAGGGGCGATCCAGTCTGGTTGGCGCACTAAGAGTATCCCGGGTTTACAGTTCTATAATCGTTAAAGTTAAAACGTCATCAGGGCGGGTATGGTCGCGGATCACCACAAGGTTGCAAATCCGCCGCCCCAGCTCGTTGTCCCCATGCTGCGGCCAATCACGCCTCGACTGCATAGCGAGCAGAGGCAGAGGATAGAGACAGGCAGACCGTGGAGACTGAAACGGTAATTTTCCTCTGCGGCGACGGATAAAGAAAGGGCATTAACCGCAACCTGGCGTTCTGGGCGGCCACAATCGAAGATTCCACTCACGGCTGAGACGCCCCGCCAGCCTTACACTCAGCCATAAACCTGCATCGATTTGGACCAGATTATGCAACAGAGCAGAACACCCTCCGAAGCGCCGCAGTTTGCCGCCCGCGCCAGCGAAAAGCAGCCCCACATCGGCCTGGAGCCACAACTGGAACGACAATTGGAGCCACAGCTGGAGCCGCAACTTGAATGGCTGCTGCGGGTGACTGCGGAGCCGCTGCAGCAACTCTCTGACCGGCAGGTTCATCAACTACTGACAGTCCACCTCGATGACTATCTCAAGTACGTTAAAAATGGTCTCGGTGACATCGGCGCTGGCAGGGCGGCCATTGATTTGCCGCCCAAACAGCTATTTCAACAAACCGGCGAGGCGGGCGATTTTCGCGTGATGCCCTGCGTGAGGACAGCTGCGGATGGCAGGGTGCATAAAACGGTAAAGCTGGTCGGCACCAACAAGGTGGGCATTCGAGTGGCGGACCAGATCACCGTCGGCAAGGCGTGCTACCTGGAGCCGGAAGAAAATTTCATCAGCCATCAGTTCGATGCCTGCCTGCTGTCATCCATCCGTACCGGTGCCTGCGCGGCAATTGCTGCGGATTATCTGCTCGACCCAGCCACTTTCGACCCGGCCACTTTCGAGCCGACCCGTTTTGCGCCGGCCACCTCGGACTCAAGCGGGCGAGACGCGATGACCCTGACCCTGGTGGGCGCTGGCCGCGTCGGGCTTTACACAGCCTGGTGTCTGTCGAGGTTTTTTACCTTTAGCCAGATCAACGTGGTTGACCGCCAGACCGAACGAGCCGAAGCGCTGTGTGGGTTCCTGCAGACTCTGCTGCCCGATTGCCGTAGCGACGTTGCGGGATCAATCAACGACTGTGACAGCCGCCTGCTGGTGCTGGCGACTGACAGTACCCGACCCATCTTTAACCCCGACGAGCTGCAGCCGCCCCGGTTAGGTACGAACCCGTTAGGTCCAGACCAGTTGCCTCTAAACCAGATCAATCCGGAACTGGTGATCAGCCTCGGTGCCGACAGCCTCGACCAGCGGGAAATCGAAACTTCGCCCATCTGGGACGGCGCTACGCTGTTTGTCGATACGGTCGACAGCGTTCGCTATGGCGATCTGGCCGCCTGGCAGCGTGGCGCTGATCAGCGGCTGGTCGAGTTGACCGAACTCGCCGCCCTGACCGAACCAGGCGCATTGTTCTGGAAAAACCGTGCCGACGAATCGGAACTTGCTGCAGACGATATTTCCAGCCACCCCAAACTGTTCATCTCCACCGGCTCAGCCCTGCTGGATAACCTGACGATGAGCTATCTGGTGGAGTTGCTGGAGCGGGAAGCCCCTCTCTGAATATCAGCCTGGTCGCCAGACCAGAGACATCAACCGCGCCAGTCGGGAAAGGCTATCTCCGGCACCACCTTTTTAAACAGCGCCTCAAACTCACCGACGATACGCTGCAGCGCGGCCTCGCTGTCGCCCTCAAAGCGCAGCACCATGACCGGCGTGGTGTTGGACGGGCGCGCAAGGCCAAAGCCATCGGCAAAATCAACCCGAATACCGTCAAGGGTGGAGACCTCGGCCCCCGCAAACTCTGCTGCGGCAATCAGTTTGGGCACCAGAGCATGGGGCTCGCCTTCGGCCATTTCGATGTGCAGCTCGGGGGTATTTACTGCATCGGGCAGGTCATCAAAAATCTGCTGTACCGGTCGCGAGTCCTTACTGATGATCTCCAGCAATCGGCAGGCTCCGTAGAGGCCATCATCAAACCCATACCAACGCTCGCCAAAAAAGATATGGCCGCTCATTTCCCCGGCCAACGCCGCCTTGCGCGCCTTCATTTCGGCTTTGACCAGCGAATGACCAGTGCGACACATCACCGGGTTACCGCCAGCTTCGGCGATCACTCTCGGCAGGTGACGGGTACATTTCACGTCATAAAGGATGGTCGCACCGGGATCGCGGGTGAGCAGATCGCGGGCAAACAGCATCATCAGCCGGTCGGGAAACACCACATCACCCTGGGGCGTGACCACGCCTACGCGGTCACCATCGCCATCAAACGCCAGACCGATATCAGCCTGCTGCTCAGCAACGACCCTGATCAGGTCGCGCAAATTTTCCGGTTTACTGGGGTCAGGGTGGTGATTGGGGAAGTTACCGTCCACCTCCGTGAACAGCTCGACAATCTCACAGCCCAATGCGGATAGCAGCTGCGGCGCGATACCGCCAGTGACGCCGTTACCGCAGTCGACCACCACCTTCAACGGCCGCGCCAGTTTCACATCGGAGGTTATGCGCTCCAGGTAGGCGGGCTGCACATCTTTACTGCTCAGCGTTCCGCTACCGGTTGGCAGAGCGCCGGTTTCGATAGCGCTGAGTAGCGCCTGAATTGAGCTTTCCGCCAGCGTGGTACCCGCTACCACCATTTTTAGACCGTTGTAATCTGGCGGATTGTGACTACCGGTAACCACCACGCCACAGCCCGTCTCCAGCAGATGGTTGGCAAAATAGAGTAGCGGTGTCGGCACCTGACCGACATCGATGACGTCACAACCACCGGCCATCAACCCTTCGGCAAGCGCGTTCTGCAGGCGCGGCCCAGACAGACGACCATCCCTGCCAACACAGACCTTGTTCAATCCCGCATCCAGTACCTGCCCAGCGAGTGCCTGACCGACAGACCGCACCGCCTCTTCAGTCAGTTCCCGGTCAACTACGCCGCGTATGTCATAAGCTCGAAAAATCGTCGGGGAAATCAACAACAGTCTCCTTGTGATGAATCAGTTAACACCGCCTGACCCTTAACTCCTGTTCTTTATTCAAGGTCGAGATCAATGTCGGGGGTGTCATCAACTTTCGCCTTCACTGGCGGGTTTTTCGGGGCCGATTTGCCTGCTGCCGGTTTTGCGGCTGGCTTCGCCGGTTTTTTGCGGCGTAACTGCGCCAACTCTTCGCGCAGGGTGTGAATGGCCCCTTCCGCTTCCGCCGAATGTACCGGATAACGGTCCTGCAGCCCGCCGGAGCGCAGATCACGAACCATGGTCACCAGGGTTGCCATATCCGCATGAAGGGCCTGACCGAAGCCCCTGCTGAGAAAAAACCCGGCTCCGGCGACCGATAAGACCATGACTAGTGCGATCACCGCCAGATAGATCAGCACCATCCGATCGGTGGCGGCTACCTGCTCACCTTGCCAATAGGCTACCTGCCAGTCACTACCCGCCACGGCAAAGTTGTGCAATGCGGCTGCGGCCGCTAATCCGCTATCACCGACGGAGGCAACAATCTGTGGCTCACCTTTTTTGCGCGGTTGCTGCAACTGCAGCAACCCCTGGTCAACAGACAGCTGGCGAACCCGATTACTCAACCAGTCCAGCCGCACGCTAAGTAGCAGATGGCCGACGACTGCAGCTGGCTGCTCACCCAATGGATCACCCACTGCCCTCACCACCGGCTGCGCCAGAATCAATCGCGCCGATTCTGAACCGATCCCTTCGGCTACCACCGGAGGCGCTTTCCCGGTGGATTCTGCGAAGCGCAACGCATCAAGGTCTGCGTAGCTGATCGGCGGACTAAGGCTGCTGTCGGTGTCGGTCAATCCGGGGGGAATTAACCTTAACCGCCACGCCTCGGGGAAATAGCGCTGCGCCTGATATTCAAAACGATTCAGCGCACCAGCATCACCGCCTTCAAACAGCGGGATCAAACCATCGCTTAGTGCAAACTGGCGCAAACCGGCCTGCCAGATCTGCAGCTGTCCCGCCAGCTGCTCGGCCAGATGCTCCGCCTGCAGCTGGCGCAGACCGGCCCGGTTATCGGCCTGCAATGAAATCAGCCGCCAGCCAATCAGCGCAGAACCGATGAGGGTGACCACCGCGACTATTACTGCGATCAGCAGAGGTATGCGTTTTAACGATACTGTTTTCGTCGCCATCGAACTGACTCTTCTGTTGCGCCCTTCAGAAAATTACTGATTTACCGCCAATGATCAACGAGAACCGGTATGACCAAAACCACCCGCACCCCGGATGGTGGGGGAAAATTCATCAACGACATTAAAGGAGGCCTGCAGAACCGGCACAAAAACCATCTGCGCCAGCCGCTCACCCGGTTCTATCTGAAACCGATCGGACCCCCGGTTCCAGCAGGAAACCATCACCTCGCCCTGATAGTCTGAATCGATCAACCCGACCAGATTACCAAGCACGATGCCATGCTTGTGGCCCAGACCGGAGCGCGGCAGCAGCATCGCGGCGACACCGGGGTCACCGATATGAATGGCGATACCGGTGCCAATCAGCTGGGTTTCTCCTGGCGCAAGCGCAACCGGCCCATCCACCATGGCGCGCAAATCGATACCCGCCGCGCCTTCGGTCGCATAGTTGGGCAGCGGATAGTCGCTACCAAGACGTGGATCGAGAATCTTCAGTTCGATTGATGACAAATCGCTGGATGACACTGGCGCTCCGTTTCTGTTTAAAAAAACTAATATCGTCTACGACCGACGCCACTGCCGGTAGCGTTCTGCTACCGCTTCAATCAGCGACACGGCCAGCTGTTCCTTTCCGGTAAAGGGTAACAAACGCTCTCCACCGTGCCAGAACAGATGCAGACTATTCTGGTCCGACTCAAACCCACCCTGCTCGCCACCCACCAGGTTGGCGGCAACCATCTGCAAATTTTTATCGCGCAGCTTACCCCGCGCATAGTTTTCAACCTGGTCAGTTTCGGCAGCAAAACCGACACAAAAAGGGGGAGTAGACCGCCCGGCGACGCTGCGCAAGATATCTGGATTGACGGTGAGGTTGATCGCCAGCCCGGCGCCACTTTTCTTGATCTTACGCTCACTTGGAACATGGGGACGAAAATCGGCCACCGCAGCAGTGCTGATATAAATATCCTGCTCAGCGATACCCGCCTCAACCGCCTGCAGCATCTCCTCTGCTGAACGAACCCGCTGCACGGTAACGCCGAAAGGCGCCGGCAGGTTCACCGGACCGGAAATCAGTTGTACCTGGGCGCCCGCCTGCCAGGCAGCAGTCGCCACTGCGTAGCCCATCTTCCCGGAACTGCGATTACCGATAAACCGCACCGGGTCGATATCTTCCAGGGTCGGACCGGCGGTCACCATCACTTTCACACCGGCCAGCCGCGGTGGCG
>JBPEXY010000205.1:0-25041 GCA_052031065.1 Immundisolibacteraceae bacterium | reverse complement strand
AAAAGGTTCTTTAAGCGTGCCGACATAAGGGTTACCACTCAGTAAATAGTGGGTGATGATCGGGTCCATTGATAACCGTTAACGAACAAAGGAGATTTTCGTTGACCGGGAGTAAAACGATTCCGTCCGACTCTACCAATCCAGAGATACCGCGGGTTGCCGCCATCCAGATGGTTTCAACCGATGATGTTGAGCAAAACCTCAAAGCGGCAGCCGACCTGATCGCCAGCGCTGTTGCCACGGGTGCCAAAATCGTCGTATTGCCGGAAAATTTTGCGCTGCTCTCGGCGGATAACCATGCCAAGGTTCGCGTCGCCGAAACTGCTGGCGAAGGACCCGTGCAAAGCTTTCTCCAGCAGCAGGCTGGCGAGCAGCAGATTTACCTGGTCGGCGGCACGATTCCGATCACTGGCGAGCAGGAGGGTAAGGTTCGAGCGGCCTGTCTCACTTATGGCCCCGATGGCACATTGCTCGGCAGATACGACAAAATCCACCTGTTTGATGTCGCGCTGACCGGCGGTAAAGAGCACTACAACGAATCCTCAACCATCGAACCGGGAGACAGTTACTGCGTTATCGACACCCCCTGGGGTCGACTTGGTATTGCCATCTGTTACGACGTCCGTTTTCCTGAACTGTTTCGCCAGCTTATGTTGCAGGAGGCTCGTATTATTGCTCTGCCATCAGCCTTCACAGCGACTACCGGCGCAGCCCACTGGGAGATTCTGGTTCGCGCCCGGGCGATTGAAAACCAGGCTTTTCTGATCGCCCCCGACCAGGGTGCCGGACGCGATGGCGGCCGCAAAACCTGGGGCCACAGCATGGTGGTCTCTCCCTGGGGCGAGATACTTGCCGAACTCGACGAACAGGGAAGCGGCGTTGCCACCGCCGAAATCAATGTCGATGGTCAACTGCAACTGCGCAGAAAATTCCCGGCGTTGCGGCACTGCCGGGTACTCTAGCTGGAACCGACAGGATGAAATTAAGCGGTGCTATTGGGGGTTTGGTCAGCCGCTGGTTGATGTTCCAGTTACCCCGGAAGGAGCCTCCGCCCTGCGATTTTGAACGCATCTGTCACGAAATCCGCCCCTGCGATGTCCTGCTGGTAGAGGGTCGCAGCCGGGTATCGGAGGTGATTCGGGTCATCACCCAGAGCCCCTGGTCCCATGCCGTACTCTACATTGGTCGCATTCATGACATCGAAAACAGCGCGGTACGGGAGCGGGTCGAACACCTATATGATGGTGGTGCTCATGATCACCTGATCATCGAAGCAGAACTGGGGGCCGGGGTGATTATTACCTCACTGGAAAAATACCATGACGATCATATCCGTATCTGCCGGCCGCGGGGACTCACCTTCGTTGACCAGCAGCGGGTGATCAACCACGCCATTGATGACCTCGGCAAGGGCTACAACGTCCGTCAGCTGCTCGACCTTGCCAGATTGTTGTTCCCCTGGTCGTTTGTACCACGACGCTGGCGTTCAGTACTGTTTCAACACAACGTGCAGGAGCCGACCAAGACCGTCTGCTCGACGGTGATCTCTCAGGCCTTTGCCAGCGTCAGTTTCCCTATCCTGCCCATCGTCACCATAGATGATCAATCGGGGCTGCGTCTGTTTCGACGTGACCCGCGACTCTCCGTGCCGCGCGATTTTGACTACTCGCCCTATTTCGACATTATCAAATATCCGCTGGTACCCATTGATGAGAACGCGTTTTACCGTGATTTACCCTGGAACGACCCGCAGCAGGAAGCTTCGGAACAGGAGAGCTAACCGTGGCCACCAACGGGAACGTTTAAATTCATCGACCTGAACACTGAACCTGCGCGACAGCAGGACTCCGGTTAGACTCTGAAAACTCATTCAGCCAGCCACCATAATCCACAGGGGAAACGCAATGATCGATCTCTATATGTGGCCCACCCCAAACGCCCAAAAGGTAACCATTCTGCTCGAAGAACTGGAGCTGGAGTACCGCACTATCCCGGTCAATATTGGTGAGGGCGACCAGTTCAGCGAAGAGTTTCTGCGCATCAGCCCCAATAACAAAATGCCCGCCATCGTTGATAGCGATGGCCCCGGCGGCACCCCCATTTCAATTTTTGAAAGTGGCGCAGTGCTGATTTATCTGGCTGAGAAAACCGGCAAATTCCTGCCCAGTGAAGCGCGCGGCCGATACAACGTGCTGCAGTGGCTAATGTTCCAGATGGCGAGCGTCGGTCCCATGTTTGGTCAGGCCCACCACTTTCGCGACTATGCGCCGGAGAAATTACCCTACGCGATTGACCGCTATACCAATGAAGCAGGGCGCATCTATCGGGTTCTGGAACGCCAGCTGCAGAGCCGCGACTATATCTGCGATGACTACTCGATCGCCGACATGGCGACCATGCCGTGGACGCTGCACTATGAACGCCAGGCCCACGATATGGGCTCTACGCCCCGAGTGGCACAGTGGATAGAACGATTACAGACCAGGCCCGCTGTGCAACGTGGTCTGGCGGTGATGGCGGAACTGCGGCCGGCCAAACCGGGGCCACAGAACGATAAACAGCGCGAAATTCTGTTTGGCAACAAGCAGTATGAGCAGAAATAGGATCAACGAATGCCGCACGAAAATGGCCAGTCTAACCAACCTGCCTGAAACAGCTGGGTAGACGTTTCAGGTGTCGACGGGGGCGATGAATACCTGCGCCAGCGTGGTCAGTTTCGCGCCAATTACGGTACCAGCCCAACAACAGGGAATGGGATTAACGAACGAAACCCGCCAGCATCAGCTGCTTAACTGACGGGTATAGGCAAGAACCTGCTCAATATCGTAAGGCTCTTCTTCATCCGATTCCGGATTCCAGATGCTGCGCCCGGGGCGCTCCACCAGATCACCGCCGTAGACATGCAATGCAGCGTTGTAACCGGTCAGCGGATTGTTAATGGCGTGGATCAGGTCCACCGGCATTGCAAACAGGTCACCCGCTTTTAACACCCGGTTTTCCAGCTGCCGCAGCCCCTCCCCATCCCGTTCATAAAGGAAATTATCTTCCTGACCGTCATAGACACCGATGACTCCCCACATCAGGTGATTATGAATCGGACTGGTCGACCCCGGCGCCGTGGACATGTTGGCAATGGTCAGTTCGGGCGAACGGTAGAGGGGCTGGAACAGCGCTTCCGCGCCACCCCCCAGAGCTTCGCGTAACGCTTCCAGATCACCAAGCGCCTGACGCATCAGGCCAGCGACAACACGTTGCGGATCATCGACAGAGAGCGCCGCTCGGCACTCGGCAACAAACAGCTCCACATCAAACATAACCTCTCCCCCTCGGTTTTAAGCCAACAGAAGTTGCTGAACATGATACGCTCGCGCCTGATCAAATCCCAACCCCCATTGGCGGACGGGAAACAGTAAACGAATGAACAAACCACGGAGACATTTATGGCTTTTCGCCCACTGCTCGCGCTTCTGTTCTGTACCATCGCAATCCCGCAAAGCAGGGCGGAAGAGACGCCCATTGATCTGGGTAATGAACGTGCCCGTTTCAGTTACGCCATCGGCTATCAGATCGGTTCCGGGCTGGTCCGCGATCAGCTCGATATCGATGTGGAAGCACTCAGCGAAGCGATCGGCGATGCCATCGCCGGCATCGCCCGTCTGTCCAGAGAGGAGCAGATTGCCGCTATTGACGCCTACCGCACCCGTCAACTGGACCAACAGAACCGGCAGGCCGTCGTAAACGCCCAGCGGGCACAGGATTATCTGGCTAAAAACAGGGCAACCGAAGGTGTCATGGAGACATCCAGCGGCCTCCAATACCGGGTTATATCAAGCGTAACCGAAGGCGGAAGCCCGACCCTTGAAGACAATGTTACCGTCCACTACCGCGGCAGTCTGATCGACGGTACCCAGTTCGACAGTTCCTATGACCGGGGAACTCCGGCAACCTTTAACCTGTCTGCGGTTATTCCCGGCTGGCAGGAGGGACTGCAGCTAATGAAGGTGGGCGAAACCTTCCAGCTCACCATACCGGCGGAACTCGCCTACGGCAAAAACGGCCCACCAGCCATCGGACCGGATCAGCTGCTGCTGTTCGATGTGGAGCTGATCAGTATTAACTGACCCTCTGTTAACGGTGTCTCCGGGTCACTCCCTGTTTACAGCGCCGGGTCAGTCGAATTGGCCCGGCACCCTCAACCCGGTTATCAATGTGACCACCCCAACCAGCATTGTGGTAAAGCATGGCTCCTAAAAAACGGAAAGCCGGTTCCGGGAACAGGCGGGCTGAGCAGCCTTCTGGCCAGCGTCTGCACTGGCGGCTAATGGTGGTCGCTACGCTGGTTGCCGGCGCCGCGCTCTACCTGATCTACCTCGACCTGCTGGTACAGAAAAAATTCAGCGGCCACCGCTGGGAACTGCCGGCGAGGGTGTATGCCCGCCCAATGGAGCTTTACGTCGGCGCGCCAATTTCGCTGGCTGAGTTAAAGCAGGAGCTCGACCGGCATGGTTACCAGCGCGGCCATCACGCCCGCGAAGCGGGCAGTTATGCCGCATCGAGCCAGCGACTGGAGCTTCACAGCCGCGGTTTCGAGTTTACCGATGGCAACGAGGGGCCGGTGCGGGCGATGATCGAATTTGACGCCCGAGGCATCAGCGCCATCCACCAAAGCCCCGGCGGCAAAGCTGCCGACCTGCTTCGTCTCGAACCGCTGCTGATCGGCAGTTTTTATCCCCGCAGCAACGAAGACCGGCTGCTAGTACCCCTCGAACAGGTACCGAAGCCATTGATTGCGGCCCTCATCGCCATGGAGGATCGACAGTTTTACCAGCATCACGGCATCTCCCTGAGGGCGATAGCGCGTGCCCTGTGGGCAGATATCCGTGCCGGCAAGGCGGTACAGGGCGGCAGTACCCTGACCCAGCAGCTGGTGAAAAACTTCTACCTGACACCAGAGCGCTCACTGACACGCAAGATCAATGAAGCGCTGATGGCACTGATGCTGGAGTGGCATTACGACAAAGACGAAATCCTTGAGGCTTACCTCAACGAGGTATTTCTAGGCCAGGCTGGGAGACATGCCGTACATGGTTTCGCACAGGGCAGCCAGCTGTTTTTCGGACGACCGCTGGCAGAATTGGAGCTCGATCAGCTGGCGTTGCTGGCGGGCATGGTTAAAGCACCAACCAGCTACCATCCCGTTCGCCAACCGGAACGAGCCTTAGCCAGGCGTAACCTTGTGCTCAGAGTGATGGCGGAACAGGGCATTATTGACGCCGAACAGAGTAGACAACTGCAACAGCGCCCATTGGTCGCGGCGGGCGACTCAACGGTAGGACTAAGTCGCTATCCGGCGTTCCTCGACCTGGTGCGCCGGCAGCTGAGAGAGGATTACCCGGAACAGGTAATTCGCAGCGAGGGACTGCGGATATTCTCAACTCTTGACCCCAACGTTCAATCTATCGCTGAACGGGTGGTAGCGCAGCGGGTCACTGCACTGGCCACTACAGATAACGGCGGAGACCAGCTGCAGGGTGCGATGGTGATCAGTGAGGTTGCCAATGGCGAAATCCTTGCTCTGGTAGGTAGCCGCGACCCCCGCAGCGATGGCTTCAACCGCGCCCTGGATTCCCGACGTTCGATTGGCTCGCTAGTCAAGCCCGCAGTCTACCTGACCGCTCTCGCCCAGCCCGCCCGATACAACCTGAACCACCGGCTCCTCGATCAACCGTTAATCCTCGATAGAGAACCTGAAGAACCCTGGCAACCGCAGAATTTTGACCACCGGTTTCGCGGCGAAGTCCCGCTACTGGATGGGTTGTTACTATCGCTCAACCTGCCTACCATTCGGCTCGGTCTGGAACTTGGCCTCGGTTCGGTCGCAGAGACCATTCAGGAACTCGGTTTTACCCGACCCGTCCCACAACACCCGGCACTGTTTCTGGGTGCATTGGGAATGAGCCCGCTGGAGGTCAACCAGATTTACCTGACGCTTGCGGCAGGCGGCTTTCAGACACCCCAGCGCGCCATCGTCGCAGTCACTGACCGTGATGGCCATACCATGAGTCGCTACCCATTGACCGTAGACCAGACCCTAGACCCTGCTGCGATCAAGCTGGTTGAACTGGCCCTACAGGAAGTGGTTCGTCGCGGTACCGGCCGTGCGCTACAGCAAACGATAGATGGTCAACTCAACATCGCTGCCAAAACCGGCACTACCGATGAGGGGCGCGACAGCTGGCTTGCCGGCTTTTCCGCCAACCTCTGTGCGGTAACCTGGGTCGGCAGGGACGATAACGGGCCGACCGGACTGGTGGGGTCGACCGGGGCGCTACCCATCTGGGGTGAAGTGATGCGACAACTTCCACTGACCGCCAATTTCCCTTCTACCGACAGCTCCATTGGCTGGTTTGCCAGTGAACAGGGCGGAGCGGCGATTGCGGCACCCGCCGCTACGGGCTGCAGGGGTGGCTACGGTGTACCGGCAGTGGCAGAATTCCCACCCCCTGGGCTGAGTGCCTGCAGCCGTAGCGCTGACGATAATGAATCATCTGGCGGCAGCCCGACTGACGGATTGAAATGGATTTTCGACAAAATACCCTGGCCCTACGACTGACCCGCTCACTGTTGAGCTGCTTTTTACTGCTGATCAGCGGTGGATGTGGCGTTCAGTACGGCGTGATCGGGCAACCGGCGCCGCCGGACCGCTACGCAAAGCCGATACTGGTACCCACGCCGACACCGGAAACTGATCCTGCGGTCCGACAACCATCACTACCACCGGTTGAAGCGCCGACCATCCCTACCGCAGAACCGGTACCCGAGGCGAGCCAGTTACTACTCGCCAGTGCCCGTACGCTGCGGCAGGAAGGTGACCTGGCAAGGGCGGCTACGACCCTGGAACGGGCGCTGCGCATGGCCCCGAATGATCCTTATTTATGGCATGAGCTTGCCAGAGTCAGACTGGCAGAAGAAGAATGGCAACAGGCGATACAGCTGGCCAACCGGTCACGGATACTTGCCGGTGACGATGACAAACTTCGCCAGCAAAACAGCGAAATTATTGCCGCCGCCAGCAGCCACCTTTAACTCCATAGCACCCGCGCCAATTATCACCTGCCGGTGGCGCAGCGTCTCTCTACACCTGGTTTAGTTACCGGGGTAGTTGCAGATCATCGATAAAATCGCGCAGCTCCTGACGGGCGGCGAGGTGGGAGCTGGTCAAGCGGATCGGCGCGATCGCATCAGCCAGGTCGAGGAGCGTTAATCCGCTGGCAAACAGCTCGCGATAGATGACCCGTTCAGAAAGACCGGAAATGTAACGGCAGGCAACCCGGCCCTGTAGCTCTTCCAGCGCATCATTAACCAGCCGCTTGTTGCGCGCATCAAGCATGGTCAGACGGTTGCGGGCCAGTACCCAGTCAAGCGCTGGCAATTTTGCCAATGCCCTGCGCTGACGGGCCTGCCAGACCGCATCAGCAAAAAAACTGAGCCGGTCTATCCGCTGCTCCCCGGGAACCACCCTGCCAAGCAGGTCCAGATCAATCAGGCTATCGTTCAGCGGCGTCACCAGGGTGTTGGCCACCGCCATCGCGTACTGACTCCGCGGCGAGTCACTACCCGGTGAATCAATAATGATCAACTCGTGGCTCTCAGCCAGCTGCGCCAGGGTGTCTCCGAGCAGTGCAATTTCAGCACCGGAAGCAGCGCTGCGGCTATCCAGCTCACTGACAGCTGGCACCACCACCTCCACAGTTGCCAGCTGCGGCTGGTGCATAGCGCGGTTTTCCAGGTAACGACTCAGGGTGCGCTGACGAAAATCGAGATCTACCGCTGCCACCCGTCTACCCTGCCGCTGCAGAGAGACCAGTAGATGCAGCGCCAGCGTTGATTTGCCGGTACCACCCTTTTCGTTGGCGAAGGTAATGCAGTGGGCGTTAACCGCAGACAGCTGCTTGACGACGGGATCGTCCACGCCAGGTCAACACCCCTAGAGAGGATAGACGGGTAACTGCACGCCAGCCATGGCCTGCATGACCCGAATCACCTGACAACTATAGCCATATTCATTGTCGTACCAGACATAGACCACGCAGTGATTGCCATGCGCAATGGTCGCCTGGGAATCAACAATGCCGGCGTGACGTGACCCCACCAGGTCACTGGAGACCAGCTCCTTGGAGGTCATGTAGTCAATCTGCCCATCCAGCGAGGTGGACATCGCCGCTTCGCGCAATACCTCATTCAGTCCGTCTTTATCGGTACCATCCCGCAACGTCAGATTCATGATCGCCATGGAGACATTGGGAGTCGGTACCCGAATGGCGTTGCCGGTCAGCTTGCCGGCAAGCTCCGGTAACGCCTTGGCCACCGCCTTGGCAGCACCGGTTTCGGTGAGCACCATGTTCAGCGGCGCACTGCGGCCACGACGATCTGCCTCATGGTAGTTATCAATAAGATTCTGGTCGTTGGTATAAGAGTGAACCGTTTCGATGTGACCCACTTCTACACCGAAGCGGTCATTAATCACTTTCAACACTGGAGTGATCGCGTTGGTGGTGCAACTGGCAGCAGAAAGAATCTGGTCAGCCGCGTTGATATCACCATCGTTAACGCCATAGACGATATTCTTGATCGAACCTTTTCCTGGTGCGGTCAACAGCACCTTACCAGCGCCGGCCGCCAGATGCTTGGAAAGTCCCTCCTCATCACGCCAGATTCCGGTGTTATCAACCACCAAAGGCGATTCAATACCGAGCCCTGCATAGTCCACGTCGTCTGGTCCCTGGGCATAGATCACGGTGATGATATTACCGTTGGCGATAATCGCGTTGGCTTCATGGTCAACCGTTATCGTGCCGTTGAAGGGACCGTGAATAGAGTCGCGACGCAGCAAGCTGGCACGTTTTTCCAGGTCATCACCGTTACCTTTGGGCCTGCGCACCACAATCGCGCGCAACCGAAGCTGATTACCACCGCCGACCCACTGACACAGCTCACGCGCCAGCAACCGACCAATGCGGCCGAAGCCGTAGAGCACCACATCCTTCGGGCCACCATTGGCACCACCGCGAAGTTCATCGTGCCCTTCTAGCTGTGCGGCGAGAAACTGCTCGGCGGACTGACCCGCGCCCTCGCGCATATAGGCAACCGTCAATTTGCCCAGATCAATGCGCGCCGGGCCCAGCTCCAGCTCTACCAAAGCCTGTAGTAGCGGAAAGCTATCGCGGACAGTGACCGTCACCGGCTCATGCTGGCTGATATAGCGATGCGCTTTGAGGATATCTGCGGCGGAAACGTTGTTGATCGACCGGCCATACATGTACAGACTTAGCCCATGCTTGCGAAACAGATGACCCAGTATCGGTAACATCCGTTCGGCTGCGGCCTGGCGGTCCTGAAAATCCTGAAGAAAACTGTCCTGCTGCTCTTTGTTAATCGGGTTCACGTCACTCTATTCCAGGTTGGGGCAAATTTCGCGGCGCATTGTAACGTAACAACACCACCAACAACCGATGGTCAAGCTGCTACCGGTCAGCCACCGAGGACTACCGGCAACTCGCCGCTGACCTCAATCGACTGGGACTGATGGACCAGCTGCGGTGCGACCACCTCCACACCCAGAGCGACCACTTGGCGCAACCGTTTGCCATACTGAGGATCAACTTCATCAGCAGTTACAAAGCAGCGCCCTTCGGGCCGGTTGATGGCAAACACCAGCACCGCCCGCCGGCCCTGTTCCAGCTGGGTAGCGAGCACATCCAGATGTTTGAGACCTCTTGCTGTCGGCGCATCGGGGAAGCGCACTTCCGAACCCTGCAACAGGGTCGCATTCTTGACCTCTACCCAGGCCTCCTGCTGCCCTGCGCCGGACAGCACCAGGTCAATCCGCGCCCGTTGCCCATCATGGGCCACGGCCACCTCGGGTGTCACCTGCTGATATCCGGCCAGCGTCGGTATGGCACCGCTGGTCACCGCTTCGGCAATCACCTGATTCACCCGCCCGGTATGGACTCCAATCCAGCCTCCGCCAACATCGGTACGCTCCAGGGTCCACTGCAGTTTTCGCCTGGGATTATCGCTATGGCTTACCTGCACACGACAGCCTGGCTGCAGGCAGCTGGTCATACGGCCGGTATTGGGGCAATGGGCCGTCACCTCGCGGCCATCATCGAGCACAACATCGGCGAAAAACCGCTTGTAGCGTCGCTGCAGTCTGCCTGTTGTGAGCGGTGGCAAAATCATAAGCCTTAGGCGTCAAACTCAGCCCAGATCGGGCAGTGGTCTGAAGGCTTCTCCATGGCGCGAGTGGTGTAATCGATACCGGCACCGACAAGCGACTCTGAGAGACTATAGGTCGCCAGAATGGTATCGATACGCAGCCCACGTCGCGGTTGCCGTTCAAACCCACGACTACGGTAGTCAAACCAGCTGAAGTGCTGATCATCCTCCGGTTCGATCAGCCGGTAAGTGTCCTGTAACCCCCACGCCAGCAACCGCTGAAACCATTCGCGCTCCTCAGGCAGGAAGCTGCACTTGCCGCTACGCAACCAGCGCTTGCGGTTCTCCTCACCGATACCGATATCCCGGTCCGCCGGAGAAATGTTGATATCGCCGATCACCAGCAGGGGCTGCTCAGGGCTATGGTGATCCAGCAGGTGCTGTTGCAGGTCTTCATAGAACTTGCGTTTGGCCGGAAATTTCTGTGGATGATCGCGACTCTCTCCCTGGGGGAAATAACCATTCAACACCACCACCGGTTGCGCACCCGGACGCTCGACGGTGACGCTGATAAACCGGCGCTGTGCAGCCTCGTCGTCGGAGACAAACCCCCGGGTTACATTCACTGCCTTGCCACGCGTCAGCGTAGCAACCCCGTAATGGCCCTTCTGCCCATGGTAGTAGGCCTGGTAACCGAGAGCTTCTATCTGCTCAAGCGGGAACTGGTCGTCGTGTACTTTGGTCTCCTGCAGTCCAATCACATCGGGCTGATGCAGGGTGATCACCTGCTGCAACTGATGGATGCGTGCGCGCAGGCTATTGATGTTGAAAGATACGATTTTCATTGCTGCCCTTTGTCGACCGCCACAGAGAAAAATTGCCGGCGGATAGCCGAGAGGAATTAAAAAACCCGGCACCAGCCGGGTTTTTTAATTCACCTGCTGTTCAATCCATCAGACATCGTTGACCAGTTTGTAGGCCTGGGTTCCCGGTTTGAATTCACGCTTCTTGAATGATGCCAACGCGGTGCGAATCCAGTCGTCGTTGGTCTCTCTGGAGAGCTCCCACGACTTCGCCATTTCATAGTCGATGGCTTCCGGAAAATCCATATTCAGAACCTTCTCATAGACCTCTTTGGTTTTGCCGAGTACGGCACGTCCCTTGTTGGTCAGTTTGCCGACCACCTCTTCCACTTTATCGTCGAGCTGATCAAGCGGTACGGAAAAGGTTGCATACCCCATCTCCGCCGCCTGCTGACCGTTGAAGGTCTCGGCACTGAGCGAGTAGTAGAGTCCCTTCTTCCGTTCCGGCATGTTTTTCGCCACGGTCCAGCTGGTTCCACCGCCTGGAAAGATACCGAAATTGACTTCAGAAAGGCCCCAGAGGGATTCGTCGGCCGCCACCACAATATCCAGCACCCCGGCCAATGCCATACCACCACCAAAGCAGAAACCGTTGATCTTGCCGATAGTCACTGCTTTACTGTTTTTCATGCGGGTAAACCAGCCAAAAGCGTGATGGTTGATCTCCGCCATCAATTCCGGCTTGTCAAAGGGCTCAAGAAAGCACTGCTCCAGGTCCATCCCGGCGCAGAAACTGGGACCATTGCCGGTAATCACCACAACCTTGACCTTGGCCGCTTCAATTTCGCCCATCGCCTCAAACATATTTCGATGCAGCTCGGGACTCATGCAGTTACGTTTTTCCGGGCGATTGAAGTTGACCCGCGCAACATCGCCGTCAATCGATAATTCAATAGCAGTGTAATTACCCACAGCTCTACTCCTCTTTATTTAAAAAATTATTATGTAAAAATTTGTAATGTTTCTAACTATAGCTGCCCTACTAGCGGTCATTTGAGATCCGACCACCTGCTGTCCGATCACCGGGCTCGGGACCAAGCTCTGTCTATCAGGGGGACTGCTCCAGCTCCTGCATCAGGTTAGCGACAAATTCGTCGAGTACCGCCGCTGTCTTCTTGCGAATCACTGACTGTCCGAACTCACCCAGTTTGCCCATGATAGTGGCATGGGTATGGATCACCAAGTCGGTCCCCTGTTCCGCCGGTTCCAGCTGCATACGGGTTTCAGTTTTTACGGTGCCAGGTATCTTGCGGTCCTTGCCCTCACAAACCAGCTCCATAAGGAAATTCTCGCCATTGAGGTCGTTAATCCAGACCAGCCCGCCCATTTTCAGACCCACCGGACCAACGCGAATCGCCAGCGCCCCCTCATATTGCAGCGGTGGACCGTCTTCCAGCTTCTCAATACTGGTGACGCCAGGTACACAAAAAGCCACCGACTCTATATCGGTTACTTTCTGCCACAGCGTCTGCTGATCCGCTGGAATGGTAAAACGAAAGTCAAACTCCATTTATATCTCTCCACCACAGTCAAAGTTTTCACCCTGCAGGTCTCGTTTACTTGGACCACTGCTAACAGCTGGCAGCGCGATCTAGCGCCTGCTGTAATGTCCGGCGAGTGAATACCACCGCCATTTCAGTCTTGTAGGCAGCAGATCCACGCACATCATCAAGCGGATCAACCCGTTCGCGGATCGCCTCGGCAATTTCCGCAATTTGCTGCTGCTCCGGTTTGGTACCGACCAACGATTCAGCCAGATCTCCAGCCCAGACCGGGGTTGGTGCCACTGAGCCCAGGGTGAGCCGGGCCTGTTTAACCGTGCCATCCGTGTCCAGATCAACCAGCGCGGCTACTGAAACCGCCGCATAATCATCCTCACTACGGGGCAGAAACTTGCTGTAGGCAAAGGTCGAGGATGGCGGTGGAATCGGGATCCGTAATCCAGTCAGTACTTCGTTGGGTTCCAGCACCGTGGTGTAGTAATCATCAAAAAACTCGGCTGCCGGCACCAACCGCTCACCACTGCTGCTGGCCAGCACCATCTGTGCCCCAAGCAGTAGCCAGAGCCCGGGACCATCCTGCGCCGGGTCTCCCTGGCCAAGACCACCACCAATGGTCGCCACTTCACGGATGCGCACCGTAGCCACATGGCCAAACACTTCGCCAATCTGCGGTACCAGCTCCAGCGCCAGGGGATGGGTCTCGAGCTCCCGATAAGTGGTCAGTGCACCGACATGAAGCTCATCGCCGACCCGCTCGACTCCACGAAGCGCATCAATTTTACCCAGATGAATCAGCTGTTCCGGCTGTACCAGCTGCTGCTTCATAAAAGTGACCAGGCTGGTACCACCGGCGATCAGTTTGGCGTCGTATTCGTACTCGTCGAGCAGCGCAAAAACGTCACTGAGATTGTTCGGGGCGTGAAACGTAAATTGTTCCATGATTCACCCTCCGGCCTGATCGGCTGCCTTCTGCACCGAACGGATAATGCCGTAATAACCCGTACAACGACAGAGATTACCCATCATCCAGGCCTTGATCTCATCCTCACTTGGGGCTGGGTTATGATCCAGCAGTGCCTTTGCGGCGATCACCTGCCCGGAGGTACAGATACCGCACTGAAACCCGCCATGGTCGATAAAACTCTGCTGAATCGGCAGCAGTTTTTCATCATCAGCGAGTCCCTCTGCGGTGGTTATTTCACCACCATCAGCCATTGCAGCCAGATAGAGACAGGAGCTGGTGATTCGACCATTGAGCAGCACCGTACAGGCACCACAGACGCCTACGCCACAGCCTTCCTTGGTGCCGGTGATCCCCAGCTGATCACGCAAAAAATCGACCAGTAGCAAATTCGGCCGCACACTGCACCGGTGCTCCTCGCCGTTGACCCGAACCGTAATCGCAACCAGATTCTGGTCTGTCGGTTGGTTAGCGGACATCCCTACCCCTCCTTACCCTGATGAACCGGCTGGCTGGTGATAAAAACCACTTCTACGTCTACCGGTCTCTTAGCGAAAGCGCTCTATGATAGTGGCAATCGTGATTATCGGAAATGGCCGACAGAACGATGGTGTGATCCTTGAGTTGATCGAACACTGCAAGTCCCCGCGTCGATCAAAACCTGCCATAGCCAACCGGGTTTTGATTTAAAGTAGCGTATGTAAATGACAGGCAGTCGATTTCTAAATTAATTGTCAGAACAGGGGAGCAGGGGGATGACTCGTAGATTTGTCGGTCAGGCGACGCCCAGACTGGACGGACCCGATAAGGTTACCGGTAAGAGCCGCTACAGCGCAGATGTAAATCTGCCGGGAATGCTGCGCGGCAAGATACTGCGCAGTCCCTACCCCCATGCCCGCATCCTCAGCATTGATACCACCGCTGCTGAGGCACTGCCTGGTGTCCATGCTGTCATCACCGGACAGGAGCAGGAACACCTTATCGGCCGGGCGGTTTATGACCTGCCTGTTCTGGCCGGCAAGGAGGTACGTTTCATTGGTGACCGAGTAGCCGCAGTGGCTGCTGAAACTACCGATATTGCTGAACAGGCTCTCAACCTGATTGAAGTCGAGTATGAAGAGCTGCCGGCGGTGTTCAACATCGATGAAGCGACAGCAGACGACGCCTACCCCGTTCACCAGGACCCTAAAGGCTACGAAGGAGCGTTTTCCCACCCGGCAGAACCAAAGGTCAACAACGTTTGTGCCTACATGAACTGGTCCCACGGTGATATGGAAGCAGCAATGGCCGAAGCTGACCAGGTCTTCGAGCACGAGTTTGAGACCCCCTTCGAACATCACGGCTACCTTGAGCCCAATGCTACGGTTGCCGATGTTAAAGCCGACGGCAGCTGTGACATCTGGTCGAGCAACAAAAGCCCCTACATGTTGCGGATTCAGCTGGCCAAATGTTTTCAACAACCGCCGGAAAATTTTCAGGTCCACATGACCCATATCGGTGGCGATTTTGGTGGCAAGGGTAATCCGTTCGATGCGCCGGTGGCCTACCTGCTATCCAAAGCAAGCGGCAGGCCGGTGAAGGTGGTGATGACCTACACCGAAGAGCTGATGGCAGCCAACGGCCGTCATGCCAGCAAGATCAAACTACGGACCGGCGTCACCAACGATGGCCGACTCTGCGCCATGCACCTGGATGGCTGGTTCAATACCGGCGCCTACGGCGCGTTTAAACCGCTACCGACGCTGAACCTCCACGGTGTCGACCAGGCCGGCAGCTGCTACCGGATACCGGCGATCAACCTCAACAGTACCATCGTCTACACCAACACCATCCCTGCCGGCCACATGCGTGCACCCGGCGGACCACAGGTAATGTTTGCGGTCGAGGCGCAGTTTGACCTGATCGCCAAAGCGCTCGGCTTGGATGTTGCCGAATTCAGACTACGCAACCTGCTGGAACAGGGTGACACCGCACCCGCCGGGCAGCAGTGGGTTACGGTTCGCGCCAAAGAGACTCTGCAGGCCGCACTGGATGCAGCCCAGTGGAATACCAGGGAGCAGGGGCCAGGGGTTGGCTGGGGAATTGGCATGTATGAGCGCGGCACCATCGGTGGCGATTGCAGCGCCCGCCTGATTGTCAATGCCGACGCTCAAATCACCATTGAGGTACCGATTCCCGACCCGGGACAGGGAACCTACACCGCGGTTCAACAGATGGTTGCCGAAGCCATCGATGGCACCCTCGACCAGGTCACCATCAGGCCGGTTTCCACCAGTAATCTGCCATTTGATTTTGGCGTTGGTGGCAGCCGCACCACCTTCACCATGGGCAAAACCACCATTGATGCGCTCGACAAGCTCAAGCAGCAGCTTGCCGAGCAGGTTAACGAACCGGGCAGCTGGGAAAACGGCACGCTGCTTGCCGGCGGGAACCACTACAGCTTTGCGCAGCTGGTGGCCCAGGCCTGCGCCGCCAGTGGCGCCGACCTGGTGGTGGACGAATACGCCAAATTGCCGCTGGAACCGGAGATGGCCGACACCAATTTCACCGCCCAGGTGGTCAAGGTTCGGGTTGATATGGAAACCGGTAAGGTGGATGTGGAGAAAATCATCAGCGCCCATGATGTGGGTACCATCATCAACCCGGTGGCTCATCTCGGACAGCTCGAAGGAGGCGTAATCTATGCCCTCGGTATGGCGCTGATGTCAGAACATCGTTTTGATGAAGGCAAGCCGGAGGCTCTGCACCTGGGCGACTACAAGCTGCCCAACATCAGGGATATTCCACCACTGGAAACCATCCTGCTGGAGCGCGATGAAGGACCCGGACCATTCAACTTGGGCCCGGTCGGTGAAGCTTCCAATGTTGCGCTACCGGGAGCTATCGCTAATGCGGTGGCCGATGCCATCAGCAAACCGGCGATGCGGCTACCGTTAACCGCCGAGCGGGTTTATGAATTGATCCAGGCTTAGCCGTCTCTGACCACTGTCTCTGCCCCCTCGTTACATAACCCTTTAGACCAGCTACACAGAAGGAAATAAATATGAGCGTTTCTTCCGCACAACCCAACTGCCGCCGCTTTGACGGTCAGGTTGCCCTCGTAACCGGTGCCGCTCAGGGAGTTGGCAAGGCGACTGCCATCCGCCTCGCCGCTGAAGGTGCCAGCGTGCTGGTGGTTGACCGTGCCGAACCACAGGGACAGGCGGTGGTGGATGAAATAGTGGCCGCTGGAGGCAGCGCCAGCCTCGCACTTGCCGATCTGGAAACCTGGGAGGGGGCGGAATCAGTGGTAAACGCCTGCGTGGAGCAATATGGGCGGGTCGATGTTGCGGTACACAATGTCGGCGGCACCATCTGGGCCAAACCTTATCATCTCTACCCAATCGAACAGATCGAAAAAGAGATGCAGCGCTCACTCTGGCCAACCATGTGGGGCTGCCGCGCGGTGATTCCGCAAATGGTCAAACAGGGCTCTGGCAGCATCGTTAATATCGGCTCAGTCGCCACCCGCGGTATCAACCGTGTGCCCTATTCTGCCGCCAAGGGGGGCATAGCCGCCATTACCGTCTGCCTGGCGATGGAACTGGCCGAACACAATATTCGCGTCAACTGTGTAGCACCGGGTGGCGTCGATGGTGGTGAGCGGGCGGTACCGCGCAACCTGGGACTGAGCGATTATGACCAGATAGATGCTGACGGAATCAAAGGGGTGATGGAGCAGACCTTCCGTGACACGCCGATGGGCCGCATGGGCAGCCCCGACGAACTGGCCGCCGCGATTGCCTATATGGCCTCGCCGGATGCCAGTTACGTAACCGGCGAAGTGATGCACTGCTCTGGCGGTGGCACCGGCCTCAAATAGAGCCGGTATACCACCAGAGTTGCCGAAATCAGGCAGCGACAGTACCTGTCGCTGCCTCGCCTTCAAGTTCTTTTCGTGCCCGACCTAACGCCCAGAGCGCGGTGAAAATCCAGATCAGGTGGATGACTACGGTGGCGTAACCGATAACCGGCTCTTCGAGACCGCCAGCAACGCTGTAGATATCCCAGATACCGTCAACAATCTCGGTAACGATGGCGACCCAGACTACGCCGAGATAGCGTTCCGGGGCAGAGGAGAAGCCACCCGCCCAGATCAGCACCATCCCGATTGCTGCGAGCTGAATGCCGACGATCAACCAGGCATCCAGCAACAGCTGGAATGAATCAGTGCCCTGATGCAATTCTACCCCCGGGTACATGGTGGGAAGCTGCGGCGCCCACAGGGAGGGCCACAGGGCAACCAGGTTCAGCAGGTAGAAAACCCCCATCAGGATCATCCATATTTTTAGTGCCTTCATCTCACCTCCAAACCGTTGGGTGGCCTCAATACCAGGCACCATTCTGGACGGATATATCGGGATTGATCAAGGAGGCCGTGCAGTGACCTGGACGCCGCCGCTTCGTATTGGTAATTCACCGCCACTACGCAGCCGTTGGCGCCACTCTCTGACTGTTGAAAGGTGGTGCGCTGTCCATCCTGCGGTTCTGCCGGTATGCAATCAGGCCTGTTCTTTAACGGAAAAAGCTCTCTACTGAGGTGGGTTTTTTTGGCTCGGTAAAGACGAACTGCCTGACATTTAGGATCATCAGATCAGTGAAATCCAACCGAATCGGCGAGTGCATTCTGACCTGGAACAGCAACTGGGGCGCCGGACAACCAGAAGTGCAGCTTTTCCGCCATGGCGTCGAACTGAAAAGGTTTGGCAAGATAATCATCCATACCTGCTGTTCGGCAGCGCTCAACAAACTCAGCTCCCGCATTGGCGGTTACCGCGATGATGGTTTGGTGCCCTCCTGACTCCGCCTCGAGACGACGAATTTCGCGGGTCGCCGCATAACCATCCATCACCGGCATCTGACAATCCATCAGTACCAGATCAAAAGTCCCACACCTCACCTGCTCCACCGCTTCCTGTCCGTTCACCGCGATTTCAACGTCCATGCCCATTTTTTTCAAGAGCCGGATCGCAACCTTACGATTCACCGCGTTATCTTCGACCAGCAACAGTTTGCCGTGCTGAACTTTCCTGACCACCGCCTGTTGGCAGGAACTTTCGCGCTCGAATCCGAGTAACTCCTGCAAATGATCAACTAGTAATCCGCTGCGTATCGGTTTGTAGAGCTGACGAAACTGTGCGGGTAATCCTTTCAGCTGTTTACCGTATGGCGCAATGACCAGTGTTGGCAGAATCGGGTTGTCAACCCATTTCCGACCCACCTCTCCCTGCAGCAAAACTGAATCAGCAACCACCACATCAAAGGCTGACCCATCGACCAGCAGCTCTGGCAAGCTGTGCTCCCAAACCGGAATCGCGGTCACTACCATTCCTACGCGACGACAGCTAGATACGATCGAACTACGCACCGCTTCAGTCTCCGCAATGACGAGAACCCTTTTGTCTAGAAGTGACACAATCCTGAATTCCGGTTGCGGGGCTGCGTGTAATGGCAACTCGAAAGAGAAAGTTGTGCCCTTACCCAACTCGCTAGAGACCTGGATTTCTCCACCCATCAGCTCGATCAGATCACGCGCAATAGCCAACCCAAGTCCAGTGCCACCAAAACGACGTGTCGTAGAGTTATCTGCCTGAGAGAAGGATTCGAAAATCTCCTCCAGTTTATCTTCGGCAATACCGATACCGGTATCGACCACTGCAAAGCTCAGGCCCGGCTTCTCACCCCCTTCGGCAACGCGGACCTGGCAGTAAATTTCTCCGGCACTGGTAAATTTCATCGCATTGCCGAGCAGATTGGAAAGCACCTGGCGCAAACGAACGACATCACCATGTACGTGAGTCGGGGCAGCGACATCGTAAACCACTGAAAGATTGATGCCCTTGATCGCGGACTGGTCACCAAACTGGGCTACCACATCTTCAACCATTTCCAGTAACGAGAAAGGTTCATTTTCGAGCACCAGCTTGCCGGCCTCGATTTTGGAGAAATCGAGTATGTCGTTGATCAACGTAAGTAAAGTGCCACCGGAATTAATCGCAGTACGCAGGTAGTCCTCCTGCTCCGCGTCGGTATGAGTGGCTTCCAGCAGCTGTAACATACCCATCACCCCATTGAGCGGCGTGCGAATTTCATGGCTCATATTGGAGAGAAAATCGGACTTGGCGCGGGTTGCTTCCTCGGCAGCCTCTCTGGCAGCTATAAGCTCCTGTTGATAGCGGATGTTCTCGCTGACATCCCGGCCATTGGCATGTACCCGCGCCCCCCGGTCGGTTAACACCAGATTCCATTCGATCCAGACCCAGTGACCATCTTGATGACGAAAACGCCGTCTCAGGCCATCGAGCTCACCGCGATGGTGCTCGATCTCCTCCACCACCAAGGTAAAACGGTGCATGGAAAGATCATCTGCGTGAAGGTACTCAGCCAGATCCTTACCCACCAGAGACCCCGGTTCATACCCGAGTATGGATCGACTCGCCTCGTTGACACTGGTGAAAATACCATTCCGGTCGAGGGTACAGATCAAATCCGGGGAGAAGTCGATCACCTCCTGGGTTTTCTGCTGTGCGTCTATCAGTTCATGTTCGTAGCGCCGACGCTCGGTAATATCACGCGCCACAGCATAGAATGCGTTTTCCTCCGGCTGGAAAACTACATTCCACTCTACCCAGACGAGATGACCATCAGCATGGCGAAAACGACGCGGCAACCCGTTGATCTGCCCGCCGTGTGCTTCGACGGCAAGTTTCAGCCCATTTTCAGCCTGGATATCCCCTTCAAAATCCTCGGCAACGATAAATTCAGCAAAGAGTCGTCCGCGCAGTTCATCCGGTTCGTAACCAAACAGACTCTTACTCGCCTTGCTCACCGATAGAAAGCGCCCATTGCTATCCATGGTGACGATCATATCCAGCGATATATCGACGATTTGCTGGGTTCTTTTACGCGCCAGAGTTTCAGCTTTGTGGGCAACTGAAACCTCAATTTCACGCTTTTTACGCTCTTGAATGTCGCGTCCTATCAAGAACACCCGGTCGTCGTCGAGCAGAGTCATGCTCCACTCCATCCACACCCAGTGGCCATCTCGATGTTTTAACCGCCTCTCAGCCTGACGAACCTTGCCGCCATGCTGACGCAACAACTGCTGGGGTGAGATGATCTGCTCATCGTTCTGAGTGCGGTCTGAGTGGAACACAACATCGCTGAGACTCAGTGCCAGCCATTCCGGCTCTTCGTAGCCCAGCACCGCTGTTACAGCCGGGGAGTACATCACCAATCGTTCGGCTGAATCGATGATGGTCATCACGTCCAGAGAAAGATCGAGAACCTGCTGCAGTTCCCTGCGTGAATCTTCAGCTTCCCTACGTTTGGCGTCCAGCTCTTCCGTGCGTCTGGCTACCCGACGCTCAAGCAACTGCTGGCCGGCATTGAGTTCAGCATACTGTTCACGCAGGGTATCAATCATCGAGTTGAAAGAAGCGGTGAGCCTGCCAAGCTCGTCATTGCCAAACACCCTGGCCGGCCGCAACTTGCTCAGGTCGCCATGACGGACCACATTGGCTGTGCGATTTACCAGCTCCTCCACCGGCTGACTGATCGACCTTCTCAGCCGCAGCGTGACAAAAGTGACCACGACCAACACGACAGTGAACAGCAGTGCGCTAACCAGCAATTGCTGATAGACGTGGTCTCGAAGCCGGCGCAAATCCCATTTGATGTAGAGAGTGGCTAGTTTTTCTTCAGCCAGGGCGATGTCTCTGACAACTATCCTCCAGCCCTTACCGAGCATCATCTGCCAAAACTGGCTGCCGTCACTCAGCGCTGTATCCGCCTTGAACTCGCGATGATTCCAGGCCTGGCCCTCGTTGGAAACACTGGTCAGTTCTTCACCGTTAGCGTCTAGCAACATGGCGCCACGGATGCCCGGGAATATCCCCAAATTTTCGAACCGCTGACCAAGTTCCCGTCTGTATTGCATTAACAGCTCTGGATCTTCCTCCATAACCAGACCTGTCAACAGACGATGGTTATCGCGACCAACCAGCTCTGCGGTAGCACGCGCATCCTCCATCGTATCGGTCCACAGGGTATTGAGACTGACCAGCAGAATGGTGATGCCGATGGCCATGGTTGACGACACCGTCACCCCAAAACCAAGCAGGTTAATGCGTCTACGCAGACCGCCCGGTTTCTGCCACCCGGCGACAGTGCTTTGGTCGTTGAATAGTAAGGTTGATTCCTCCATTCGGTCCCTATCGACCAACCCCACCAAATATTGAGTTTCAGAAAAGTCTCTGTGTGGAAACAGGCGCGGTCAAACGGTTATCACACCAGTTCGCAGCGCACCAATTAATGAACCCATCACTGCTTCGGCAACCCCATCCAGTTGCTGATGTTATTCAGCTGAATGGCAGTTGAGCCGCCAAAAATGGGTAGTACGATCGCTTCCCTGACATAGCGCTCGGCATCAAACTCTTTTACATAGCCGTAAGCCCCCATGATGGTTTGGCACTCCAGCGCCAGCTCTTTGGCGGTTTCGGTGGCAAACATCTTTGTCATCGAGGTTTCCACCGCGGCGGGGACACCTTGCTGTACCAGGTCAGCGGCGTGATAGAGCATCAGCCTGGCGGCGTGGAGTTTGGTCTGCATCTCCGCCAGCTTGTGGCGGATCGACTGATAGGTACAAATCAGCTTGCCAAACTGCCGACGCTCCTGGCTATACGCCCAGGCATCCTCCATGGCAGCAGCTGCGACACCCACTGCGATTGCGGCTACCTCAATTTTTTCTACATCCAGGCCTGGTCCAGCAAGCATTTTCCAGCCGTTATTCCAGCCTGCCTCACCGCCCATTAACTGGGTAAAGGGCACACGAACATTGGTAAAGGTGACATCCGTGGTTGCCGCCCCGTGCATCCCCATGGTGGCGATGCGTTCAATGGTGACCCCATCAGCCATTGGCGGTACCATCACAAAAGAGAGGTTCTGGTAACGCTCTCCGTCGCGGTCTGAGCAGGCAAGGGTATAGATGTAATCAGCGATTTCAGCGCCACTGCAGAAGCGCTTGGAACCGTTGATCACCAGCTCATCACCGTCGCGCACCACGGTGGTCCGTACGCTGGCAAGGTCAGCACCAACATCTGGTTCGGTGAGGCCATAGGCAAACAGCAGCTCGCCACTTGCCACCCGTGGCAGCAGCGCCTGTTTCTGCGCATCGTCACCACATTCCACAATATTCATGCCCGCATAACAGGTGGCCATTATGTAGGGCACCGCCACTGCCATACTGCGTTTGGAGAGCTCTTCTATGGCAATCATGGTGGCCTGGATATCGCGGCCACTGCCACCATACTCCTGTGGGACAGTCATCCCGGTGACTCCCAGCTCCGCCAATTTCGCAAACACCTCTGCGGGATATTCGTTGGAGTGGTCCCACTCCCGCGCTTTTTCCCTCGGCATTTCGTTATCGACAAACTTCTGCAGCATCTCGCGCAGCATGCGGATGTGGTCAGCTTCCTGATAGTTCAATTTCCTCTCCTGTTAGGGCATTATCCATCAGCGACGGTACCGGTAACCATCGGGTCGAGTTGCTAACACACCCCACAGACACCGACCCGAGCAATACTTTCTTATAGCAGAAACCCCGAGGAGAGGAGCATGACAGATTTCAGCCGCCGCGAGGCCAAGAGCTGGGCACAGCAAACGATTAAAGGATTTTATGCTGCGCCGATCACTCCCATCACCAATGGCAGGATCGATGAATCGCAAATGCGCGAAAACATTGATCGCTACATCGAATGGGGGGTCGATGGCCTGGTCGTAGGCGGCTTTGCTGCCGAAACCTGGAACATGCAGCCGGAAGAGTGGTTTCGTTATCACGATATCGTCGCCGATGCAGTGGCCGCTCGTACCGACCTCTGGAGCATTATTCTCGACCCATCAGCGGATTTCTGTCTGCGCAAGCTGGAGCACATTGAAAAACTAGGGTTCAGTGGCGCCGAGCTAATGAACCCGATGACCCAACTGCGTACCGACAGCGAGGTGTATGATTTTTTCAAATACATCACCGATCGCTCTGACCTGGCCATCTGCCTCTACCGCACGCCAGTCAGCGGCAAGGTGCTAAGTCTTGAGCTGATGAAACAACTGGTCGACCTGGAAACCGTGGTCTGCGTCAAACAGGGCCATTTGAACCGCGGAGAATCGCTGCGGCTGCGCCGTGAACTGCGCGATGACTTCATCGTCTCTGACCCGATTGAGGACTTTTTCCTCGACGACCTGCGCCGCGGTGGCCAGGTACTGTTTGCCGAATTCTCCTACCTGCTCTACGGCAAAAAACGCTCCGTGCTGCGCAGCTATTACGAGCAGGCAGTGCGGGGCGAATGGGATGCCGCCTTCGAACAGTGGCAGAGCCTGCGGCCGATCTGGCATGTTTATGAAGATGAATTCATGGAGCCGCTATCCAAAACTGCCGCCTACGCGCGACTGATTGGGGTGATCAAACTCTGGTGCGAACATCTGGGCCTGCATGCCGGGCCGGTCACTGCGCCGGTGCAGGGATTGACCGGTGAGGAGCGCGAACGTCTGTTGGACAAATTAACGGCGGTGGATATCGTTTGAACCACAACGCGCTTCAAACCCAGGAGGAAAGATCAAGATGAGCGTGATTCTGTTAGCCACCATGAAGGTCAAAGACCCGGAGAAACTGGCTGAATACCGCAAACGGTCCGGCCCAATGGCACGGGCAGTTGGCGGAGAGCTGCTGGCCAAGGGGTCCAAACTGGTCGATCTCGCCGGAGAGATGCCGGCTGGGGAGCTGGTGGCGTTCCGGTTTCCCGATGAAGCGACCTTTCGCAGCTGGTGGGACTCAGATGAATACAAGGCTCTGATTCCGTTGCGCGACGCCGGCGCCGAGGGGACCTTTGCCCTTTATGAAGGTTAGCGGTTAGCTGACCGGACGTCATAAAAAATGGGGGCTACAGCCCCCATTTTTTATAGTGAGTATGCGAAAGCTCGCTTATTTATTACGCCAGACCGGTGCCCGTTTTTCGCTGAATGATTTCAGCCCTTCCTGCAGGTCTTCGCTGTAGACCACCTTGTCCCAGATCGATGTGGCCATCTCTTCCAGCAGCTCCTTGTTGTACTTGACCGACAACTTCACCGCCTGCAAGTGACCGGCCACCGATTTCGGTGAGTTACTGGCGATCTTGTTGGCCAGCGCCATCGCCTCTTCCATCAGCTTGTCATCCGCCACCACTTTATTCACTAATCCATATTCGCGGGCGGTTTCAGCGCTGATGCTGCTACCGGTAAGTGCCATCTCCATAAAACGTCGCGGCCCAACCACTTTCCACATGTCCAGATAGCCCAGGGTAGGCATGCCCACTTTCGCCTCCGGCATGGAGAATTTGGTCGATTCAGCAGCGACCACCAGCGCACAGGCGTTGGCGAACAGCAGACCACCGGCCACGGTATGGCCATGCACTGCGGCGATGGTCGG
>JBPEXY010000204.1:0-24992 GCA_052031065.1 Immundisolibacteraceae bacterium | reverse complement strand
TGCACGCCGCTGGCACCGGGGCTGGTGGCAGTGGCGCCGCTGCCGCCGCCAATGGTTTCGTAATACTGGCCAGCCCCCGGCCAGGCCAGTACCAGGTTGTTCATGGTGCCCTGGGAGGCTGCAGCAACGCCAAGCGCGCTAAGCAGTACATCGACAATGCGTTGGCTGGTTTCGACATTGCCGCCAACGACTGCGGCATTGGCATCGGGGTTGACCACGGAGCGTTCCGGCAGCACCAGCGACACATTGCGCAGACAGCCTTCGTTGAGGGGAATGTCGCTGTCGATCAGACAGCGCAGCACATACATCACCGCCGCCCTGACCACAGCAACCGGTGCATTGAGGCTGCCGCAATCCTGCGGGCCGCAGTGGCTGAAATCGAATTCGGCAAGGACCGGCTGTTGGCTGTCCAATGCGCGGCTCAGGGTGATGTCGACGGCGATGGCAATGCCGTTATCGAGCTGATCATGGTGTGACAGCTGTAGCTGAGACTGTGCTCCAAGCAAGCGACGAAAAACCTGATCGATGGCCCATGCAGCGTTGTCCTGAATGAAGCCCATATAGCGATCTACCTCGCCAATGCCGCGGTCGGTAAGCAGCCGTAACAGTTCCCGCTCGCCCATCCGGTTGGCGGCGATCTGGGCGCGCAGATCGGCGAGCCGCTCGTCAATATTGCGCGCCGGCCAGGGACCGGCGGTGAGGTGTGCTCTGATCGACTCTTCTAAAAAAATGCCGTCGGCGACCAGTTGCAGGCCATTCAGGGCGACTCCCTCTTCCTGCAGTTTTTGCGAAAAGGGTGCCATCGAGCCAGGGGTGGTGCCGCCGATGTCGGCGTGGTGGCCGCGGCTGGCGAGAAAAAAGTGGGGCTGCGCTTGTTGCTGCAGAAAAACCGGGGTGATGACCGTCACGTCAGGCAGGTGAGAGCCGCCAGAAGCGGGGTGATTGCTGGCGTAAACCGCCCCTGGTTGCAGGTTTGCGGAGCTTTTCAGCGCCTTGATGGTGGCACCCATGGCACCAAGATGTACCGGAATGTGCGGCGCGTTAGCCACCAGATTGCCGAAACGATCGAATATCGCGCAGGAGAAATCGAGCCGCTCCTTCATGTTTACCGAATGGGCAGTTTTCTGCAGGGTGACGCCCATCTGCTCGGCGATGCCCATGAATCGGTGGTTGTATATCTCCAGCGTGATTGGGTCCGGCTGTTCCTGCCCAGACTCAGGTTTGATGCAGGAACCGATGGCTGCGCCGCCGGTTTCCGCTGTGCTGTCGGCTTTGACAGAGGCTCTACTTAACAGCAGGGTGCCGTTGTCTTCGACCTGCCCGCCGAACTGGCTATCTATTAATAGTGTGAACTGGTCGGAAATGAGTAGCGCCGGACCGGTGATCCTGGCGCCAGGGCGGAGCCGGTTAAATGCCATGCAGGGAATAGACTGCCAGCGCTCATCGAGATAAACCTCTGCTGCCCGCGGGACCTGGAACGGATAGTCGGCTGTTTCTGGACCAACCGACTGAATCGCGGCGTCAACACCCGTCTGTGTAGCGATCACCCGAATGTTTACCAGTTCGAGCCGGTCGCTGTCGGTGTGGTATCCGTAGTGCTGTTCAAACTGCTGCTCAAACAGGCTGCGGCACTGGTCATAATTGCCCATAGCAACCGTCAGGTAGCTGTCGCTGCCAAGTGGCCGCAGGTCCAGCTGCCGCTTCATGGTGATCTCACCAGGCGCGGTATTGAACAGTGGCAGCAGCTGCTGTTCGAGGTTTGTAAATTGCTCTGCCAGAAGCTTCCATCGTGCTTCGGTAAAGGGCTGTAGCAGGCTCATCTCCCGCTGATGGCGCTGTTTGGCGTTGGCGATGCCCCAGGCGGAATAGATGCCGGCGAGCGGGTGAATCAGCACCGAGTCGATGCCTAGAAGGGTTGCCAGCTCGCTGGCGTGCAACCCGCCGGCACCGCCAAAACTCACCAGCGCGTGGTCTCGCAGATCGTACCCCCGCGCCACCGATACACTGCGGATTGGTTTGGCCATCTGTTGGTTGGCGATGTCGATATAGCCCTGGGCGACTGCCTCGGCGGTCAGAGTCTGGCCAGTGGCGCGGTTGATCTGTGCTGCCCGTTGAGCCAATGCCCGGCGAGAGGCCTCTGGATTAATGGCACCACGATGGTCGGGGCCAAACTGGCGCGGGAAGGTCTCTGGTAACAGTCGCCCCAGCACCAGGTTGGCATCGGTGATGGTAAGTGGGCCACCCTGGTCATAACAGACCGGGCCGGGGTCGGCGCCAGCGGATTCCGGGCCGACGGTCATCCGCTGGCCATCAAAACCAAGAATCGAGCCTCCACCAGCGGCAACGGTTTCTATCTGCAGCATGTTGGCGTGATAGGCGATGCCAGCGGTCGTTACCTCATGGCGGTATTCATAGTTACCACCGAAACGGCAGACATCGGTGGAGGTGCCGCCCATATCAAACCCGATCAGTTGGCTATGCTGGTTGGCGTGTCCGGCAACCGCCACCACACCACCTGCCGGGCCAGAGAGCACCGCCTCCTTGCCGCTGAAGGCAGTGGCGTCGGCGAGCCCGCCGCTACTCTGCATGAATTCCAGATTAACCTTGCCAAGCCCACTCTTTAGTCGGTCAACATAGCGCATCAGCACCGGGCTTAGATAAGCATCTACCAGGCTGGTCTGGGCGCGGTTGACCAGCTTGATAACGCGCATGCACTGGTGGGACAGGGATACCTGAGTGAAGCCTGCGTCACGCGCCAGCTGGCCGACACGCAGTTCGTGGGCCGGGTTGATCCAGCTGTGCATCAGGGCGATGGCAATGGCCCTGATGCCGGTTGCGCGCCACTGCTGTAGCTGCTCGATGACCTGTGCCTCATTCAGGGCGATTACTGGCTGACCCTGTGCATCGATGCGTTCGCTGACTTCGCCAACCTGCTGGTAAAGCTGGATCGGCTTTTCGATTGCCAGTGCAAAAATGTCGGGTCGGGCCTGGGTGCCGATCTCCAGCAGATCGGCAAAGCCAGTGGTAATCAGCAGGCCGGTAACTTCACCTTTGCGTTCCAGTAGTGCATTGGTAGCCACGGTGGTACCGATGCGGATCGTGGATATCTGCTCGGCCGGAATCGGTTCACCTTGTGGCACCTGCAGCAGCTCGCGCACACCGGCGACCACCGCATCGTCGTAGGCAGGAGAGATCGATCGTAACTTGCGGCTATGCACCGCGCCGTTTGGGTCGATGCCGACCAGATCGGTGAAGGTGCCGCCACGGTCGGCAGCAAAAAGCCAGGTTGGGGCCACAACAGCCAGCCTCGGAACGAAGTAGGGATTGGGGGTTTAAACGGCGTCAGCCGAATGGTTATTTTAGCGTGCCTGAGCTGTCGTGGTGTTGTTGCGGAGAGTGGTAATGCTCGCTGGTCAGGCGTGTCGAATCAGCGGCTCACGAGCCGGAGATAATCAGCCGGGTTGACTGAGGGAATCGGCTGGTAGCGAAACCGGTAAAGCAGGTTCGGTTCGCTGCAGATGTAGAGCGTACCATCGTTGCCGATGGTCACCCCTTCCGCCTGGGGGATGGCATTGAACAGGCCGAGCTGCAGCCAGTCGAGGCGGATGCGAGAAAGCTCCTGCTGTTGGTGATCGAGCTCCACCAGCGCTTTCGACTCATCGCTGAGTAACAGCAGGGTACTCAGGTCGTCAGCGAAGTAGAGTCCCGAGAGATCACGCAGTTGGCCGGGAACCTTTGGCACCGAGTGCATAAACCGGTCGCTGATTACAGTCACTGGAACAGGATGATTGTTTGCCTCCAACTGTCCGGCTCCCTCAAGCTGTCCGGCTAAAGGAATGGTAATCAGTTTTGCCGGCTTGTTTTCCAGCACCAGATGCAGCCTTTGTGTCTGTTTATCGTAGGCAAGTCCTTCGATACCACTGTTGGTGCCAACCCTGTCAATAGTGGCTAGCAGGCTGCTCTGCTGCCGCGAGATTCTGTGGGTCTCAGCGTTGATTGTAATCTGCATGATGGTGCCACGGCGCTCCTCGGCAAGGGCGAACTGGTTGTCATGCAGGTGTGCCAGCGCTTCGGTATCGTGAAAACCCTCCAGCTCGATGGTGCGCACCAGGTCGCCAGATGGCGTGTACTCCAGAATCTGGGTTGGGTTGTTGTTGACCAGCAGCAGGTTGCCGTTGGTCGGGTTGATGGTGAGTCCGGAAGCGTTGTCGTTTATCCCCATGAGTTGCACCGGGGGGCCGGCCATGGCGTAGCGATGGAGCTGCAGGGAGGATTTACCAGAAAAGCTGGCGTTAGCATCGACCGCAATGGTGTTGAATCTAAGGGTGAATTGACTCGCCGGTGTCACCCCAAGCAGGAATGGAATTAATACGATCAGAGCCAGTCCTCCGATATTAGAGCTCTGCAGGCTGATAGAGGAAAACCAGTGCGGTAACTGACGGCATAACCTCGGCAGGAGTGGTGAAGTATGATCCTGCGGTGGCAGGATATTCACGCCACACCCTGCCGCGGTTCTGGCTGGTGGTGTGACAGAAATCTCTGTAGTCCATCACCACCCATATAACGTTTAAGTAACTTTTGATCGGATTCCAGCAGGTCAACGGTGATCAACACATCCAGCACGTCACTGAATTTACGGTCCTGGTTGAATGCCAACACCCGCGCGTTGAGTTTCAGGTACTGGCGCAGCAACACCGGAATACCGTGGCCGGTGGGCTCAATGCGACTGATCAGTTGGTCAAGTTCATCGATATCGACCAGCAATCCGTCGAGCTGACTAGTGGGGATGCCCAGGCCCCGCGGCAGGCGTGAGCGATAGTTACCTCTCACCTGGCTTGATGCATCAGAGGGAAAACTGCGCTGCAGAAACCGCGCAATCAGTTGCCGCGAATGGTTGCTGTAGTCGTTGGAGATGCTCACCGGGCCAAACAGATAACGATACCGTGGATGTGCTGCGACAAACCGGCCGATGCCCTGCCAGAGCAGCAGTAGCGGGGCGTAGGATTTCTGGTAATCAGGGGTGATGAATGAACGCCCCAGCTCGATAGCCGGTGACAGATGCTGCAGAAACGATTTGCGATAGCGAAACAGGCTGGCGGTGTATAGACCGTCGCTGCCAGATTGCGCCAGTAGCTGATCACTGAGCCCGAGTCGGTAGCCGCCGGCAAGTCGCAGGTTCTGATGATCCCAGAGGATTAACTGCAGGTAGGTCTGGTCGAAATGGTCGAGGTCACACTGGTTACCGCTGCCCTCGCCGACGCCGCGAAAAGTAAGTTCCCGCTGCAGGCCAATCTCCTGTAACAGCGTCGGGATCTGCTCGTGACAGGCGTAGTAGACTGAATAGTCACCACTCTGCAGCAGTTTCTGCGCCGCCGGCAGCGCTGCCAGTTCATCGACGAACTGCTGTTGGCGGTCTGCTTTCGCCAGCATTGACCGCTCGTACTGGTCGGTCAGAGGTTTAGAGCGTAGACCGTAACAGCAGAGCCGCAGGTAGGTGATCAGCCGATCATTGTTGTTGAATGACGTCAGCCTTTTTGGTGACAGAGTTTCGCCGACCACCGCGTTTATGGTCCTGCCGCGTGCTTTGAGGAACTCACGCGCGAGTAGTAGCAGGCGTAGCCATGGGGATAGATTCGCCGCGACCTGAAAGCCGATACTGTTGCGGCCGTGTAGATAGATCGGGGTTACCGCTGCCGAAGAACTACTGATCAATCTTGCTATCGAGGGGTGCCAGGTTGCGTCGACCACCTGGCGGTGGCGCCAGCGGAACTGGCTAACCTCTCCGGCTGGAAAAACCAGTAGCGCGTGACCCTGGTCGAGCCAGCGTCTTGCACTGAGCATGGCAGCCCCGTTAGCCGCTTTGCCGCGTCTGTTGCCGAACAGCGAGACATGAATCATCAGCTCATTTAGTTCGCAGATGCGACCGAGCATACCGTTTGCGATCACTTTCAGATCGGTGCGATGGCTGAGTAGTTGCTGCGCCAGCAACATCCCTTCGATACCGCCAAACGGGTGGTTGGCGACGATCACCAAAGGCCCCTGGGCAGGAATCTGCTCTGTCGCGCCGTGCAAGGTGCAGCGGCTGTCGAGCGTTTTCAGGGCCTCGTTCAGAAATTGCTGATAGATCGGGTCGGGTTGGCCCTGTTGGTTATCAGAATGGCCGTTGGCAGTTTCGGTTTCAGCCCCTTTTATTCTGCCGCGAGTCTGCTGATAGAGCTGGTCGATCAGGCTCAGACCGAGGAGACGATTGAATGGTTTTAACAGTAGTGATTCTGGTGCTCCGCCGAGTAGCAGGGAGGGGTTACCGGGTTGGTTGGAGGGGTTAGCTGGAGGTTGTTTTAGTCGTCTGGTTGTAACGGTTTTGGTCGGCACGGCACGATTCCTGAAGTTTTGCGACAGGATCACGTCGATGAGTTACCGGCAGATTAAGTTACGTTTAAGTTTCTATGACAGTTTCCGGGTCGGGCAAACCGTGACCGGTGGCTTGCTGTTGTCGATGAACCCGCTTTCGGTGTGGGTATAATCGTTTCGGAAATTTCTACTCCTTTTACCATCCTTCAGTCGAGGCCCATTGTGGAAAATCAGCACCAGATAGCCGAAGAGACTCCCTTTGAAAAGCTGCGCAGTGAACCGGTAGCGGCTCTCAATCTGACTGTCGAGGAGTATCGTCACCGGGTAACCGGGGCACGCCATTTTCATCTTGCGGCGAATGACGATAACAATGTGTTTCTGGTTGCTTTTCTGACCGTGCCGCAGGACTCCACCGGGGTCGCCCACATTCTTGAACATACGGCGCTTTGCGGCAGTCAGCAGTTCCCGGTTCGTGACCCCTTTTTTCTGATGCTGCGCCGATCATTGAACACCTTCATGAATGCGATGACCGCCAGTGACTGGACTGCCTACCCGTTTGCCAGCCGTAACCGCAAGGATTTCCAGAATCTGCTGGAGGTCTATCTCGATGCTGCTTTTTTCCCCTCATTGAATGAGCTCGATTTTCTTCAGGAGGGGCATCGCATGGAATTTGACGATGCCGGAGACGACGATAGCGACCTGGTCTACAAGGGAGTGGTGTTCAACGAGATGAAGGGAGCGATGAGTTCGCCGGTATCGACGCTCTGGCAGAACCTCTCCAGCCATCTGTTCCCGACCACCACCTATCACCATAACAGCGGTGGTGATCCGCAGGCGATTCCCGACCTCACCTGGGAGCAGCTGAAAGCATTTCACAGCCGCCACTACCACCCCAGCAATGCGGTGTTTTTCACCTATGGCGATATTCCTGCCGAGCAGCATCAGCAGCAGTTTGAAAGCCGGGTATTGAGCCGCTTTGATCGACTCGATCTCGATTTTAGTGTCCCCGACGAGCAGCGTTACAGCGAGCCGCAGGCGGTGATTGAGCCTTACGCCCTTGACCCGCAGGAGTCGGCAGATCGTAAATCACACCTGGTGGTCGGCTGGTTGCTGGGACCGATGACCGACATCGCCGCGTCATTGCGCAACCATCTGCTTTCCCAGGTGCTGCTGGACAACAGCGCCTCGCCGCTGCGTCATGCACTGGAAACCAGTGACCTGGGGGATTCGCCGTCACCGTTGTGTGGTCTTGATGACTCTTCCAAAGAGATGATGTTTGCCTGCGGGCTGGAAGGTTGCGATGCAGATGACGCCGAAAAGATCGAACAGCTGATTCTCGATACCCTGCGGCGGGTTGCCGAGCAGGGTGTGCCGCAGGAGCAGGTCGAGGCGATGCTGCACCAGCTGGAACTGAGCCGCCGTGAAGTGGGCGGCGATCGCTACCCCTACGGCCTGCAGCTGGTATTCAATGCTCTGCCAATGGCGATTCATGGTGGCGATGCGGTGGCGGCGCTGGCGCTGGATAGCGCCATTGATCAGCTCCGCGAGGAGATCGCAGACCCCGGTTTTGTGCCGCGACTGGTGCGTGAACTGTTGCTGGATAACCCGCACCGGGTGCGTTTGTCGATGGTGCCGGACGAGACCCTTGCCGAGCAGCAGGAGCAGCGGGAGCGTCAGAAATTGCAGCAGGTGAAGGCGGCTCTCGACGAGCAGGGCAGGCAGCGCCTGATAGATCAGGCAGCTGCGTTGGCTGCGCGCCAGGCTGAAGAGGATGACCCGGAGCTTTTACCCAAGGTCGGTCTTGAGGATGTTGCGACCGATCTGGTGATCCCGGAGTCCTATTCGGAGCCGGTCGCCGGTATGGCGGCCACCTGGTTTGACCGGCCCACTAACGGTCTGGTCTACCAGCAGGTGGTGATTGACCTGCCGCCACTGAGTGAACAAGAGCTTGACCTGCTGCCTAATCTGGCGGCCTGCCTGACTGAAGTTGGCAGTGGTGGCCGTGACTATCTGCAGACGCAGATGACTCAGGCGGCGGTGACCGGTGGCATTTCAGCGTCGGCGCGTCTGGGTGCTAGGCTTGGCGGAAATCAGGATATACGTGGCCTGTTTGTGCTTTCCGGTAAAAGCCTGGCGCGCAACCAGGGAGAGCTTGCGCAGCTGCTGGAAGAGACGTTGACCAGTTCCCGTTTTGACGAGCAGGAGCGTTTGCGCGAACTGATCGCGCAGATGCGGGTTGCTGAAGAGAACAGTATTACCGGCCAGGGCCATAGCCTGGCGATGACGGCGGCAAGTGCCGGGATCGGTGCGTCGGCGGCAATGGCGCATCGCTGGAACGGCCTTGAAGGCATCCGTCAGATCAAAAAACTCGATCACTCGCTGAATGAATCAGCCGCCCTGCAAAAGATGGCAGAGCAGATGCAGGCGTTGCTGGATAAACTGTTGCGGGCGCCACGCCAGCTGTTGGTGATTGGTGAAGAGGATTACCATACCGAAATGGCGGTAAAGCTGGCAGAGAGCTGGCAGGGTAAGTCCGTCGATGGTGATCAGCCGCTGTTGCAGCTACCACCGGTAGAACTGCAGCTGCAGCAGGCCTGGACCACCAATACCCAGGTAAATTTCTGTGCCCGGGCCTATCCCACCGTACCGGCGGGTCATGCCGACAGCGCGGCGCTCTCTGTGCTTGGTGGGTTTTTGCGAAACAACTTTCTGCATACCGCAATTCGCGAAAAGGGCGGTGCGTACGGCAGTGGCGCTGGATATGACAGCGATAGCGGCGCGTTCCGGTTTTTCAGTTATCGCGATCCACGGTTTGCCGAGACCCTGAAAGATTTTGACCAGTCGGTGGTCTGGTTGCTGGAGCATCGTCACGACCCGAGGTTGCTGGAGGAGGCGATCCTCGGTGCCATCAGCCGTATTGATCAGCCGGGTTCTCCTGCCGGCGAAGCGAAAAAGGCCTTTTTTGCTGAACTCTATGGCCACACGGCGGCCCATCGGCGTGAACATCGGCAGCGCGTATTGGCGGTGACGCTGGAAGACCTGCGCAGGGTTGCCGAAACCTGGTTGCTGCCACAACGGGCAAGTACCGCCGTGGTCACCAATCAACAGCTGCTTGAAAGCGCAGGTCTGGAACTGGAAATCTGTACCCTGTGAGTTTGGTGGTTGGCCGGTTTCGCGGCTGTTTCATTGACTGATGGTCGCGATAGTGCCGGTGATGAAGTAAATTAACCGGGATTGGATCCTTGCCCGGTCCGGGATGGTGTTAAACAACAGTCCGTTGTTCACCTCCCCAGCAATTATTGACAGTTTTCATTGATCCAGACTGTTTTACACAGAGCACCCTTACCGAAGAGGAAATCAAAATGGCGATAAGCAAGATTCTGCGACCCGGCCATGCCGCGTTACGCGTGCTGGATATGGACGCGGCGGTGAAACATTACAGCGAGTGGGTTGGCCTGCACGAAACCCACCGCGACGACCAGGGACGGGTCTATTTCAAGGCCTGGGATGAGCATGACCTGTTTAGTATTGTGCTGCGTGAAGCTGATGCGCCGGGACTTGACTACATGGGTTTTAAGGTCGATAGCGCCGAGACGATGGAGCATTATGCAGGACGTCTCGCAGATGCCGGAGTTGCCCTGGAACGTATTCCCGCGGAAGAGCTGAAAGGTTGTGGCGAGCGGGTGCGGTTTCAGATCCCGTCGGGCCATTCGTTGGAGCTATATGCCGATAAGGAGTACGTCGGCAACGGTCTGCCCAACGTCAATCCGGATGTCTGGCCGGATGGTTTGAAGGGCATGCACCCGTCCCGGTTTGACCACTGTCTGTTTAACGGCGACAGCGTTCCTGAAACCATCGAGTTTATGTGTGATCTGCTCGATTTCGATCTTTCTGAAAAAATTATCGGTCCAGAGGGTGAGGTGACCGGCGCCTTCTTTGCCTGCAGTAACAAAGCGCACGACCTGGCGCTGATCCACGAGGATTCCAAAGCACGGCTGCACCACGTCTCCTTTCACCTGGAGTCGTGGGACGAGATTCGCCACGCTGCCGATATCATGTCGAAAAACTACATCCCGGTGGAGTATGGTCCCGGCCGGCACGGCCTTACCCGTGGACTGACCATCTACTTTTTCGATCCGTCTGGCAATCGTAACGAAACCTTCCACGGTGGCTACATTCGCTACCCTGATAATCCCACTATCATCTGGGATCATAGTGAAGTGGCAAAAGGAATCTTTTACTACGGCCATGAAATCGTAGAGAGTTTTGTCTCTGCCAACACCTGAACAACCATTTACAAAAGGAAGTTGAATCATGTCTGCAACCATCTCTTTAACCAGCCTGAACTGGGATGCTGCGCTCAAAGCTGTGCGCGGCGCACTGGAACAGGCGGAGAAGCTGGAGATCGCAGTCTGTGTATCGGTGATGGATCGTGGTGGTAATCAATTGGCGGCGGGTCGCGATCCACGGGCGCCGTTCCACTCCCAGGCAATCGCTGCGGACAAAGCCACTACCGCCGCCGGGTTTGGTATGCCCACCAGTCAGTGGTGGGGGTTTGTAGAGCAGATGAACTCACCTGGCATTACTGCTGGTCTGCCGGCGACTGACCGCCTGGTAGTGTTTGGTGGTGGTGTCCCGGTTTATCAGGGCGGTGAGCTGATTGCCGGTATTGGCGTCTCTGGTGGCAGTGAGGAGCAGGATGAGGAGTGTGCCCGCGCCGGTCTGGCGCTGGCCGGTCTCTCTGCCGAGCCATCCTGAGCACGGCAAAACTTTTAACAAGGCCGGTACGATTCCGGCCTTTTTTATTGGTTGTAGAAGGAGTGATTGGAGGAGTCTGCCGCCGACCAGCATACAGGTGACGTGATGACGGAAATCAAACACTTGATCAATGGTGAGTTTGTCGGCTCGCAGAGCGGCAAACTTTTTGACGATATCAATCCGGCAACCGGAGCGGTGATCGCACAGGTTCACGAGGGTGGCAAAGCCGAGATCGACGCTGCCGTCACCGCGGCGCGCAATGCGCTGAACGGCGAGTGGGGGCGCATGCCGCTGAATGAGCGGATGTCTCTGCTGGTGAAGATTGCCGAGGGCATTCAGGCGCGGGCAGAAGAATTTGCCCAGGCTGAATCAGCCGACAATGGTATGCCGATTAGTCTGGCGCGGACTGCGGCAGTTCCGCGTGGTAGTGCCAATTTCATCCAGTTCGCCGAACACTTCAAGTATGTGGCGACAGAAACCTGGGAGATGGATGGCGCGCTTAACTATTCGTTGCGCAGACCTCTCGGTGTCATCGGTATCATCTCGCCATGGAATTTTCCGCTGCTGCTCTCTACCTGGAAAATTGCACCGGCGCTGGCCAGTGGTAATACGGTGGTGATGAAACCGTCGGAAGAGACACCGATGACGGCGATGCTGACTGCCGAGGTGATCAACGGGATTCTGCCGCCGGGGGTGTTTAATGTGGTGCAGGGGTTCGGCCCCGATTCCGCCGGTGCGGCTTTAGCCGAACACCCGGATGTGGACGGCATCACTTTCACCGGTGAAACGACAACCGGTAAAACCATCATGCGGGCGGCGGCGGATGGGCTGAAAAAACTCTCCTTCGAGCTTGGTGGCAAGAATCCCAACATCGTTTTCGCTGATGCCGATATGGAGGAGTGTCTGACCACGACGCTGCGCTCTTCCTACGCCAATCAGGGTGAGGTCTGTCTGTGTGGGTCGCGTATCTACGTACAGCGGCCGGTCTACGAACAGTTCATCGATGGCCTGGTTGAGAAGATCCGCACCCACGTCAAGGTGGGTGATCCGGCCGACCCGGCTACCACACTGGGCGCGCTGGTTTCGCAGCAGCACCTGCGGCGGGTGATGGGATTTGTCGATTCAGCACGTGAGGACGGCGCCACCTTTCACTGCGGTGGTAAAAGGCCGGAAGGGCTACCGGAACATCTCGCTGAGGGGGCATTTCTGGAACCGACACTGATTTCAGGCCTCGGGCCGGACTGTAAAAGCCAGCGGCAGGAGATTTTTGGGCCGATGGTTTCGGTGACACCCTTCGATACCGAAGAGGAGGTTCTGGCACTCGCCAACGACACCCGTTACGGACTTTCGGCGACGGTATGGACGACCAATCTCGGTACCGCCCATCGTATGAGTGCGGCGCTGGAAGCTGGCATCGTCTGGGTCAACAGCTGGTTTCTGCGTGATCTGCGCAGTGCTTTTGGGGGGATGAAAAATTCCGGCATCGGTCGCGAGGGCGGGGTCCATTCGCTGGAGTTTTACAGCGAGCTGAAAAATGTCTGTATCAAGTTGTAACGGTGACCCAGTCACCAGCTATTAACCACACGATTTAATCAAACAGGGGCAAGAGATGGAACAGTCAAAAATTGCGGCTTATGGCAAAGAGCTTTACGACGCGCTGCATGGACAAAAGACGGTAGCGCCGCTCACCGAGCGGGAGTCCGATATTACTATTGAAGATGCTTATGCGATTCAGATGGAGATGGTGCGGCTGCGCATGGAACAGGATGGTGACACCATTATCGGCAAGAAAATTGGTGCGACCAGCAAGGTGGTGCAGGGGATGCTCGATGTCAATCAGCCGGATTTTGGCCACCTGTTGTCGAGCATGGCCTATAACGATGGTGCTGAGGTGTCGATCAGTAACACCCTGATCCAGACCAAGATGGAAGGCGAGATAGCCTTTGTGCTGAAAAAGGAGCTGATGGGCCCGGGAATCACCGCTGCCGATGTGCTCGCGGCGACCGATTTTGTGATGCCCTGTTTCGAAATCTGCGATTCCCGTATTCAGGACTGGAAGATCAAAATCCAGGATACAGTGGCGGACAATGCCTCTGCAGGCGCATTTCTGCTTGGCGACAACGCGGTGTCGCCGCATAAAGTCGACCTGAAAACCTGCGGCATGATTCTGGAAAAAAATGGCCAGATTGTGGGTACTGGCGCTGGCGCCGCGACCCTGGGGCACCCGCTGAACGCTGTTGCCTGGCTGGCCAACACGTTAGGGGTATTGGGTATTCCGCTGAAAGCCGGAGAGGTAATTCTGTCCGGTTCGTTGGCGAATATGGTGCCGGCGCAACCCGGTGATTCAATGCGCGTCACCATCGGTGGCATTGGTAGCGCATCGGTCACCTTCAGCTAGCGGGAGTTATTGCGCACCGGATTCAAGTCGACAGCAGCAACGGGAGAGGAGAGCGGAGATGAACAGCCCGGGCGGTAAAATCAGTCAGGCGACTTCGGTGGGGTCGCTGCGTGACTATCTGGAGTTTCTTCAAGGTCACCGCCAGTTTATTACCTGGCCGGAGCCGGTAATGCCGGAGCCGGATGTGCGCAATGTTGCCGTCGCCGCCGGGCGCGATTTCATGACCCAACCGGCGATTCTGTTTGATCAGATCACCGGCTATCCGGGTAAGCGGCTGGCGCTCGGAGTCCATGGCAGTTTTGCCAACATCGCACTGCTACTTGGCATGCCCAAAGAGAGTAGTATCAAGTCGATGTTCTACGAGATGGTCAATCGCTGGGACAGTTCCAAAGCAAAGCTGAATCGGGTAGAGCCGGGAGCGGCAGCGGTTCATCAGAATCGTATCGAAAAGGATATTAACCTTTATGATCTGCTGCCCCTCTACCGCATTAATGAATATGACGGCGGTTTCTATCTCGGTAAGGCCAATGTGGTTAGCCGTGACCCGAGTGACCCAGATAACTTTGGTAAGCAGAATGTCGGCATTAACCGCATTCAGCTGCACAGCAAGGATACGTTTACCCTGCTGAGCCCCCCGGTTCACGACCTCGGGCGGCAGATGCGTATCGCCGACGAAACCGGTTTGCCGTTGCGCATTGCGGTGATGCTCGGCAACCATCCGGCGATGGCGCTGTTTGCGGCGACGCCGATCGGATATGAAGAATCGGAATTTGAGTATGCATCGGCGATGATGGGAGCGCCGATGACGCTGACCGAATCGGGTAACGGCATGGATATCCTCGCTGATACTGAGATTGTTATCGAAGCTGAGTACCTGCCCGGAGAACATCGCATCGAGGGACCTTTCGGCGAGTTTCCAGGCAGCTACAGTGGTGTGCGGCGAGCACCAGTCTTCAAGGTAACCGCCATCTCTCACCGTGATGATCCGATATTCGAGAATATTTACATCGGTCGCGGCTGGACTGAGCACGATACGCTGATTGGACTCAACACCTGTACGCCGATTTACGCCGTGTTGAAGAATGAGTTTCCCGAGGTCGAGGCGGTAAATGCCATGTACCAGCATGGTCTCACCGGGATCATTGCGGTGCACCAGCGGTATGGTGGGTTTGCAAAAACCGTTGCTATGCGCGCGTTGAGTACGCCGCACGGTTCCATGTACCTGAAAAACCTGATCATGGTTGACGCTGACGTCGACCCCTTTAACCTCACTGAGGTGATGTGGGCGCTGTCGGTGAAAACCCGCCATGAGGATGTCATTGTGGTGCCCGCGATGGCCGGTATACCGGTGGACCCGGCAGCGGTTACCGCTGGCCGTAGTCACAAGTTAATCATTGACGCAACCACCCATGCTGCCCCTGACCCGAAAGGGGTCGACAGCTTCATGGTGGAGCCGCCTGCCGGGCCAACAATTGATGCCCTGCAGCAGATGGTTCACCGGCTTCAGGAGGGGAAGTGATGAATAGCTGTCCGCGTTGTGGCAAGGGTAATCTGCGTCTGGAACATGAGGGCATCGATGGGGACCAGGTAGTCTGGTCCATTTACTACTGTCAGGAGTGCTGCTATTCGTTTCGGGACAGTGAGTCGGATCGGGTTCTGGTGCGCGAAAACCGGCCCGATGAGTTTAATCTGGAGTCGACCGATCCAGAAGATTATCCATTCATGATGGCGCCCAATCCGCGTACGAAAAGTGGCTAGCGGCTGGGTAACAGGGATAACGCTGCGCTGATCACAATGCTGTCTTTATTTATGAGCCGAAATTTTACCACCGCCTCGGTAGCTACGCTGTTGCAGGTGATCAGCGTATTTCTGGTTATGCCGGCGGCTGCCGCCACGCCGCATCCGTTGCTGCAGCTCTCCCTTGAGGAGCTGTTTGCGGTGGAAATCACCTCGGTGAGCCGTAAGCCCCAATCTTATGCAGACGTTGCATCAGCAATTCATGTGATCACCGCTGAGGATATTCACCGTTCCAGTGCAGATAGCCTGCCGGAGCTGCTGATGTTGGCGCCGGGGGTCGATGTGCGTCGCATTGATGCCAGCCATTGGGCGGTTAGTGTTCGTGGGTTTAATGGCGAATTTGCCAACAAGCTGCTGGTGCTACTGGATGGCGTGGCGGTCTACACGCCGACATTTTCCGGTGTCAACTGGGATGAGCAGGATATCGATCTGGCCGAAATAGAGCGTATTGAAGTTATCCGCGGACCCGGTGCAGCTACCTGGGGAGTTAACGCGGTCAACGGCGTAATCAACATCGTTACCCGTGGCGGTGACGATCAGTCGCGCCGCTTCTCCTTAAGTTATGGCGACAACCTGCGGCCCAAAGTCTCCCTCGCCAGTGGTGGTGAGTTGGGAAAAATCCGCTATCGGGCCAGTGGTCAGTTTCGTTCTAATGGTAACAGCGACGGTGAGACAGATAACGGTAATACGGCTGCCTTTGATAAGTGGATCAGTCGTCGCGGCGAGCTTCAGGCCTCTATGCCGATTGCCAGCGGAGATACGGTTGAACTGCTGGTGCGCGGCTGGAATGTGCAGCAGCAGTTAATTTCCGACATCCTGTTTCCGGTACCGCCGATTTCACGTCGGCCGAAGGGCGGCGCGGAAAGCCGGGGAGCAACGGTGCTGCTGGAACTGGATCAGCCGCGAAGCTGGGGAGAGCGCAACTGGCAGCTCTATTACGACGACCGCAGCCGTGATGAGGAGCGCTATGACACCAGCATCCAGACCGTCGACCTGCAGTTCACCGAACTAAGACAGAGTACAGGGTCAGGTGAATTGGTGTGGGGTTTGGGTTACCGTCATCAGCATAACCGTTCGCGCAGTTCCTACTCAGTTTCGGTGCTGCCAGAGGTGATCAACGAGGATCTTTTCACAGCCTTCTTTCAACAGAGCTGGCGGCTTCTGGATCAGCGGCTGGAACTGACTCTCGGTAGTAAGTTTGAACAGAGCAGTCGCGCAGATTTCAATATTCAGCCATCGCTGAAAGCGAGTTACCGGCTTGGACCAGACCACACGGTTTGGGCTTCCGTCTCTCGAGCTGTACGCACGCCTTCTCTGGTCGAGACCCATGGTCGTTTGATTACGGGGCTGTTTGCCGAAACACCATTGCCGCTGTTTGGTAGTTTTAATGGCAATTCTGATGTTGGCGAAGAGAAACTTGATGCCTATGAACTAGGGTGGCGGCGGCGTTTTGGCTCCCGGCTGGCGGTTGATGGAACCCTGTTTCTACACGATTTTGACCAGTTAATCGGCGTTAATGTGCCTACTACGCCTGTATTGACTCTAAATCCTGTGCCTCATGGCCTGTTTCAGTTCAATTTTGACAATATCAACAAGGCCAAAATGTACGGGCTGGAGCTGGCCGTCAATTGGCAGGCGTCTCAGCGCTGGAGGCTCCGTGCGCATTACAGCTGGATGGAAATGGACGGCATTGATGCGTTACAGGCGATCATACTGCAGCACCCTCCCGAACAGCTTATGATGCTTAACTCTTACCTTGATGTCGCGGACAACTGGGAGTTAGATGCCTCGTTGCGATTTAACGACAACTATCCCGTGCTCGATATTGGTAATAGCTGGGTGTTTGACCTACGGTTGGCCTGGCAGCCAGCGCCGGGTCTTGAGGTTAGTCTGGTGGCAAAGGACCTGCTGGATCGAGAACATTTTCAGTTCAATGATGCAGTCTCAACCGAGTCGAGTTCGGTGGGCAGAACTTTTTTCTGCAAGGTGGACTGGTATTTCTAGGGTGGCTGGTGCAGGTCCAGAGAGATAGATTGACCACTGCAGAGGATAGCTGCCAGCCGGCCTGTTGGCGCTGGTCAGGCGAGAGTTCTGTGGAATTGATGATCGCTGGTTTTGCGATTCTTCTGTGCCTGCTTGGATGTTTGTTTCCTGTCGCTGCCCCAGCTGCAACCCAGGCCACCGAGGAGGAGGTGAAGGCAGCATTTCTGTTTAACTTTGCCCGCTATAGTCAGGCGGCTCCTCACGACAAGAGGCGAGAGTCGACAAAGCCGCAGCACTACAATTTCTGCTTTCAACGCCACGATTCTCTGGTGCGATCTTTTGCCAGGGTGACCGAGGGTGCCAGAGTTGGTAGCCGCACGGTGGTTATAACCCGCATAGATCGCCTCGCAGGTTTGAGCAATTGTGATCTGCTCTATCTGCGTGATGGTGAGCTGGCAGATCTCCCGGCTATTCCCGGTCTGTTAACGGTTGGGGATGGTCCCGGTTTTCTTCAGCGTGGTGGTATGATCGAGCTGCGTCGAGAGTCGGGACGATTGCGGTTCGGCATCAATCGTAAGGCGGCACAGGCTGCCGGTCTGATGATCAGCGCTCAGCTACTTGAGCTGGCTGCTGAGCTGGTTGATGAATAAGGTCGCTGACGCCGCCCGCCCTGCTCAGCGACGTAGCTCGCTGGTCACACGGCTGAGCCTGTTTAGTGCGTTGACTATTGCCGTTGCCATACTTTCTATCAGCTATCTGATGGGGATGCGGTGGCTGGATGATAAAAAGACAACCACCCGCGAGTCTCTTGAAATCGTTGCCGAGGTAGTTGGTGCCAATTCTGCTGCGGCGCTGGTGTTTCTCGACCAGCAGGTGGCTGAGCGGATGCTGTCAGCGCTTTCACGGCACCCGGAAATTTTTCAGGCGGTGCTCTATGACCGGCAACAGCGGGTGTTCGCCAGCTATCAGCGTGACACGCTGGCCGATGAGTTAACGCCGCCTCCCTGGAACGCCGAAGGGTACCGGCTCGATAACGGCGAACACCTGCTCTATATGCCGGTAACCATTGATAGCGAGAGTGTTGGTACGTTGGCGGTGCGTGCCGATACGGTAAATCTCGACCAGGCACTGAGCCAATTACTTATAGTCATTATCTGGGGAACTTTGGGCGCCGTGTTGGTGGCGCTCATGCTCTTTTATATTGGCATGAGACCGCTGGTTCTGGTTCCGGTGAGGCAGCTGTTGTCGGCGACCCGCAAAATTGCTAACAACAGAGATTACTCAATCCGCCTGACGAAAATCAATGATGATGAACTGGGTGAGCTGGTGGACGGAATCAACCATATGCTCGGTGCGATAGAGGAACATGCCGAAGACTTGCAAGAAGCGAAGGAGCGAGCGGAGCAGGCCGGGCAGGCGAAATCGATCTTCCTTGCCAATATGAGCCACGAGTTGCGTACCCCCCTGAATGGCATTCTGGGCATGACCGAGCTGTTTCTGCGGACTGATTTGACGGACAACCAGCGGGCTTACATTGAACAGGCGCGAAGCTCCGGTAAGGATCTGCTGCTGATCCTCAACGATATTCTTGACTACTCGAAAATCGAGGCGAAAAGGCTGCGGCTGGAATCGATCCCTTTTCAGCTGGAGGATGTGGTCTATGGCGTCACCGGGCTGTTCCGGCAACAGGCAGAGCAGAAGAACCTCGGCTTCGTGGTCAATTTTCAACCCGATGTGCCGGTGCAATTGTGTGGCGATCCGGTGAGGTTAAGGCAAATTCTGGTGAATCTGGTTTCCAATGCGGTGAAATTTACCCATCAGGGAGAAATTTCAGTCCGGGTTAGTGGTCAACAGTTTGGTGATGAAGCAGAGATTAAAGTGGCGGTTGAGGACAGCGGTGTCGGTATCGACAGGGTGGCCGTTGATAATCTTTTTGACGCTTTTTTCCAGGCAGATAGTTCCACCACCCGCCAGTATGGCGGTACCGGGCTCGGTTTGTCGATCGCGGTGCAGCTGGCTCAGTTGATGGGTGGCGGTATCGAAGTAACCAGCCAGCTGGGGCAGGGTAGTTGTTTTACATTGACGGTAACCCTGCCGTTAGACAGTGCCTCGGGTTTTTACCGTCACCCTGATGAGCTACCGGCTGTCACCGGGGCTGGGGAAGCGAAGGGGTTGCAGGATTCGTGTGCCGATGGTGTTGGTTGTCAAAGGGTGTTGTTGGCCGAGGATAATTTAATCAATCAGGATCTGGCCCGGGTGATGCTTGAGGAGATGGGCCATCGGGTCACTACGGTGAATAACGGTGATGCTGCGTTGGCGCAACTTAGAGAGCAGCGTTTTGACATGGTGTTGATGGATGGCGAGATGCCACAGCTTGACGGCTATTCGGTAACCCGAGAGTTGCGGGAAATGGAACGGCAGCGAGGGCATGAGCCTCAGGTGGTGGTGGCGCTTACTGCCAACGCCCTGGGTGGTGCGCGCGAGCAGTGCATCGCCGCCGGTATGAACGACTATCTTGCCAAGCCCTATACTTTCGAACAGCTGGAACAGATGGTGGCGAAATGGTGCTCGGTTGCTTCCCGGGTAACTTGATGGGGAAGACTGCTTACAATCCGCCGTCTCCTTAGCCCGTTTCCCGACTTTCGGCGACAGCCGTTTAGCGCCCCTTCCACTGCGGAGGCCGTTTTGCGGCGAATGCGCGTGGGCCTTCCTGCGCATCTTCACTGCTGTAGACCTTTTCGTAAATAGCCTCGGCGTAGTCGATGCCGGCATCGGCACCGAGATTTGCGGCGGCAAGAATGCTTTTTTTGCCCGCTGCGACTGACAGCGGCGCATTGTCGCGAATGGTTGTGGCGAGTGTTGTGGCCCGTTTCAGCACCGCGTCGTAATCATCCTCCAGGTAATTGATGAAGCCGTACTGATACAGCTGTTCCACCGGCAGCAGATTGCCGGTCAGGGTCAGCTCCATCAGCACGGCCTGGGGAATCATCCACAGCAGCGGTACGCCCCAGGGTGAACCCCGACCGACTTTGGCTTCGGTGATGCCCGCGCGAATCCCGGTCTGGGCAACGCGCAGGTCGCAGTTGAGGCTTAACAACATACCACCGGCCATCAGATCACCGGTTAGTGCGCCGATGATCGGTTGTCTGACCCTACGCATCCGTTGGTGAAAAGGGTCCTTGAGGAACTCCAGTACATCGCGACCGGTTGACTGCTTGACCTCACTGGCTTCTTTCAGGTCCATGCCGGCGCAAAAAGTTGGGCAGGGCGCTGCGGTCAGGATCACCGCACGAATTTCGTTGTCGTGGTCGACCTCTTCCCATAGATCGTGCAACCGGTTGACCATACTGATTGCCAGGGCGTTACGACGTTCTGGCCGGTTCAGACGGATCGTGGCGATGCCATCCTGTTTGCTGAATTCAACCCACTGCTCGACTGGATCGCTCAATCTGTTCTCCCATCAGGAAATCACCGCCAGCGAGTCTGGCGGTGTACCGTCCTTAAGAGTTTTACCAGAATTGAAACGGGTTGTGGGTAGCGTCGTTGTGGTTTGCTGTCAGGCAACTGCTGGCGCCCGCTCCGTTACCAGCAGCCAGTTCTGGTTGTCGAAACTGCTACAGATAGAGGTGGGGAGCAGTAGTGATGCACGCAGAAATGATTCCAGATCGGGTACGCCGTGAATATTGGTCTGCAGCCCCATCTGCTGCAACATGTCAACAAGCCTGCCGAGTTCGCCAACGCCTGATTCATCCATGGCTGTTTGGGCCACCGGCGAAGCTGGGTCGTGCCAGCTGAACGAGAAGCGGTTGATGCCCCAGTTTCGGAGCTCGTCAATAATGTTGCGGCTGTGATCGGGCAGTGATCTCACCAGCGGTCGAATTGGGTCGATAGTGCACTGCAGGACGGCTTTGGGTAGGGCGTTGCGCAGTTTGCGAACCCCTGCTTCGCGAACCAGTTGTATCGGTCCATCGATCCAGATGTGTTCCGATGGCAGGTTGGCATTGCGCAGGTCACGAATCAGTTTGTCGAGCAGCACGCCGCCACCGCCCAGGTTGATTTTTAGTCCCCTCTGGGTGTTGGCAACGGCCTGTAGCAGCTGTAGCCATTCGTTGCGAGCAGCTGAATTTCCGTTCTCCGCTGGCGACTGCAGCAGGGAGTTGCTGGCGATCTCCGGCATGCGACTCTGCTCGCCCTGCTGAATGGTGATCTCACCCCAGAAGATAGAACCCTGGTAGAACTTTTTGCGCAGTTCCGGTGATTGCAGGCCCTGAAACACAAATTCAACGTGTTTCGGCAGGGTATCCGGACGCATGAATTCGGTGAGCTGGTAGGCCCTGCCATTGGCGCTGCTACTCGGCAGCAGCGACCGCTGGCTTTCAAACAGGGTGTCTGCGTGAAGCAGAAGGAAGTCCTCATAAACATCAGAATCGGCGATAGCAGCCAGATTCGCCGGTTCGTTGTCGACCATGGCGACGATGCGGTAGCCAGCGTTGCGGAGTTTTCTGATCGCCTCGATTTTAGCGCTGGCGATTGCTCCATCATCGCTACCGCCATCGTTCATTGCCAGTAGTTCATCGCTGAAGCTGACTTTGAACTCCTCGCCAAGCCGGTTGAGGTTTTTCAGGGTGTCCGCACGCAATCTTTCCGAGCGCCCGGAGTTAAGACCGACATAGGTGTTGGGTTGCATCTGAAACCAGCGGATGATCTCCAGCACGCCATGATAGGGGCGATGAGCTACGCGCACCGCCAGTGGTGACCAGGCGAGATTGTTGAACCACTGCAGGATCGACTCCTTCTCCTCCGGCAGGAGGGGCATGCGGTTGAGCAGTGGAGTGATGTCGTTCTCGTGAACCTGAATATCTTCCCGCTTGAGGTCGATAGCGTGGTGGGTTTCGTGGGCGCGGTCATAAGCCTTGAGCAGATGGAGGATCATCTCGCGCATGTCGAGTACGGTGCCATCAATATCAAATAGAATAAGCAGCTGGTCCCGCGGATGGCTTTCGCGGGTCTGTTGATAATGGTCGGCAAGTACACGCATCCAGTCTTTCATAACGTTCTCCGTTTCGTTCTCTGTTGGGTCATGCAAAGTGAGGGCCATGCCTCTCTGGTTCGGGGCCGTCAGGCCTGGTGCCTATGGTCCGTGGAACAGATGACAAAGCGGTGACGTCCTGGTGAATATCTGGTGACGATTTTGTTGGCCCCGCGCGATCACCAGGCAGCACCGGCGCTGGTTTTCGCTCCCGGGTATCAGGAGATGAAGAGTAGTGCAGCGTAATCTGGACTTTGATCGCCACCATATCTGGCACCCCTACAGCAGCGTTGAGTTTCCTGGCCCGCTGTTTGAAGTGGTCTCTGCCGAGGGGGTCATGCTTACACTGGCCGACGGCCGTGAGCTGGTGGATGGTATGTCCTCCTGGTGGGCGGCGATTCACGGCTATAACGTCGACGCGCTCAACCGGGCAGTTAGCGCACAACTGCAGAGCATGGCGCATGTAATGTTCGGTGGATTGACACATCAGCCGGCGGTTGATCTGGCGCGCCGGTTGGTGGAATTGACTGCCCCAGGGCTCAACAAGGTTTTCTTCGCTGATTCAGGTTCAGTCGCGGTAGAGGTAGCGCTGAAAATGGCGCTGCAGTACTGGCAGGCGCAGGGCAACCCATCTCGCAACCGATTGATGACAGTACGTGGCGGTTACCACGGCGATACCTTCGCCACCATGGCACTGAGCGATCCGGACGGCGGGATGCACAGACGCTTTTCTTCAATGATGAATCAGCCGGTCTATGCGCCTGCGCCACCAGACCCGATCCAGTGGGCCACTTACGATGCTGCAGAGCTGCAGCAGCTGTTTGAGTGTCACCATCAGCAGCTGGCGGCAGTGGTTCTGGAGCCGGTAGTGCAGGGTGCTGGCGGCATGCGGATCTACGCCCCCGGTTGGCTTCTCTTGTTGCGTGAGTTGTGTGATCGTTACGGCGTGCTGCTGATTCTGGATGAGATTGCCACCGGCTTTGGACGTACTGGAACCCTGTTCGCCTATCAACAGGCGGGCATAGAGCCGGATATTCTCTGTCTTGGCAAGGCACTAACCGGTGGCTATATGACGCTGGCAGCAACTATCGCCAGTGATCAGGTTGCCCGTGGTATTGCTGCCGATGGCGCGGGTGTGCTGATGCATGGGCCAACTTTTATGGCCAATCCGCTGGCCTGCAGTTGCGCGCTGGCCAGTATCGATCTGCTGCTGAATTCACCCTGGCAGCCGCGGGTTGCGCGCATAGAGCATGAGTTGCGACAGGGGCTGGTTCCCTGTGGCAGTTCGGAACTGGTCAAAGAGGTGCGCGTCAAGGGCGCGATTGGGGTGGTTGAACTGACACGGCCGGTCGATATGGGGTGGATTCAGCCACGGTTGGTAGAGCTGGGGGTCTGGGTCAGGCCATTCGGTCGGCTGCTCTATCTGATGCCACCATTTGTGATTGAATCCGGTGAACTTGAGCGATTAACTTTTGCCATCTGCGAGGTGGTTGATGAGATGGCAAAACGTTGCCGGTAAATTTATTCTGTTTTGACCATGGTTGAGAAATGAGCGATCCCGATCCATTCCGGTTTATAGCGGGTCAGTGTTGGTTGAGCGAAGCGGAGCCTGAGCTTGGTCCTGGTTGCGTGGTTCAGGTTGAAGGGCGGCGGGTAACGCTTAATTTTTATGCCAGTGATGCTACCCGTGTCTATGCGGTGGATAGTGCACCATTGTCCCGTGTCAATTGTCAGCCAGGTGAGACGGTTACCAGCAAGGATGGCATAGAGCTGGTGATTACACGGGTCCAGCAACGATCCGGGCTTAATTACTATGTCGGCAACCCAGGGCACCCCCAAAACGGTGAGGAGCCTGCGTCACAGGAGTTGATTCTGCCCGAATCAGAGCTGGCGCAACTACCGCCGCGCAATGTTGCCAGTGAGGCGCTCCTCAATGGTCAGTTCGATTCTTTAGCTCGATATGAGCTACGCGCGGAAACCATGCTGCGCAGGCAGGACTCACTGGGCAGCCCACTGCGTGGTCTGGGCGGCAACCGAACCGCCCTGTTACCCCATCAGCTCTATGTTGCCGCAGAGATAGGCGATCGCCATGCACCGCGGGTTCTGCTCGCCGATGAGGTGGGGTTGGGTAAAACGGTAGAGGCGGGACTGATCCTGCAACGGCAGTTGCAGTCGGGGCGCATCAGCCGCATCTTAATTGTGGTGCCAGACAATCTGCAGCATCAGTGGTTGGTGGAGATGTTGCGTCGATTCAACCTTCGTTTTGCGCTGTTTGATCGCCAACGTTTTGAGACCAGTGACTGGGAGAACCCGCTGCTGAGCGAGCAGCTGGTGATCGTCAGTCTTGACCTGCTGCTCGAAGAGCCGCAATTCGCCCTGCATGCCTGTGAAGGCGAGTGGGATCTACTGGTGGTCGATGAGGCCCATCGACTGGGTGGCATGGAGCCGCAGCCAGGTCCTGGGTTTAGCCTGGTAGCCGCGTTGGCCGGTCTGATCCCGGCGGTGTTACTGCTGACAGCCACCCCCGAACAGTTGGGGCAACGGGCCCATTTTGATCGCCTCTGTTTACTTGATCCGGACCGTTTTCACGATTTTGATCGGTTTCAGCAGGAAACGGCCCACTTCGGTGAAATCGCCGGGTTGTTTGACCGTCTGCAGGCTGGGCGCTGGGATCAG
>JBPEXY010000203.1:0-13120 GCA_052031065.1 Immundisolibacteraceae bacterium | reverse complement strand
ATCAGCTCGGTCAATGGCAGCGGACCCAAGGGACGCATTCTGCGCAGTGATGTGGATCGGGCAGCAGCTGGTACCGATAGCCCGGTGCGCCTGGATCGACCCGTTACCGAAATAAAGCCGGCTGCGGGAGACCGACGCACACCGATTAAAGGGCTACGTAGAGCAATCGCCGAGACCATGGTGCGATCGGTGACGGTGGTTCCGCACGCCACCTCCGCCTTCTCCTGTAGTGCAGAGCGGTTCATCGAAATTCGCCAGCAGTTACAGCAGCAGCTCGGCAGTCGTATCTCCTTCACCGCGATGGTGATGAAAGCGATGATCCCGGCGCTGCGCCGCTATCCCTATTTCAACGCCAGCATCGACGACGCCAATAACGAGATTGTTGAACATGGCGAGATCAATATCGGTTTTGCCACCCATACCGACGCCGGGCTGATGGTACCGGTCATCAAACAGGCGGATCACAAAAGTCTTGCCGATATTTCTGCCGAAATCGACACCCTGGCCGAACAGGCGCGGCAGCGCAAAATTGATCTTGCAGACCTCAAAGGCGGCACCATCACCCTGAGCAATGTGGGTAGCCACGGCAAACATGACCGGGTTGGGCGGCCAATCGTCAACCATCCGGAAGCGGCAATTATTGCGATGACCCGTATCAAACCGATGCCGGCGGTGGTCAATGGCGAAGTGGTCGCTCAGCAGACTCTGGACATGGTCACGTCCTATGATCACCGACTAATTGACGGCGTCTACGCGGCGCTGTTTATGGAAACCCTCATCGAGATCATTGAAGAACCAGGGCTGCTATTGGGATACGGTTAGCAATAGGCCCCCTACAGCTCAACTTGTCGCTACCTGCAAGCGGGTGTAAGGTCGTTCTGGTGATAGACGGAGAGTTAATCAACGGAGAGGAGACCGACGATGAACGCACCGCAGCAGACTTCGAGCCTGATTCGCTGGCCACGCAAAGTCAATGAAGTGCCCAAGGAGATTTTCGATCGCGAGGATATCTATCAGCTGGAGCTGAAAAATATCTTTTACGGCGCCGAGTGGCACCCGATTGCCCACAGCGGTGAGATCCCCAACGTCGGCGACTACAAAACCATTTTTATCGGCGAAATGCCGGTGCTGGTGATTCACGGCGAAGATGGCCAGATCCGCGTGTTTCAGAACGCCTGTTCCCACCGTGGCAACCTGATGGTGACCCGCACCTGCGGTAACAGTCTTGAGTATGAGTGCCCCTACCATCGCTGGCTGTTCGACTCTACCGGCGCGCTGCGCGGCGCCCCAAACATGGACGATTTCTCACCCAGTTTCCGGCAGGAGAATTTCGGCCTTGCCGAGATCCGCAGCACCGAATTTTGCGGCATGATCTTCGCCACCCTTAGCGACGAAACCCCAGACATCGAGACCTTTCTTGGTGACGTTGCTGAACCCCTACGTGCAGGCCTCGGTGGCGATGGCCGTATTCGTCTGCTCGGCTACCAGAAGGTGCTATACGATTGCAACTGGAAGGTCTATATCGACAATGACGGCTACCACGCACCACTGCTGCACAAGGCGTTCAAACTGCTCAACTGGCAGGGCGGTGCCGGACGCCAGTTCACTACTGAGCGCGGACACATCGGGTTCGTGTCAGAGCTTAAGGTTCCCGATGTCAGTGCTCAGGATCTGTTGATCGATGGTAGCCTGATCAGCTTCAGGGGCGACGACACCAGCGGTTCTGTGATTGCTGCAATCAAGCCAATCACCGGGGTGACCAAGCACCTCGACATGATCAATATTCGCTTCGCCTTTCCCCGCGGCGTAGACAAAACCGAGGTGCATTACGGCTATTTTTATCACCTGGATGATGACCAGGAGATGGTGCGCCACCGGGTGCGACAGAGCTCCAACATGCTCGGCCCTTCGGGGCTGGTATCGGCGGAAGATGCATCGATTTTTATGCGCATACACGCCGGTAATCACACTCCCGGGGTAGCGATATTTCAGAAAGGGGTCACCGACGAATACAGCGTCGGCTCAGAGTTCAAGCAGAACGATGAATCGGGCAACCTGCCTGGGTGGGAATATTACCGTCAGCAGATGGGCTTTCAGCGCGAGTAGTCCCCACCCCCCAGCCAGGACCCCCTGTGTGGCTGACATGAGTAGGTCTAGTGGTCGGCCACTGTTTTTTTCTCCCCAACACCCTATCATTAACCCCTCATCAACACCGCTTTGACCCTCCGCGAAATACTCTTCCAGACGGGTCGATTGTGCGGTTAATTTGCTTCTGACTTCAAAGGCCCCTCATGAGCAAGGTAAAAGTTGCCATTCTCGGTTCCGGAAATATCGGTACCGACCTGATGTACAAAATCCTCAAGCGTCCAAACAATATGGAGCTCTGTCTGGTTGCCGGCATCGACCCTGAATCGGACGGACTCGCCCGCGCCCGCGATGCCGGTATCGCCACTAGCGCTGACAGTATTGAGGCGATTCTGGAATCAGAAGCGAAGATCGTTTTTGACGCCACCAGTGCCCGAGCCCACAAAGCCAGCGCGCCGCGCATGGCTGAAAAAGGCCAGTTCGCGATCGACCTGACACCTGCCGCGGTTGGCCCCTACGTAGTACCACCAGTCAATGGTGAGCAGCACCTGCAGCAGCAGAACATCAACCTGATCTCCTGCGGCGCACAGGCCTCGATCCCGTTGATCTACGCAGCCAGTCGGGTAATGGAGGTTGAATACGCGGAACTGATCACCGCCACCGCTTCCAGATCGGTCGGTCCTGGCACCCGCGCCAATCTCGACGAGTTCAGCGAAACCACCAGTATGGCGATTCGCGACGTGGGTGAAGTGAAGGTTGGCCGTGCCCTGCCGGTGGTCAATCCGGCGGAACCACCCATCTTCATGACCAATAGCGTTTACCTGGTACCAACTGCCAACGAAGTGGACCTGCCGGCGATCACCGCCAGCGTCGAGCGGATGATCAAATCGGTGCAGGAATATGTACCCGGTTACCGCCTCACCGCCGACCCGGTCATCGATCAACGCGACACCCCCTGGGGTAAAAAACCGGTGGTGGTGATCCTCAACCAGATCGAGGGGGCCGGGGATTATCTACCCACTTATGCCGGCAACCTCGACATCATCACCGCCGCCGCCTGGCGCGTTGCCAACGCCTACGCCAGCGCTAATAGCCAGCCAGTCCACGGAGAGAACTCATGACTTTGAAAATGCCCCGTTTAACCGACACCACCCTGCGTGATGGCTCCCATGCGGTCGGCCACAATTTTTCCAAACAGACAATCGCGGCGGTGGTGGCGGCGCTCGACAGCGCCGGAGTACCAGTGATTGAAGCCTCTCACGGCGCCGGCCTCGGTGGCTCGACTATGCAGCACGGTTTCTCCAGCGTCGACGAAATGGAACTCTTCGCCGTAGCGAGGGACAACGCCAAACAGGCCAAACTGGCGGCACTGCTGGCTCCCGGTATCGGCAACATCCGTCACATGAAAGCGGGCCGCGATGCGGGGCTCGATATTATTCGCATCGTCACTCACTGCACCGAGGCAGACTGCTCCCAGCAACACATGGAAGCAGCAAAGGAGATGGGGCTGGAAACCGTCGGTTTTCTGATGATGTCCCACACCCAACCGGCTGACGTACTGGCACGGGAAGCGCTGAAAATGGAATCGTACGGCTGCGACTGCGTCTATGTGGTCGACTCCTGCGGTGCCATGCTTCCTGGCGAGGTGACCGTCAAGGTCAAGGCGCTGCAGGATGTGCTGACAACTGCGCAGGTCGGGTTTCACGCTCACAACAATCTGGGGGTTTCCATCGCCAATTCCCTGGCGGCGATTGAACTCGGCGTTGATCAGGTCGATACCTCGCTGCGCGGTCTGGGCGCTGGTGCCGGCAATACCCCCACTGAGGTATTGCTGGCGGTGTTAAACAAGATGAAGGTCGACACCGGTATCGATATGTTCGCCTGCGCAGAAGCGGCAGAGAAGCATGTCACCGATCTCTACCAGGTGGCAATCGATGAAGCAGCTCTGATCATGGGATACGCCGGTGTTTATTCCAGCTTCCTGCGTCACGCCAAGCACGTCGCCGAACAGTACGACGTTCCGAGCAAGGACCTACTGCTGGAACTGGGGCGACGGCAGTCGGTCGCCGGTCAGGAAGACTGGATCATCAGTGTGGCGATGGATATCCGCAAACAGCGCGGTGCTGCCGATGCCGCTTAATGTTTCTCCCGCACCCGTTGCCGGGATATCATCGAAACTGACGAAATTTCGCTGATATAGAACGACCGTTGACACCCTCCTGAAAATTTATTCAATGCCAATAGATAGACAAGGCTCGATTTCTATAACGGCATAATTATTGCTTGAATTTATCCAGAGAAGCAGGGCAGATCACAGAGCAACTTCATGACCTTGACATATTCCAAAGAATATATGGATGATTGTTGCCAGCAGGGTTCGTAAGTCAGATTATCCATTAATATTAATTCAGGATTAATTCCATGGCCAACAGCATCAAAACACCAATTGAGAAAATAATTAGCGCCATAGCGCTAATTGGTGCATCAGCGATGATGCCATCCATAACATTTGCCACTCCATTCGTGAACCCGGATCCTCTCAACTTATCGGAAGACCTGAATGACAGCGGTTATTTTTCAGCTACAGGTTCTGCAGCAATTGCTTTGGGTTATTACAACCTGGGATCCAATATTAGTCTTGAGTTTGGGCTGTTTTCGGCAAGCAACCCATTGAATTTAATCCCCGTATTTGAATCTTCTGACCTGAGTGGCGAACAAGCGGTAATCGATTTTAACGGTGGATTTGTTCATGACATTGAAGATAACAACGTTCAGAACAGCTTCAATCCAATTTCGGTATTCGGTTTTTACCTCACAGTTTTTGACCAGAACCTGACTACCTTAACCCAACTCTATTCCGACCCGCTGCTAAACGGGGTAGTTGGTGACAGTTTCGCCACACACCAGTCTCTAACCGATGACACCAAAGTGATGATCTTCTATACCGCCAATTCCGAGCCTCTTTCTTTGCAGGTAGTCACCGGTATCGTGCCTGTTTCAGAACCCCGGCAAATACCCCTGATTCTGACAAGCCTCGGGCTGTTAGCTCTGCATGCCAGTAAACGAAAGTACGTCCAGAACATATTGCCCCATCATGTTGCTACATTGAGGGGTTTGTAAAAGGGGATTAAGTCGACCTGACCAGCCGACCCGGCCGCTCGCCGGTCGGTTCGCCGTTCTGGAAGGTCTCAATACCAGCTACGAAGGTATGGTCATAACCTTCGGCCCGTTGAAGCACCCGTTTACCACCAGCCGGCAGGTCGTGCACCACCTGCGGCAGGCTCACTTCGAGCCTGTCGAAATCAACAATATTGATGTCCGCCCTTAACCCCGGTGCGATCATGCCACGGTCGGTCAGACCATAAGCCAGTGCGGTGTCGCGGCTCTGCTTTTTCACCAGCAGTTCCAGAGGTAATTTAGGTCCGCGTCTGCGATCGCGCCCCCAGTGGGTCAACAGCGTAGTCGATGAACTGGCATCACAGATCATGCCGACATGAGCGCCGCCGTCGGAAAGACCGCAGACGGTCGCCTCATCCAGCAACATCTCGCGGACTACGTCAAGATTCCCGGCGGCGTAGTTTTCAAACGGATAGAGCAGCATGCCGGTGCCGTTATCTTCGAGCATCCACTGAATCGCGATCTCCAGCGGATGACAGCCGCGCTGTTGACCCACCGCCAACAGTGAACGGTCAGGTTCCGGCTCATAGTCCAGGGGTTCACTGAGGCGGAATATTTTCGCCAGTGCCTGCTCAAGGATGGTGGAAATCATGTCATCACTGGCGGGCGGTTCATTGACCAGCCGGTTGCGGTAATCTCGGTCGCTGGTCAGGCGAGCGACTTTTTCTGCCAACGGCAACGCTGCTATCTCCTGCCAGGCGGCACGGGAGGAGAGTGGATTAAAACTGGTCTCCAGCCCCATCACCATGCCAATGGCCCGGCTACCCACCTGACCATTTACGGCCAGGCCATCACGCCGCGCTGCGTGGATCTGTGCCAGCGTCTGACGCCAGCGATCGGGCGCATAATCGGATTGCAATAACAGCACAGAAAGTGGCCTGCCTGCGACTTCAGCCGCCTGACGCAGAATTTCGAATTCACCCTCGCCAAAATCAGAATTGACCTGCAACACACCACGACCTGCCCGACGCATGGCACCGGCAAGACCGTGCAGTTCCGGGTCGCCGGCGGAAAGCGATGGCGTCAGCCGGCCATCCGCAGCACGGTGCTTGGTCGTGCGCGAAGTGCTGAACCCCAGTGCACCGGCAACCAACGCCTCTTCAAGCAATGTGGACATGGTCTCGATTTCATTAGCCGTGGGGATTTCAGCGTGGTCTGCACCACGCTCTCCCATGACATAAAACCGCAACGCCGCGTGGGGCACCTGAGCAGCAATATCCAGGGTGCGAGTGTCGGCATCCAGCGCGTTCAAATAGTCGGGGAAACTCTCCCAGCTGAAGTCGATGCCCTCGGCCAGCACGGTACCGGGAATATCCTCCACCCCCTCCATCAAATTGATCAGATAGGAGACCTGTTCCGACCTTACCGGCGCGAATCCGACACCGCAATTACCAAACACGGCAGTAGTGGTTCCATGCCAGGAAGAGGGGGCCAGCTCGCCATCCCAGGTTGCCTGGCCATCATAGTGGGTGTGGATATCGACCCATCCGGGCAGCACCAGCCTACCCGCTGCATTCATCTCCCGTTTCGCAGCGCCGAGCCCCTCACCGACCTGTACAATTCTGCCGGCTTCGACGGCAACATCCGCATGGCGCGGCAGATCACCGCTACCATCAATGATATAGCCATCACGGATTAACAGATCAAACATAACGCGCGCTCCTCATCGGCATGTTGTCCTGACGCCACGAGTCATCAATCAGCAGCCAGGAAAACCGCAAGTATAGTGGATTAGCATGCTTGACAGATTTGCAGGTATTGTTCGATTTTCTACCGGTTGGCCAGAGTGATATCGGGGTGCCAGAAGCTCCACTGACGCGCCATGTAGAAACATTTTTTATTTCTCAAATCAGAACGATACCCGCGGGGTGATCTGGGTCAGTCATCGTCACCGCGGAGTCCAACATAATAGAAAATAGCTGGACGTCGACAAGAACGAGATTCGATCTCGCAACCATTGAAAGGAGCATTCAATGCCACTGGAAAAACATGATCTTCTGCATGAATTCCCGGAACACCGGGAGGCGATTCACGACCTGAAGATGAGCAATAATCACTTTGCACGACTGTTCGACGAGTACCACGACATTGACCACGAAGTGCACCGCATTGAAACCGGTGCGGAAAACACCTCTGATGAATATCTGGAGGAGCGCAAAAAAGATCGGCTTCGCCACAAGGATGAGCTTTACAAGATAATCAGGGAACACCTGTCAGCATAGCGGTACAGACGGAAATCGGTTTATCCACGATCAGTTTTCAATCAATCGGTGCAGGAGCTGTTCCAGCGCGGGCAGCTCCTGACTGCTTTGCAGATCGGCAAGATCACGGTAGATTTTGGCTGCTACGGCATGAAACTGCCCATCCACACCAGCATCGGCAAAAGTAGCCGAAACTTCTTCCATTTCCCCCGCAAACCGCCACGCCTTGCGCGCTGCAGCTTCAACCTGGCTGGACAATCCATCAGCCAACGGCATTGATAGTGCCCGCCACTGGGCCTGCAAGGGCTCAAGTACATCAAGGGCCTGAGCTGCAGCCAGAGTCGCCAGCAGCAGCGCACTGCTGCCCTTGGTCTGCGCGGCAAAAACCATTTTTAACGCTGACGCCCGGCCAGGTTGATCACCCAGCACGTTAACCTCGAGGGGACCAGCGTTGAGCAGTGGGGCGATCCACTGCGCAGAACCACCAGATAGATGTAGCCAGGTCGTACCTGGCTTCCAGGCCGGTCCGCCAATAACACCACCATCGACAAATGAGCCCCCGGCAGCAGCGATGGTTTCACCAATCTCAATCGCAGTTGCCGGTGCAATCGCATTGGCATCAACATAGATCCCGTCAAAACCAGACTCGGCGACCTCGCGGGCCAGGGATCTCGCTGCGTCGGGCGGACAGATACTCAAAATCAGCTGACATTGTGTCACCAGCTCAGCGATCGTTACCGTATCGGTTAGCCGATGACGCTCTGCCCTGTCCCGCGTTGCCTGACTGCGCCCCGACGAGGCCCACAGAACCTCGACACCCGACTCGGCGATAGCAGCCGCCAGCGAGACGCCCATCGCCCCAGGATGCACCACCCCAACCCGGTTAATTTTCATTTCGCCCTCATTGCCAACCCGGCCTCCCCCGGCCATTGTTGATACTGGTGTCTTTCAGGGCCATCGTGTATACCATCGACGAACCTGGTGCCAACTCTGGATTCCCCATGACCCTGCCTTTTCCCTCACTGCCAACTCTTGGAGTTGGCGTCAGTCTGAGTCTGACCGCAGAGCCCGACCCGCTAGCCCTCGCGGGTAGTTCAGGGGGGCCCGATTTCATCGAATACGCCGGGCAGCTGGATGTGGAAGAAATCGCACCGCAGACCAAACGCATCCGTGCCGCTGGTGTGCCACTGCTATTCCACCCCGCTTACATCAATTTCTGTGGCTCGTTCCAGAACAGCCCAGCCTGGCTCGCCGAAACCCGTCGCCATATTGAACAGGTTAACTCGCCCTGGTTCGCCCAGGACCTGGCCTACTGCTTCTGGCAGGAGGGACCCGGATATTCCGCACAACTCGGCGGCTTTATACCACCACTGTTGAATCGTCAGGCATTGGAACTGGCCGCCGACCGCATTGTTGAAGTGCAGAATGCGATCAGGCTACCCCTCGCTATTGAACCCCCACCGTTTTCCTTTGTCACCGGCAACATGCCACTGCTGAGCTTTTTTGGCGAGCTGGCGGAACGCTGTGACTGCGCCCTGCTTCTGGATATGGGCCATCTGGTCTCCTGGGAGATCGCCAGTGGCCAGAAACTACAGGAAAGTCTCTCCGATTTACCGGTCGAAAGGGTCATCGAAATACACATTGCCGGCGGTCGTCTGCAACAGTACGACACACCTCTGATTTCAACCAACCCGGCAGTTTACGTCGATGCCCATGAGTCACCGATCCTGCAGCCCTCGTGGGAAATGCTCTCGCTGTTACTGCCCTTACTGACCAACCTCAAAGCCGTCTGCTACGAATGCGAGGGGATGAGTGCTGCCACAGTGTTATCAACGCTCGGCGACCTGCGCACGCGGGTAGCACAACTCAGCAGCTGCTCAACGCTGGTAGAGAGGGCGAAGAACCCTCAGCCACGATGTGGGGATGCTCTGCTGTGAGTTTCCAGGAACAGGAACGCGCGCTCTTCGACCTGCTGTTTGACGCCAACCTACGCAACCGGTTCTGCGTGGACGGTAGCGCTGCGCTTGCCGGGTACCGGCTCAGCCAGGAGGAACAACACGACTTCAGCACCATACTACCCAGCGGCCTGCAGATTGATGCCCAGCTGCGTAGAGACCAGATTCTTCAGCAGTATAGTCTTCAATTACCAGCGACCTTCGCGCTGCTGGCCGCCCTGCCCGGCGGGAGGGGATTACTGGAGCGACTGGTGAACACCACCACCATGCGCGCACCCGCCGACGAGCGGTGTAGTCGATTTACCCAGCAACTCAGGGAAGCTCTGCAATCGCAACGAAGCGCAGTTAAGTTCGAGTCCGCTCAACAGCAGACCGTGATCGGTGCGCTGATCGATGCCGAATGCACTCTCGCCTGGAGTAGCGCGGCGCTGAAAAACAGTGTCTTGCAGCAGTTGGAATTAGACAGAGAAACGAGCTCGAAGACTGACCAAATCAATCCGCAGTTCTCCACAGAGCTAACCCATACAGCGCCTGAGAATCTACCAGCTGATTGGCGGGATCGACCGGTCACACTGGCTGCCAACGTTGCCGCGTTTCTGCTACCACTCTCCTACACCGGTCTTAAGCAGGCGCTGATGTCTATCTATTCACCGTTTAACTGGCAAACACTCCGCGAACAGCCACCAACCCCAAATCAGCTTCAGGAATTGCTGGGTCACGAACAACCGACTCTATTCATTAGCCGTGCGGTGGTAACCAAAGCCAACCATTATCAAGTAAGAGTTGACCATCAAACTGTCGAGTTAAACGATGGTTTTGCGCCACTACTGCAGCAGATTGACAGCAATACCAACGTGAACCATCTCGTAAACGAGCTGAAAAAACTGGGCAGTAGCGAAGCGATCATTGATCGGGTCACCGATGGTTTTCAACAACTCGCTTCATGTGGGATTATTGAATTTGATTAAGTGGTCAGTGATCACTACCACTACTTTCCCGGGAGAGGAGAAATGACCAGCAGAACCGGTAAACGTGCGGTACTCACAGGCGCCCATCAACCGATCGAAATCTGGGAACGGGAAAGCCCCGGTGCCGGGCCGGGCGAAGCGGTATTGAAACTTCAGTTCGGCGGGGTCTGCGGTACCGATGTCCATTTCTGGCATGGCGAGGTACCGCTACCCGGTCCGGTGGTACTCGGCCATGAAGGGATAGGCATTATTGAAGAGTTGGGCGAGGGTCTCACCACCGACAGTGCAGGCGCTCCGATCTCGATTGGAGACCGGGTCTACTGGCAACCGGTTACGCCGTGTCATCACTGCTACCCCTGCACCATCCTCAATGATGTTTCCATGTGCGAAAACGCTTTTGCTTCGCTGTTTGGTGACGCCAACGCGCCGACACCTTCAACGTATAGTGAAGTGATTACGCTGGGTGCAGGACTGCCCTTCTACAAGCTGCCGGATGATACTTCGTCGGAAGCGGTGATTGCTTTTGGCTGTGCCATGCCAACCATGTTGCAGGGGATGGAGCGACTCGGCGGTATTCAAACCGGTCAGACCGTCGTCGTGCAGGGATCTGGCCCGGTGGGACTGGCAGCTACCATGCTGGCTCATCTGGCAGGCGCCCATCAGGTGATCATGATTGGCGCGCCAGCCCTGCGGCTGGCAATGGCCCGTAAACTGGGGGCCGATCACACGATTGATATTACCGAAGTGACCAGCGTGGCTGAGCGTACCGAGCGGGTACGTGAACTTACCCATGGCCGTGGAGCGGAGGTGGTGATCGAAGCCGCTGGCGTGCTGGAAGCTTTTGGCGAAGGGTTGCAACTGGTAGCCCCGGCCGGGCGCTATTTGATTGTTGGCCTCTGGTCTGCGCCGGGCACCGTAGCGGTAGAACCGCGCCTGATCAACAACGGCAATCTCAAAATTATTGGCACGGCCCTGGCCGGGCCGCAGTTTCTGTACCAGGCCATTCAGGTGGCGCAGATGCAGCAGAAACGACTGCCAATGGCGGAGGCAATTACCCACCGGTTTACGGTTGAGCAGAGCCAGCAGGCACTGGAGGCGGTGGCCGCCCAGGAAACCGTTAAAGCGGTGTTGGTACCCGGTTAACCGCTCCGGGAACACCCCGATATCGCGTCGGTCAGCTATCGTAACTGCGCAGAACTCTGCCGGGCATACCGCCCTGATAGATGCCGTCCTGGTAGAGTAGCTCACCATTAACGAAGGTACCGTGTACCCCGTCGGCGTGCTGTACCCAGCGCTTGCCACCACCGGGCAGATCGAAGGCTTTCTCTGACTCCATTGGCATCACCCGGGTAAGATCAAACAGGGCCAGATCGGCGAAGTTGCCCTCGGCGATTCTGCCGCGACGGGCAATACCGAAAAAATCCGCCTGCTCGGCGGTGAGTCGGCGAATCGCCTCTTCCACGGCAAGCACTTGCTCTTCGCGCACCCATTTACCGAGCATGTAGGTACCAAATCCGGCATCACACATCATGTCGACATGGGCGCCGGCGTCAGAGAGACCGATAATCAGGCGGTCGTCCTTGATCAGAGGTATGACCTCACCCCGGTCGTGGTTCAACGTCACCAGTTCAAAAATGGCACCGAGGTCGTCATCAAAGGCGATCTCAAACAGCACGTCGACCGGCTGTTTACCGGCATCGGCGGCCATCTGCGCGATAGTTTTTTTGCCTTCGGCAAGCCGTAGCGTCTGTTCCCGTTCACCATCGATCAGGCGCACCCGGTGCCAGAAATCCCGGCCGAGGGCCTCGTTCTTTTCGATGTCGGTGACCAGACGCTGACGAAAGTCTGCGCTGCGGTACTGCTCTCTTTTCTGCTCAAGCTCCATTGCCATCACCGGGCGCATGGCTTCGAACAGCCCAAGAATCACCGGATTGCGCAGGTGAAACTGAAACTTGATCGGGTGACAGGTGGTCATCGGCACCAGTTTGTCCCGGCTGATCAGGTCTTCCACGGCTGCCAGTTTTTCCAGGTAGGAGTGGTAATTACCAGGCGTGTTGAAACTGCCCACCCAGGTCACCGGCCGACCACTTTCATTGACCAGCAGTTCAAGAAAATCACGATGCTCCTGAGTCAGGGTATCGGTGGGGGTGACCGTGAGCTGGATGGAGCCTCGATCACGCTGTTTTAGTTCACTACAGAGTGCCTGGTATTCGTTGTTGCCGGCGTGGCGACAGGCCAGCGGTTCACCCCCATAACCGACATGAATACCGAGAATAGTGGTTGAGAAGCCAAAGGCTCCTGCGTCCATCGCCCGGCCAAATTCTGCGCCGATCTGCGCCGCCTCCGCATCGGTAGCGCCCCGCTTGCGCGCCGCTTCACCCATGATCAGATGCCGCATCGGGGTAATCGCCGCCAGCGCGGCCACATTGATACCCAGACCGGAGTCGTCGATTGCATCGAGGTATTCGCCAAAGCTCTCCCAGCGCCAGTCGATACCCTGCTTGAGCACTTCGTAGGGCATGCCCTCGACATTGACCAGATCACCGATCAGCAGTTCGTGCAGGTCGGGCCGCGCAGGTGCTACCCCGACACCACAGTTGCCGGTAATGACGGTGGTAACACCATGTTCTGGTGACGAGGTAAGCAGGCCATCCCAGCAGACCTGGGCGTCATAATGGGTATGCGCGTCGATTAATCCGGGTGTCAGCGTCAGCCCATCCGCGTTGATTTTGCG